>JAICNY010000030.1 GCA_025930955.1 Thermoleophilia bacterium
GCCGACGCGTCGCCGGACGCGCGGATCCGCATGATCGACCCGCCGCCCGCGTCCTCCCACTCGTAGACGACGCGCATCGGGAACGGCCCGGCGACCGAGCGCATCCCGAGCCGCGTGCCCGGCTCGAGCTCGGTCACCTCGTTCACGTACTCGAACTTCCGGCCGAGGAACGACGCCTGCCGGGCGACGCGCGCGCCGACGCCGAACGGCTCGTCGCCGACGAGCCGGGACGCGCGCACGGCGCCGATCCACTCGGGGTCGTTGTGCCAGTCCGAGGCGTACGCGGCCACCTCGTCGCGCGGGCGCGCAATCTCCTGCTCGACGACGACGTCGATCACGCGGGCTGCCTCCCGAGGACGCGCCGCTCGAGGTTGTCGAGGCAGGCCGTCCAGCCGGCGTCGTGCAGGTCGCGGATGCGCTCGTCGGCGAAGCCGCTGTGCGTGAGGAGCACGAGCGTCCCTCCGCCGGCCGGGACGAACTCGACCACGACGTGGGTGTCCTCGCTGCCCTGCATCTCGGCCGGCTCGCCCTCCCAGGTCCACGTGTACGCGAGCCGGGAGGGCGGATCGACCTCGACGTACTCGCCGGTCACGACGTGCACGGCGCCGCTCGCCGAGTCGCGCATCCCGAGCCTGTAGCGGCCGCCCGGGCGCAGGTCGACCTCGGCCTCGGCGCCCTCCCACTCGACGTTCGCCGCCCACCACTCGCGAAGGACGTCCGGGTGCGTCCACGCGGCGAACACGCGCTCGGGCGGCGCCGCGAAGCGCCGGCTGAGGCGGAGGACGGCGCTCACGCGCGCTCGTCCTCCCGCGCCAGATGCCGCTCGACGGCGTCGAGCTTCGCCTCCCAGAGCGCACGCTGGCGGTCGAGCCAGCCGGACGTCCGGTCGAGCGCCGCCGGCTCCAGGCGGAGGCGGTGGCTGCGTCCCTCGACCGTCCGCCGCACGAGCCCGGCCTCCTCGAGCACCTTCACGTGCTTCGAGATCGCAGGCTTCGAGGCCCGGATGCCGCGCGCAGCCTCGGCGACCGGCGCCGATCCCGCGGTGAGCCGCGCGACGATAGCGCGCCGCGCGGGGTGCGCGAGCGCGAGGAACGCCCGGTCGAGTGTCGCCTCATTGTTCACCTATAAGTGAACTATAGCGCGGGCGTCAGTCCGAGGCCAGCTCGAGGAGCGCGCGGACGTCGAGTGGCGCAGTGAACATTCCGACGCCGTCGCCGTTCTCGGCCCGCGGCCACTCCTCCCGCGGTCGGTCGCAGTAGAGCTCCACGCCGTTCCCGTCGGGGTCGCGCAGGTAGAGCGCCTCGCTGACGCCGTGGTCGGACGCGCCGTCGAGACGGATCCCCGCCTCGAGCACGCGCCGCAGCGCCTTCGCGAGCGCCTCGCGCGTCGGATAGAGGATCGCCACGTGGTACAGGCCGGTCGTCCCGGGCGGGGGCGGCGAGCCGCCCTTGCTCTCCCACGTGTTGAGCCCGATGTGATGGTGGTAGCCGCCCGCGGAGATGAAGACCGCCTGGTCGCCGTAGCGCGCCTGCTCCTCGAAGCCGAGGACGTCGCGCCAGAAACCGAGCGCGCGCGCGAGGTCGGCCACCTTGAGATGGACGTGCCCGACGCGGGCGCCCGGATCGATCGGCTCCGTCATGCCGAGGACTGTAGCGCCGTCCGTTTGGGGCGTGCCGGCTCGAGACGGCCCGGGACCATTCCCCGCCCTCAGGGGTGGGCTCGAGGGGACCGCCCGCCTCCCGGCTTCGAGGCTAGCGGGAGAAAGCGCGCGAGATCGTGTCGAAAGCGTGCCGATTCACGCGCGCGGCTCGGTCGCGACGAACGCGGCCTCCGCGAGGCCGGTCGCCCGCGCTCGCATCCACAGGCCGAGCGCGTTCCACGCGAGCCCGAGCGCCACCGCGACGACGATCGTCGCCTCCACGCTCGACGCCCAGAGCACGGCCGCCGCGAGGAGCGCAGGCGCGGTCGCCGCGAGGATGATCCCCACCCAGGCCGGAAGCGCGCGGTCCCGCTGCGCGGCGAGCGCGACGAGCGACCCGCCGACGAGGAGCAGGAACGCGCCGACGACGAACCCGAGCCACCCGATCGTCGACCCGACCCACTCGTCGACGCGCCGATCCTCCGCGATCGCGGCGACGTAGTCGTCCGTCAGCATCACGGCCCAGAACTCGACGAGGTTCCCGAGCAGCATGAGCCCGGCCCCGACCGCGGCGAGCGTCGTCCCGAGCCGCCCCTGTGCGGGCAGCCGCCGTCCGAGCAGCGCGCGCAGCACGACGAGCGTCACGAGCAGAAGCGCGAGCGGCAGGGTCAGCCACCGGTTGAAGTCGTCGTAGCGGAGGCCGACCGGGTCGTCCGTCGCCTGCGTCGCGATGAGCGGAAGCGTGAACCCCCAGAAGACTCCGGCCAGGAACGCGGCGAGGCCGCCGACCCGCGCGAGCGTCCGCTTCGACACACGCGGAGCGTAACGGAGCCTCAGGCCCCGTCGAGCTCGCGCGCGACGGTGTCCATCCGGGCGAAGCGCGCCCCCGTTTCGCCGCAGTGGCGGATGAACCGGTCGAGCATCGCGATCCGGCTCCCGCGGCCGATCACCTGCGGGTGCATCGTCGCCGTCAGCACGCCGCCGTCGACGTTCGCGTGCATCCAGTCGAACTCCGCCGTCCAGATCTCAAGCACGTCGCCGGGCGTCGACCCGCCGCGCCGGTACGGGTCGAAGTTGAACTGGAAGTGCACCCAGTCGTCGAGCTCGAAGGAGAGCGGCAGCTCCCAGAAGCGCGCCTCGCGCCCGCGGACGAGCGGCTCGCCGCGCGCGACGCGGTCGCCGATCCGCGGCCGGAACGGCGTGTAGTCGTCCGCCATGAGCGACGAGTCGTAGAGGAAGCCGTGCTCCTCCACGAGCTCGAGCGTCGACGCGGAGAGGTCGGCCGACGGCGCTCGGAAGCCGACCGGCTCGACGCCGATCCTCGCGAGCGCGGCCCAGGCGCGCTCCATGTCCTCTCGCTCCTCGTCGCGCGTCTGCGTGCTCGGGTCGAGGTGCGCATACGAGTGGTGCGCGACCTCGTGCCCGGCGGCGAGGATCCGTTCCGTCTCGTCCGGGAACGACTCGACCGTGTGGCCGGGGACGAAGAACGTCGCCTCGAGCCCGTGCGAGGCGAGCAGGTCGAGCACCCGCGGCACCCCGACGCGCGCCCCGTACTCGCCGCGCCCGAGCATGGCGGGCGTCGTCTTCTCGTACGCGAGCCAGACGCTGAGCGCGTCGAAGTCGAACGTGAGGCAGACGGTGCTCGGCGGCATCACCCGAGTCTACGGCCGGCCACGCGGACGAAGAAGAGCCACGCGAGCGCCCCGCCGGCGGCGTAGCCGAGCGCGCTCGCGACCGCCGCGCCCGAGACGCCGTGCTCGGGGATGAGGACGATCGACAGCCCGAGCGTCACCGCCAGCCCGAGGAGCGAGACGAGCACGCTCAGCCTCGGCCGGCCGTGCCGAACGGAGAGGTAGACGACGAGCACCGACACCGGCGCGTAGAGCACGATCCCCGGCAGGAGCAGGAGGAGCGGCCGCACGGAGCCCTCGAACGCCTCGCCGAGGATCGCCGGCAGGACGAACGGCGCGGCGAGCCCGACGACGGCCGCAACCGCCGCGGTCAGCCCGAGCGCGCGGAGCGCCGCACGGCGCACGAGCCGCACCGCTCCGGGCTCGTCGTCGTGGATCGCGGGCGCCGTCACCGCGTTCGCCACGGCGGCCGAGAGGAGCCACATCGCCTCCGCCGCCTGCATGGCGACGGAGTAGATGCCGATCTCGGCGAGCCCCGCGTGGCGGTCGAGGATGAAGAGCTCGATCCGGTAGCTCAGGAGGTTGATCACCTGGACGGCGCCCATCCCGGCCGCGAGCACCGCGAGCGAGCGCGCGACCCGGTCGAGCCGCGGCAGCGCGACCGGCGCCCAGAGGTCGCGCGCGGCGCTGAGCGCGAAGGCGGCCGTGAGCACGTTCGCCACGAGCCATGCGGTCACCGCGCCGAGCACGCCGAGGTCGAGCGCGACGACGAGCACGAGCATCCCGGCGAGCGTCAGCACGGGCGAGCCGAGCTGGACGTAGTTCCAGAGGCGCACGCGCGCCTGCCCGAGCAGGACGCCCGACACGGACTGCCAGACGACGTTCGGCGCGAGCGCGAAGGCGGCGACGAGCGCGACGTCGAGGTCGATCCCGCCGATTCCGGTTCCGGCGGCCGCGATGACCGGCACGGCGAGGAGCCCGCCGCCGATCCCGAGCGCGAGCGCACGGTGCACGAGCCCGCGAAGCTCGTCGCCCTCGGTCCGCAGCCGGTTCGAGACCGCGACGCCGAGCTGGCCGAGCAGCCGCGAGACGATCGTCACGCCGAGCACCGCGACGACGTACGCGCCGCGCCCCTCCGGCTCGAGGAACCGGCTCTGCAGGACGACGAGCCCGAGCGCGAGCGGCGTCGAGAGCCCGCGGAAGAGGAGGATCTCGACCGTGTTCCGACCGACGCGCCGCGCGCCCGGGATCTCGCTCGGGCGGACGAGGTTCGGCTCGACGGGCGGCGCGAGGTCGTCCGCCGGGTCGCCGCGGATCGCGTCCGTTGCCGCGGGCGGCAGGGATGCGGCGCGCGCGCCGAGGCGGCTTCCGTAACGTTCGCTCGCCATGCCGATCCGGGAGTCTCCCGCACCGAGCGTTCGGCCGTCGCTTCCGCCCTGGTGGCTCGACGAGGCGCTCGCCGCCGAGGGCCAGGCGTCCGAGGCGCCGCCGCTCGAAGGGGAGGAGCGCGCCGACGTCGCGATCGTCGGCGGCGGCTACACGGGGCTCTGGGCGGCGCTCGCGCTCAGGGAGCGCGAGCCGTCGGCCCGCGTCGCCGTCCTCGCGGCGGAGATCTGCGGCTGGGGCCCGAGCGGGCGCAACGGCGGTTTTCTGAACGGCTACTGGACGCACCTCTCGCGCCTGCGTCCCCTGTTCGGCGACGACGCGACCGTCGCGATCGGCCGCGCGGCGGCGCAGGTCGTCCCGGCCGTGCGCGCGTTCTGCGAGGCGCGCGGCGAGGACGTCTGGCTCCGCGAGGGGGGCTACCTCAAGGTCTCCGCCGCGCCGGCGCAGGACGCCGCGGTCGAGACGGCGATCCGGACCGCCGACGAGCTCGGCGTTCCGGAGGAGGCGAAGCCGCTCTCGCGGGAGCAGGTCGCGGAGCGGATCTCCTCGCCCGTCTTCCGCCGGGGCGTCCTGTTCCGCGACGGCTCGACCGTGCAGCCCGCCCGGCTCGCCCGGGCGCTGCGCCGCGCCGTCCTCGCCGACGGGATCGCGCTCCACGAGCGCACGCGGGTCACCCGCGTCCGCGCCGGCGCGCCCTCGACGCTCGAGACGCCGCGGGGCCGCCTCGTCGCGGACGAGGTGATCGTCGCCACGAACGCCGCGCTCGCCGGCTGGCGCCCGCTCCGCCGGTTCCTCACGAACTTCGGCTCCTATGTCGTCCTCACGGAGCCCGTCCCCGAGCTCGTCGAGGAGATCGGCTGGACCGGCGGCGAGGCGGTCGCCGACGGGCGGATGTTCGTCCACTACTTCCGCACGACGAACGACGGGCGCGTGGTCATGGGCTCGGGCTCCGGGCCGATCGGCCACGGCGGACGGCTCGACGACGGGCGCTTCACGGGCGACGCGGCGACCGGCGCGCGCGCGGAGGCGGGGCTACGGAGGCTGCTTCCCGCACTCGCGGGCGCGAGGATCGAGCGGTCGTGGGGCGGGCCGATCGACGTGTCCGCCGACCACTTCCCCTTCTTCGGCACGCTCCCCGGCGCGAGGATCCACTACGGGGTCGGCTACTCGGGGCACGGCGTCGGGCCGGCGTGGCTCGGCGGGCAGATCCTCGCCTCGCTCGCGCTCGGCCGCGACGACGAGTGGAGCGCCTCGCCGCTCGTCCGCACGCCCTCCGCGTCGCTCCCTCCGGAGCCCCTCAAGCGGCTCGGCGGCGGCGCGATCCGGGCCGCGACGCTCGCCGTGGAGCGGGCGGAGGAGCAGGGCGAGCGGGGCCCGGCCGCCGCCCGCGCGGTCTCGGCGATCCCGCGGCTCCTTCGCATGCCTCTCGGCACGAGATAGGCAGACGCAATGCGAAGCCGGATGTGCGTGACTGTGGCGTGTTGCGCAACGCGGTAGTAGAATCATGTCCCAAACCGCCTGACCCTCACGTGGCTGCGAAAACCGCAAACAGCACTCGCCGGCGGGCGGTGGGACGCCCGGTCGACGCGAGCATCGACCGTGGCCCGGTCTCGCGGCCGGCCTCGATCGACCGGCTCGACCGACAGATCATCGAGGCGCTGCAGGAGAACGGCCGCGAGCCGTTCCGGCAGATCGCCGCGCAGCTCGGGGTCTCCGAGGCGACGATCCGGAACCGCTACGCGCGGCTCTGCCGGGAGAACGTCCTCCAGGTCACCGGGGTCACGAACCCGCTCGGGCTCGGCTTCGACGCGCAGGCGATGATCGGGGTGAAGACGAACGGCCCGGTGGAGCAGGTCGCGGACGAGATCGCCACGTGGCGCGAGGCCAGCTACGTCGTCGTCTGCGCCGGCCAGTTCGACCTGCTCGTCGAGCTCGTCTGCGCCGACCGGCGCCACCTGCTCGAGATCATCAACCGGATGCGGGCGATCGACACGGTCGTCTCCACCGAGAGCTTCATGTACCTGGAGCTCTGGAAGCAGCTCTACGACTGGGGGACGGGCCCCGACGGCCACGACGCGGAGCCGGCGGCCGAACGAACCACGAAGAAGCGGAGGTCGAGATGAGCGTGACGACGTCGCGACAGCGGAACTACGTCGCGGGCGAGTGGGTGGACGCCGTCGAGGGCGACACCCAGGACGTGATCAACCCGGCGACGGGCGAGACGATCGCCCAGGTCCCGCGCGGCTCGCAGGCCGACGTGGACCGCGCGGTCGAGGCGGCGAAGAAGGCGTTCGAGGAGTGGCGCGAGACGACGCCGCGCGAGCGCTCGGAGATGCTCCTGAAGCTCGCCGACGCGCTCGACGAGAACGCCGACGAGCTGGCCCGGACCGAGACGGCGAACGTCGGCAAGCCACAGGGGGTCGTCGAGGGCGAGATCCCGGACTCCGCCGACAACCTGCGCTTCTTCGCGGGCGCCGCGCGCAACCTCGAGGGGAAGGCGGCCGGCGAGTACATGCGCGGCTACACCTCGATGGTGCGCCGCGAGCCGGTCGGCGTCGTCGGCCAGGTCGCCCCCTGGAACTACCCGCTCATGATGGCGATCTGGAAGATCGGCCCGGCGCTCGCGGCGGGGAACACGATCGTCCTCAAGCCGTCCGAGCAGACGCCGCTCACGGCGCTCCTCCTTGCGCGCTACGCGAGCGAGATCCTCCCGCCCGGCGTCCTCAACGTGATCACCGGCGACGGCGAGCCCGTCGGCGCGGGGATCGTGCGCCATCCGGACGTGCGCATGGTCTCGCTCACCGGCGACGTCGCGACGGGGAAGGAGGTCGCCCGCGCGGCGGCCGAGACGCTCAAGCGCGTCCACCTCGAGCTCGGCGGCAAGGCACCGGTCGTCGTCTTCGACGACGCCGACCCGGCCGCGGTCGCGGAGGGGATCAGGGTCGCGGGCTACTGGAACTCGGGCCAGGACTGCACGGCCGCGTCGCGGATCGTCGCCGGCCCGAAAATCTACGACAAGCTTCTCGACGAGCTCGTCCCCGCGGTCGAGTCGCTCAAGGTCGGCGACCCGGCCGAGGGCGAGGAGATCGAAATGGGCCCGGTCATCTCGAAGAGCCAGCAGGAGCGGGTGTTCGGGTTCCTCGAGCGCGCGAGCGGCACGAAGGCGCGCGTCCTCACGGGCGGCGACTCGAACGGCGACCGCGGGTTCTTCGTGAAGCCGACCGTCGTCGTCGACGTCGAGCAGACCGACGAGCTCGTCCAGAAGGAGGTGTTCGGGCCGGTCGTCACCGTGCAGCGGTTCGCCGAGGACGACCAGGCGATCGCGTGGGCGAACGACGTCCCGTACGGGCTCTCCGCGTCGGTCTGGACGCGCGACGTCGGCCGGGCGCTGAACGCGGCGCGCAAGCTCGAGTTCGGGGCCGTCTGGATCAACGACCACATCCCGATCGTCTCCGAGATGCCGCACGGCGGCTTCAAGCAGTCGGGCTACGGCAAGGACATGTCCATGTACTCCGTCGAGGAGTACACCCTCGTGAAGCACGTCATGGCCAAGATCGACTGATGGCGGTCGAGGAGCGCGACGCGGCGGCGGCCCGCGACGGGGCCGCGGCGGCTCCCGACATCCGGCTCGAGAACGTCACGAAGCGGTTCGACGACGTCACGGCCGTCGACGACCTCTCGCTCACGATCGACCAGGGGCGGTTCTTCGCGCTGCTCGGGCCGTCGGGCTGCGGCAAGACGACGACGCTCCGGATGATCGGCGGCTTCGAGGAGCCGACCTCCGGGACGATCCTGCTCGGCGACCGCGACGTGACCGGCCTGCCGCCGTACCGGCGGGACGTGAACACGGTCTTCCAGAGCTACGCGCTCTTCCCGCACCTCTCGATCTACGAGAACGTCGCCTTCGGGCTCCGCCGGAAGGGGGTGAAGGGCGACGACCTCAAGCGGCGCGTCGGAGAGGCGCTCGAGCTCGTCGACCTCGGCGACCTCGGCCGGCGCAAGCCGCGCCAGCTCTCCGGCGGCCAGCAGCAGCGGATCGCGCTCGCGCGCGCGCTCGTGAACCGCCCGAAGGTGCTCCTCCTGGACGAGCCGCTCGGCGCGCTCGACCTGAAGCTTCGCAAGCAGATGCAGCTCGAGCTGAAGGGGATCCAGAACGAGGTCGGGATCACGTTCGTGCACGTGACGCACGACCAGGAGGAGGCCATGACGATGGCCGACACGATCGCGGTCATGAACGCCGGGAAGATCGAGCAGCTCGGCTCGCCGGCCGACCTGTACGAGCGACCCGAGACGGCGTTCGTCGCCGGGTTCCTCGGTGCGTCGAACCTCCTTCCCGGACGCCTGAACGGAGAGGGGATCGTCGGGCTCGACGGCGGGGGTGACGTCCGGGTGCCGGCGTCCGCCCTTGCCGGGCGCAGCGGCCGTATAGCCGTGGGGATCAGGCCGGAGAAGCTCCGTCTCGCCGCCGGCGGGGCGCAGGCGGACGGCGAGAACGTCCTCGAGGGCGTCGTCGCCGAGCGCAGCTATATCGGCGTCTCGACCCAGTACGTCGTCGAGACGTCCGCGGGGCCGGTGACCGTCTACGCGCAGAACGCGGAGCCGGGAGCGGGACAGGCGGCCTCCCCGGGCGAGCGGGTCTCGCTGGCGTGGAGCCCGGAGGCCACCTTCGTTGTCGACCAACACGAGGAGGGAACCAGATGACGGACAGGATCACCCGCCGCGAGCTCATCCGCCGCGGCGCTGCGGGGGGCATGGTGCTCGGCTTCCCGTCGATTCTGGCTGCCTGCGGCGGCGGCGACGGGATCGAGGGCGAGGGCGCCGAGCCGAGCGACACGGCCGCCACGACCGTTTCGCGGGAGCTCGCGAACCGGCTCGTCTTCGCGAACTGGCCCTTCTATATCGACGTGAACGAGGACACGAACGAGCGCCCGAGCCTGAACCAGTTCACGGAGGAGACAGGCGTGGAGGTCCGCTACCTCGAAGAGGTGAACGACAACGAGGAGTGGTTCGGGAAGTACCAGGCGCAGCTTGCGGCCGGCGACGACATCGACCGCGACATCGTCGTCCTGACCGACTGGATGGCGGCGCGGATGATCCGACTCGGCTACGCCCAGCGCCTCGACAAGGAGACGATCACGAACGCGGCCAACCTGCAGGAGGCGCTCCAGAGCCCCGGGTGGGATCCGAACCGCGACTTCAGCATGCCCTGGCAGTCCGGCCTCACGGGCATCGCCTACAACAAGAAGACGATCGGCAAGGTCACGACGGTCGACCAGCTCCTGACCGACCCCAAGCTGAAGGGGAAGGTCACCTGCCTGACGGAGATGCCCGACACGATCGGCCTCGTGATGGCGGCGCAGGGCGCCGATCCTTCCAGCGTCGACGCCGGCGCGTTCGACAGCGCGATCTCCGCGCTCCAGGACGCGGTCGACTCGGGCCAGATCCGGCGCTTCACCGGCAACGACTACACCGAGGACCTCGACACGGGCAACGTCTGGGCCTGCATGGCCTGGTCGGGCGATATCGCGGCCGGGCTCAAGAACCCGGACATCGAGTTCACGGTCGTCGACACGGGCAGCCACCTCTGGACGGACAACATGATCATCCCCAACGGCGGCGACGTCTTCACGGCCTCGACGTACATGAACTACGTCTACGACCCGGTCGTCGCCGCGCGGATCGCCGCGTACGTCTACTTCATCAGCCCGGTTGTCGGGGCCGAGGACGAGATCGCCCAGTTCGACGAGGAGGCCGTCGGGAACCCGCTCATCTTTCCGGACGAGGAGGTTCTCGCGACCACGTTCATCTTCGACGCGGAGGCGTCCGACAACCCCGAGTACAAGGAGAAGTTCCAGGCGGTCATCGGCGCCTAGGACGTCGCCTCGAGAGCGCTGTGTTCCTCCATCGCCACCCGCGGCTGATCCCGTATCTCCTGCTCCTCCCGGGGATTCTCTTCCTGGTCGTCTTCTTCCTGGTCCCCATGTACTACCTCGGGTTCACGTCGCTCCAGTCTGGCGACCTGTTCGCCGGCTACCAGTTCACCTGGGCGTGGGACAACTACCGCGACGCCTTCACCCTCTACCAGAGCCACTTCGTCCGCTCGCTCAAGTACGCGGGCCTCGCGACGCTCATCGCCTTCCTGATCAGCTATCCGCTCGCGTACTGGATCGCATTCCGCGGAGGACGGTGGAAGAACCTCCTGCTGCTCCTCGTCATCGCGCCGTTCTTCGTCACCTACCTCATCCGGACACTGGCTTGGAAGACGATCCTGGCCGATCAGGGGATCGTCGTCGACGCCCTCCGGACGCTGCACCTCGTCGGCGAGGACGGGCGGCTCCTCGCGACGACCACCGCCGTCGTGGCCGGCATCACCTACAACTACCTGCCGTTCATGGCGCTGCCCCTCTACGTGAGCCTCGAGCAAATTGACACGCGGCTCATCGAGGCGGCCGAGGATCTCTACGCCTCGAGCGTGCGGGCGTTCCTCCGGGTCACGTTGCCGCTCTCGCTGCCCGGAATCTTCGCGGGCACGCTCCTCACGTTCATCCCGGCGATCGGCGACTTCATCAACGCGGAGCTCCTCGGCACGCCGCGGCAGCTCATGATCGGAAACGTCATCCAGTCGCAGTTCAAGGAGGTGGCCGACTATCCGCAGGCGGCCGCGCTCTCCTTCGTGCTCATGGCGGGGATCCTCGTCCTCGTCCTTCTCTACGCGCGGGCGGTCGGAAGCGAGCGCGCGACGCGGTCGGCCGCATGAGCGTCGCGGCGGAGCGGCTCCCCGCCGGGCGGCGCGTCGGCACGTCGGCGAGAGCCTGGGCGGCGATTCGCCGCCACACGCTCACCGTGTTCGCCCTGCTCGCGCTCGTCTACCTGCTCCTGCCGATCGCGATCGTGATCGCGTTCTCGTTCAACGACCCGCCCGGCCGCTTCAACTTCACGTGGAACGAGTTCACGCTCGACAACTGGACGCGGCCGTTCGGCTTCCCCGGCCTGCGCGACTCGGTGGTCCTCTCGCTCGAGATCGCCGCTCTATCGAGCATCCTGGCGACGGCGCTCGGGACCCTGATCGCCCTGGCGCTCGTCCGTTACGACTTCCGCGGGCGCGCGAGCACGAACCTCCTCATCTTCCTCCCCATGGCGACCCCCGAGATCGTGATGGGCTCCTCGCTCCTCACGCTCTTTCTGAACTACAGCTTCCCGCTCGGGTTCACGACGATCCTGCTCGCCCACGTCATGTTCAACATCAGCTTCGTCGTCGTCACGGTGCGCGCCCGTCTCGCGGGCTACGACCGCCATCTGGAAGAGGCGGCGATGGACCTCTTCGCCACGCCGTGGAGCACCTTCCGCCGCGTCACGTTCCCGCTCATCGCCCCGGGCGTCATGGCCGGGGGGCTCCTCGCCTTCGCGCTCTCCGTCGACGACTTCGTGATCACCTACCTCGTCTCGGGCTCCGAGCAGACCTTCCCGCTCTTCGTCTGGGGCGCGGCCCGCGTCGCCGTACCGCCGCAGATCAACGTGATCGGGACGGCGATCTTCCTCGTGGCCCTCCTCCTCATGCTCGCGAACATCCTCTGGCAGTGGCGCCGGTCCGGCCGGAGCTAGACCCCCGAAAGGAATGCCCATGAGCACACCCGCGACATCCCTGTCCCCGGCCGAGCTGCAGCGGGCCGCCCACGACCACCTCTGGCTCCACTTCACGCGGATGGGCGGCTACGCCGAAAGCGACATCCCGATCATCGTCCGCGGCGAAGGCTGCTACCTCGAGGACGCCCACGGCAAGCGCTACCTCGACGCGCTCGCGGGCCTCTTCGCCGTTCAGATCGGCTACTCCTACGGGGAGGAGATCGGCGAGGCAGCCGCCGCGCAGATGCGCGAGCTGCCCTTCTACACGAACTGGTCGTACGCGCACCCGCGCGCGATCGAGCTCGCCGCCGAGGTGGCGTCGCTCGCGCCGGGCGACCTGAACCGCGTCTTCTTCTGCTCGGGCGGCTCCGAGGCGGTCGAGTCGGCCTGGAAGCTCGCGCGCCAGTACCACGCTGCGCGCGGCGAGCGGCGCTGGAAGGCGATCTCCCGCCGGGTCGCGTACCACGGGACGACGATGGGCGCGCTCTCGATCAACGGGATCGCAGCGCTCCGCAACCCGTTCGAGCCGCTCGTCCCGGACGTCCTCCACGTCCGCAACACGAACCGCTACCACCGCCCGCCGGAAGAGAGCGAGGAGGAGTTCACCGCCTTCCTGCTCGAGGACCTCGAGTCCACGATCGAGGCGGCAGGGCCGGGCACGGTCGCGATGGTGATCATGGAGCCCGTCCAGAACGCGGGCGGGGCGCTCACGCCACCGGAGGGCTACTGGGCCGGTGTCCGCGACATCTGCGACCGGCACGGCATCCTCCTCTGCGCGGACGAGGTGATCACCGGCTTCGGGCGGCTCGGCGCGTGGTTCGGGTCGGAGCGCTACGGCATCCGGCCCGACATCGTCACGTCGGCGAAGGGCCTCTCCTCGGCGTACGCGGCGATCGGCGCGGTCGTCGCGCGCGACGCCGTGATGGAGCCGTTCCTCGAGGGCAGCGCGATGTACACGCACGGGATCACGTTCGGCGGTCACCCCGTCCAGGCGGCGATCGCCCTCGCGAACATCGAGATCATGAAGCGGGAGCGGATCGTCGAGGGCGTCGCCGAGCGGCAGGACGCCTTCCGGGCGACGCTCGCGCAGCTCCTCGACCTGCCGATCGCCGGCGACCTGCGCGGCACGGGCTACTTCTACGCGCTCGAGCTCGTGAAGGACAAGGAGACACGCGAGTCGTTCTCCCCGGAGGAGTGCGAGTCGCTCCTGCGCGGCTACCTCTCGCACGCGCTCTTCGAGCACGGGCTCATCTGCCGGGCCGACGACAGGGGCGATCCCGTGATCCAGATCTCGCCGCCGCTCGTCGCCGGCCAGGCCGAGTTCGACGAGATCGCGGGTGTCCTGGGAGACGTCCTCGCGGAGGCCTCGACCCGCCTCGGCTGACGCTACGAACCGCCAACTATTGGCGAGCGCCGGTGTCTCATCGTTTGAGGTGGCTGGGACATCTGAGTTAGGTTCTCCCCGCCGTCTACTTACTACGATCGAGGAAGGGAGGGGCGGGATGCCCAGAAGGCGTCTCATCATCACGGGCCTCGTGCTCGTGGTCATCTCGCTGCTCGCCGCCGGGTGCTTCCATTCGGACGACGAGGGCAACGGGAACGGCCAGGCCGCTCAGACAGGCACCGACGGAGACACGGGCGAGGGCCAGGAGGGCGGGTCGGTCTTCCAGCAGGTGCAGGATCGTGGCGAGGTCGTCTGCGGCGTGAACGAGGCCGTCCCCGGCTTCGGCGTCTCCACCGAGGGAGGCGAGTACGAGGGTTTCGACATCGACTACTGTCGAGTCATTGCCGCAGCCGTGTTGGGTGACCCGAACGCGGTGTCCTTCAGCCCCCTGACGGCCGAGCAGCGGTTCACCGCTCTCCAGTCGGGCGAGATCGACGTGCTCGTCCGGAACACGACGTTCACGTCGAGCCGTGACGGCGCCGAGGGCGCGCGCTTCCTGCACACCACGTACTACGACGGCCAGGGGATGATGGTCAGGGCCGACAGTGAGTACCAGACGCTCGAGGACCTGAACGGCGCGACGATCTGCGTCCTCTCGGGGACGACGACGGAGCTCAACCTCGAGACGGTCTTCAGCGCCCAGGGGATCGAGTACTCGCCGCTCCCGTTCGAGGAGAACGACCCGCTCCAGCAGGCGTTCATCCAGGGCCGCTGCGACGCCTGGACGTCCGATATCTCGCAGCTCGCCGGCGTGCGTTCGGCGTGGCCCGAGAACCAGGGCGGCCCGGAGGGTCTGCGGATCCTCGAGGAAATCATGTCGAAGGAGCCGCTCGGCCCGGCCGTGCGCGACGGCGACGACCAGTGGGCCGACGCGGTCAACTGGGCGGTCCTCTCGACGATCCTCGCCGAGGAGCTCGGCGTGACCTCCGAGAACGTCGACCAGATGGCGGAGGAGTCGCAGGACCCGGACGTCCAGCGGCTGCTCGGCGCGCCGGTCGAGGGCGAGCCTTTCGATCCGGGCCTCGGCCTCGACCCGGACTTCGCGGCGACCGTGATCCGCGAGGTCGGCAACTACGGCGAGATCTTCGACCGGAACATCGGAACGGGATCCTCGCTCGGTCTCGACCGCGGGCTGAACGCTCTCTGGACGGACGGCGGGCTCCAGTACGCGCCGCCGTACCGCTAAAGACGACTATCGTGGGGCGGCGGCTCGGCGCGCCGCCCCACGAGCT
Source organism: Thermoleophilia bacterium (assembly GCA_025930955.1). GTDB lineage: Bacteria > Actinomycetota > Thermoleophilia > Gaiellales > Gaiellaceae > JAICNY01. The sequence continues at coordinate 14,956 of JAICNY010000030.1, forward strand.
TCCCGTTCGATGAGCGCTGCGACTCCCACCGTGACAACGAGGCCTCCGCTCTGGCGGAACGTGCGCGTCCTGCGCTGGGCCTTCCAGGCCGTGTTCCTCTTCCTCGTCGTGGCGTTCCTGCTCTACATCTGGGGGAACCTGACGGGGAACTTCGAGCGGCTCGGGATCCGCACGGACTTCCGCTACCTGCGCCAGCCGGCCGGGTTCGCGATTCCCGACTCGGACTTTCGCTCGTCGCAGAGCATCTTCCAGGCGCTCCTCCAGGGAGCGCAGAACACGGCCAAGGTCGCGTTCATCGGGATCCTCCTCGCGACGCTCCTCGGCGTGATCGCCGGCGTCGCGCGACTCTCGACGAACTGGCTCGTGCGCCGAACCGCCGCGCTCTACGTCGAGACGTTCAGGAACATCCCGGTTCTTCTCATCATCATCTTCTTGTGGTCGGGCCTGCTCCAGCTGCCGGCGATCGGAGAGGGGCGAGAGTGGCTCGGGCTCATGTCGGTCTCGAACCGCGGGATCGTCGTGCCGTGGTTCGAGCGTACGGGGAGCGTCGCCGTCTTCCTCGCCGTCGCGCTCGTCGCGCTCCTGGCCGCAGCGGCCGTCTGGGTCTGGCGGACGCGCCGATTCGACCGCACCGGGGAGCCGCCCCGGCGGCTTCGCTTCGCGGGCGGCGTCTTCCTGGCCGGCCTGATCGTCGCCTTCTTCCTCTCGGGGCAACCGTTCACGATCTCGCTTCCCGAGACGGGACGGTTCGGGACGACGGGCGGGTTCCGGCTCGCCACCGAATACGCCGCGCTCCTCATCGCGCTCGTCCTCTATACCGGGAGCCACATCGCCGAGATCGTTCGCGGCGCGATCCTCGCCGTGCACAAGGGCCAGACCGAGGCCTCCAACGCCCTCGGGCTCTCGGGCGTCCAGCGGCTGCGTTACGTCGTCCTCCCGCAGGCGTTCAGGGTCTCGATCCCGCCGATGGCGAACCAGTACCTCAACCTGACGAAAAACTCGTCGCTCGCCGTGGCGATCGGCTACTACGAGTTGACCCGGATCACGGGGATCTCGATCAGCCAGGGCGGGCCGGCGCCGCAGGCGATCTTCGTCCTCATGCTCTTCTACCTCATGTTCTCGCTCTTCATCGCGCTCGTCACGAACCTCTTGAACCGGAAGCTGGAGATCCCGGGGCGATGACGTTCACGGGACCGCGCCCGAAGGAGCCGTACCAGATCCCGCCGGGCGAGGAGGTGGAAGGGCCGCCGGTGACCGCGCGCGACCCGCGCGCCTGGGCGAAGGAGAACCTCTTCAGCTCGGTCCTCAACACGATCCTGACGGTCGTGTTCGGGTTCGTGCTCGCGTTCCTCACGTACCGCTTCCTGCGCTTCGTCTTCGTCGACGCGGAGTGGGAGATCATTCAGCGGAACATCACGAACCTCATGGTCTTCCACTTCCCGCGCGAGGAGCTCTGGCGCGTGTGGGCGGCGCTCTTCGTGCTCGCGGCGTCGGCCGGGTTCGGCGTCGGCGCGGCGGGGACGCGGCGGGCGGTCGAGATCGAGGAGGGCCGCGGCGTTGCCCCCGGTCGCGGGATGCTCCTCCGGCGCGTCGCGCCGCTCGTGCTCCTCGTCGGCGTGCTCCTCGTCGCCGCCGGGTCGCTGACGGCGACGCTTCTCGTGCTCGGCGTCGCGGCGACCGCGATCGCGTTCAGGCTCCTCGGGCGCCGGGTGCCGGCCCGCTACTTCCGGTTCGTCGCGCTCGGCGTGCTCGTCGGGATCGTCGCGTCGTATCTCGTGATCACCGCCTTCGGCGGCGTCCCGCGCGACGATTGGGGCGGGCTCCTCCTGACCGCCTTCCTCGCTGTGGGCGGGATCGTCATCTCGTTCCCGATCGGCGTCGGGCTCGCGCTCGGCCGGCGCTCGAGCTTCCCGGTGATCAGGCTCGTCTGCACGCTCTACATCGAGCTGATCCGCGGCGTGCCGCTGATCACGATCCTCTTCATGAGCGCGTTCGCGCTCGGATTCTTCCTTCCGCCCGGGACCGAGCGGCCGAGCCTCGTCACGCGCGCGCTCGTCGCGCTCGTCGCGTTCACGGCGGCGTACGTGGCCGAGGTCGTCCGCGGCGGCCTGCAGTCCGTCCCGCGCGGACAGATCGAGGCCGCGCAGGCGCTCGGGCTGTCGCCGCTGAAGACCACGCGCCTGATCGTCCTGCCGCAGGCGCTGCGCGCCGTCATCCCGGCGCTCGTCGGGCAGTTCATCAGCCTCTTCAAGGACACGTCGCTCGTGTTCATCGTCGGCCTCACGGAGCTGCTCGCGGTCGCGCAGAGCATCACGAAGCAGCCCGACTTCCTCGCGCAGGGGCTCTTCGTCGAGACGCTCCTCTTCGTGGCCTTCGTGTACTGGGCGGGTTCATACTGGATGTCACGCGAGAGCCAGCGGCTCGAGCAGAGACTGGGGGTGGGAACGCGATGACGGAGACTGCGCTTACCTCGGCCGCGACGGTGGCCGGCGGCACCGGCGAGGCGATGATCGTCCTCGAGGACGTGTCGAAGTGGTTCGCCGACTTCCAGGCGCTCAAGGACGTCGACCTGACGGTCGGCAAGCAGGAGGTCGTCGTCGTCTGCGGGCCGTCGGGCTCGGGGAAGTCGACGCTCATCCGCTGCATCAACCGTCTGGAGAAGCACGACAAGGGCCGGATCCTCGTCGACGGGATCGAGCTCTCGGACGACATCCGCAACATCGGGGAGATCCGCCGCGAGGTCGGGATGGTCTTCCAGTCGTTCAATCTCTTCCCGCACCTGACCGTGCTCGAGAACATCACGCTCGCCCCGCGCCAGGTCCGCCACAAGGCCAAGGCGGAGGCGAACACGAAGGCGATGGAGGTCCTGGAGCGCGTCCAGATCCCCGAGCAGGCGACGAAGTACCCCGGTCAGCTCTCGGGCGGTCAGCAGCAGCGCGTGGCGATCGCGCGGGCTCTCGCGATGGAGCCGAAGATCATGCTCTTCGACGAGCCGACCTCCGCGCTCGACCCGGAGATGATCAAGGAGGTCCTCGACGTGATGGAGGAGCTAGCCGAGTCGGGGATGACGATGATCGTCGTCACGCACGAGATGGGCTTCGCGCGCCACGTCGCCGACCGGATGGTCTTCATGGCCGACGCGGAGATCGTCGAGGCCGGGACGCCCGACCACTTCTTCCAGAACCCGGAGGAAGAACGCACGAAGCAGTTCCTGGAGCAGATCCTGTAGCGGAGGCCGGCTAGGGGCCGAGGGCGAGCGCGCGGTCGGCTGCCTCGCGGGCAGCGGCGACGCGTGCGCGGGCGATCGCGACCCGCGGGTCGGAGGCGGTCGTCCCGAGGTTGATCTCGACGAGGTTCGCGCTCGCGCGGGCGGCGCCGGCGGCGAGGAGCGCGCCCGCGACGGCGTCGCCGCGGAGGTTCGGGTTGCCGTGCTCGGCGACCTGCGCGGCGAGCTCCGCGACGCGGGCGGCGCGGCCCGCGATCTCGAGCGGGATCTCGGCGGCACGGGCGAGCGCGTTGCCGATCGTCTTGTTGCGCACCTCGGGCTCGAGGTTCGTCGGGAGCCGCATCGCGGTGAGGACCTCCTCGTACGCCGCGCTGTCGCCCGGCGCGAGCGGCGCGGTCGTGCGCCGGAGCTCGTCGGCTCGCTCGACGGTTGCCTCGGCCTCGTCCCATTGGCCGATCGAGAACCGCGCCGCCATCGCGACGAGCCCCGCCGCCATCGCGACGACGAGGGCGGACACGGAGCCCCCGCCGGGCGCGGGCGTCTCGGATGCGATGCCGTCGAGCAGCTCCTCGACCGGTTGCGCGAGGAAGCTCTCCACGGTCTCCATCGGTGGATCTTGACGTGTCGTCGTACGCGATGCCACTTGTTTCGGCAAGCCGCACGACTGGTCTCCCGCGGCCGTGCCCCGGGGACAGTCCCCGGGCCACGGCCCTTACGGACGCGTTCGGGTGCCGCGGAGGTCAGACTCATCGCGACCGCGCCGCCGCCGCGCCGCCGGGAAGACAGGTCTGCGGCGGACGGCTCTGCGTGTCTCCGCGGGCCGTGCCCCGGGGACAGTCCCTCGCCCATGGCCGGCCGGGACACGGCCCGTGTCCCCGCCGAGCGGCCGACCGGGCGGGCTAGAAGAGCCCGACCGTCTTGCCGGTCTCGTCGATGTCGACGTCGAACGCTGCGGGCGAGACGCCGTAGCCGGGCATCGTCTGCATGTCGCCCAGGAGCGGGACGAGCCAGCCGGCGCCCGTGTACTGCCGGATGTCCCGGACGGTCACGGTGAAGCCGGTCGGCGCGTTCACGAGCGTCGGGTCGTGCGAAAGCGAGAGGTGCGTCTTCGCCATGCAGATCGGGAGCTTGTCGAACCCGTTGGCCACGAACTGCTCGATCTTCTGCTGCGCCGCCGGGAGGAAGACGACGCCGTCTGCGCCGTACACCCGCGTGCAGATCGCCTCGATCTTCGCCTCGATCGTCTCGTCGAGCTCGTAGAGCGGCCGGAAGCCGGACGGCGCCTCGGCCGCCGCGACGACCGCCTCGGCGAGCGCCGTCGCGCCCTCGCCGCCGCGCTCGAACGCCTCGTTCACCTCCGCCGCCATCGCGCCGCCCTCGACCGCGAGCCGGCGCACCGCCTCGACCTCCTCCTCCGTGTCGCCTGGGAACCGGTTCACCGCGACGACCGCGTTCAGGCCGAACTCCTTCACGATCCCGAGGTGGCGCACCATGTTGGCCGCGCCGCGCTCGATCGCCTCGACGCCGCCGTCCGGGTCGCCGCCGTGGTGCTTCAGCGCGCGCGCCGTGGCCACGAGCACCACCGCGTCCGGCCGCAGCTCCCCGACCCGGCACACGATGTCGAAGAACTTCTCCATTCCCATGTCGGAGCCGAAGCCCGACTCGGTCACGCAGAACTCGCCGAGCTTGAGCCCGACACGGGTCGCGACGAGCGAGTTGTTCCCGTGCGCGATGTTCGCGAAGGGGCCGCAGTGGAGGAAGGCCGGCTGGCCCTCGAGCGTCTGGACGAGGTTCGGCTTGATCGCGTCCTTCAGGAGCACGGTCATCGCGCCGGCCGCGCGGAGCTGCTCGGCGTTCACCGGCTCGCCCTCGTACGTGTAGCCGACCGTGATCCGCGCGAGCCGCTCGCGCAGGTCGAAGAGGTCGCGGGCGACGGCGAGGATGGCCATGACCTCCGAGGCCGCCGTGATGTCGAACCCGGTCTCGCGCACGTAGCCGTTCGCGCGCCCGCCGAGACCGACGACGATCGACCGCAGGGCCCGGTCGTTGATGTCGACACAGCGCCGCCACGTGACGGACAGCGGGTCGATCCCGAGCTTGTTCCCGTGCAGGATGTGCGCCTCAAGGAGCGCGGCGAGGAGGTTGTTCGCCGCCCCGATCGCGTGGATGTCGCCCGTGAAGTGGAGGTTCATGTCCTCCATCGGGACGACCTGCGCGTAGCCGCCGCCGGCCGCGCCGCCCTTGATCCCGAACACCGGCCCGAGC
>JAICNY010000116.1 GCA_025930955.1 Thermoleophilia bacterium
CGCCGAGCCCGCTGCCCGGCTATACGACCCCGAACGCGCCGGGCACGATCGTCGTCCCGTTCTCGATCTCGACCCCGCCGGCGCGGCCCGCGCAGCGCTCGTATGCGCAGCTCCTCGGCCTCTGGCAGGAGGCGGGCGCCGCATACGGGGTCCCCTGGGAGGTGCTCGGGGCGATCAACAAGATCGAGTCGAACTTCGGGCGGAACATGGGCCCGAGCTCGGCGGGCGCGGTCGGCTGGATGCAGTTCTTGCCGGACACATGGACGCGCTGGGGAATGGACGGCGACGGCGACGGCGTCGCGAACCCGTGGGTCCCGGAGGACGCGGTCTACGCCGCCGCGCGCTACCTCGCCGCGGCCGGCGCGCACGACGATCTCTACCGCGCGATCTTCGCCTACAACCACGCGGACTGGTACGTGCAGGACGTGCTCGAGCTCGCGGCCGTCTTCGCGGGCGGCGGCGGGTTCGACCCCGCGCTCGGCACGGGCGCGCTCGGCTTCACCGGCGGCGGCTTCGCCGGCGGGGCGGACGCGGTCTTCCGGATCTCGGATCTCGAGACCCGGCTCGCCGATGCACGGCGCGCGGTGAAGCGTCTCCAGGAGCGCGTCTCAGAGGTGGAGGACCGGCTCATCGAGCTCGACACGGCCGTGTTCGAGGCGGAGCAGCGTGCGGGCGACCCGTCGCTCTCGGACGAGGAGTTCCAGGCCGTCGAGACGGAGGTGACCGGGCTCGTGCTCCAGCAGGAGGCCGAGCTGGAGCGGCTCGCCGTCCGCCGGGCGCGGCTCGAGGAGGCGGCCCAGCTCGTCGACGACCTCCGCAACGCCGCGCAGGAACAGGCGTCGACCTACAGCTTCAGCCGCACGTCCGCGGTGGACGCGCTCGGCGCGCCGCACTTCTCCGGGCAGTACGTCTTCCCGGTCGGCGGCGGCGCGGCGGTCGTCTCGGTCGGCGCCGACCACCACGACTACCCGGCCGCCGACATCGCGGCGCCCGAGGGCTCGCCGCTCTACGCGCTCGCCGACGGTGTCGTCGTGGACGTCTACCCGACGCCGACCGGGCGCTGCGGGATCGGGTTCTCCATCCAGATCGTCGACGGGCGGACGTTCCTCTACTGCCACCTCTCGTACGTCGACCCGACGGTCTCGCAGGGCACGGCGCTTGCGGCCGGGACGCCGGTCGGCCTCGTCGGCTCGACCGGGAACTCGACCGGGCCGCACCTCCACCTCCAGCTCGTCCCCTCGAGCGGCGGCTACCCGCAGCACGAGGGCTGGTTCCAGAGCTTCGCCGGCGTCGCGTTCAGGTGGCAGGACGAGGCTCCGCCGCGCGCCTCCGGGGCGCCCGACGGCGCCATCCCCTTCTCTCGGTAGGGGCCTTCCCCCGTTCGGGGATTGACTCGCTACCCCCCGTGCGCCGATGCAACCCCCATGGCGGCACACCTCTCTGCGCTCCTGCCCCGGCTGGTGGCGCTCACGCTCATCTGGCTGCTCGCGACGTCGACGATCACGTTCGCCGCGGGCGGCCGCACCACGACGCCGCCGCCTCCGCCGGCCGCCCCGGCGCCGAAGGAGCCCGAGTACCTCGTCGTTCCCGACGTGCGCCGCCAGGCCTACGTCTTCGCGAAGGGCATCCTCGCCGACGGCGGCTTCGGCTGGCGGGTGACCGGCCCGGTGAAGGGCTACGCGGCCAACACGGTCGTCTCCCAGAAGCCGGCCCCCGGCGCGAAGGTCGAGGACACCGGCGCTCCCGAGATCGTCCTCGTGCTCGAGCGCAACCCCGCCTACCCCGAGCACGGCCTGCCGGAGAACGCCTCGCCGACCCCCGGCACCCCGGTCGTCCTGGCCGGTGCGCGCGACCTCGCGCCCGCGCCCCAGCCGGAGCCCCCGGCGGAGGAGCAGCCCGCGGAGGAGCCCGCCCCCGCGCAGCCGGAGAAGCCGGAGGAGCCGGAGGACGAGCAGGCTCCGAAGAAGCAGGAGCCCGCGGACAAGAAGCGCGCGCCCGCGTTCCACGTCGACGGCGCGCCCGCCGAGCCGCTCGACGAGATCCCCCTGCCCGAGCGTGCGCGGCGGCTCGAGCAGCGCCTCGCCGGGAAGGCGAAGCCGACGCCGGCGCTCGTGAACCACTGGCTCTACCAGCACGCCTGGGTCGTCACGGGTGCGCGGTTCGGCTGGAGCGGCGGCGCGGAGGCCCTCCGGATCCTCGTCCGGACCGACCGCGATCTCCAGGCGCGGTGGGGCATCGGCGGGAAGAGCCTCGCCGTGGCTCGGGCCGCGCTGGCCGAGGTCGAGCGCCGCAGCAGCCGCTGATGCGCGCCGGGCGCGTCCTCCGGGCGCTTCGCGCCGCGGAGGGCTACACGATGATCGAGCTGCTCGTCGTGCTCATGATCCTGACGACGGTGCTGACCGCGCTCACCGCGCTCTTCCTCGCGGGCGCGAACTCGGAGCTCGAGTCGAACCGTCGCTTCCAGGCCCAGCAGGACGCGCGGCTCGCGGCCGACCGCCTGCGGCGCGAGGTGCACTGCGCGGGCGGCGCGACCGTCAGCACCCCGTCCTCCGTCACCGTCCACCTGCTCGGCCACTGCCCGACCGCGATCGGGAACGCGCCGACGAACGTCGTCTACGACGTCGTGGCGGACGGCGACCACTACGAGCTCCGACGGGCCGGCGTCCGGATCGCCGACCACCTCGTGAGCGGCGAGGTCTTCACGTACACCGCGCCCTCGGCCGCGTCGCGCGGCCTGCTCGGCGTCGACCTCCAGGTGAACGTCCGCCCGAACGAGGGATGGAAGACGTGGCACCTCCAGACCGACATCGTCTTGAGGAACACGCTGCGGCAATGAGAATTCGCCTGAGTAACTGCGGCAAGCTGCTCCGACGCCAGGACGGCATCTCGCTGATCATGGCGATCGGGATCCTCGGCGTGCTCTCGCTCGCCGGCACGAGCACGATCTACTACGCGAGCGCGAACGCCCGGAGCGCCGAGTACTCGCAGGAGAACGCGAGCGCCTACGACCTGGCGGAGGCGGGGATCAACGAGATCCTCGCCGTTCTCGGCAAGCCGGAGAACAACGCGCTCGAGGCGGACCTCCTCCCGGAGACGACCCGCACGTACGACGCGGGCACCGTCACGTGGAGCGGCACGCTCGACCTCGCGACCGCGACCTGGGCGATCACGTCGACGGGACGGATCAAGAACCCGACCGGCGCGGTCGGCGACGTCACGCGGACGCTGACGGCGAAGGTGCCCGTGACCCCGACGTACACCCAGCCGCTCAACAACCCGGTCTGGAACTACATCTTCGCCACGCGCACGGGTACGGGCGGCTGCGACCAGACGATGAACAACAACGTCGGCGGCGGAACGCGCCTCTACGTCGCCGGGAACCTCTGCCTCTCGAACAACGCCGCGATCGAGACGAGCCCGCTGATCGTCCACGGGAAGCTCTGGCTCGACGAGGGACAGACGCGCGTCGGCTCGCTCCAGAATCGGGTCGAGGCGTACGTCGGACAGGGCTGCAGGAAGGGCCAGAACCTCCCCGCCGTCGTTGTCCCCTGCCCCGGCGACAGCCAGGACGTCTACAGCATCCTCGCCGAGACCGGCATGCCCGGCGTGAACTCGACGCCGCCGATCATGGCCGCGCCGGTCGTGGACTGGCTGAACTGGTACCAGGATGCGATGCCGGGGCCGGTGACGCCGTGCACGTCGACGAACGGAGCGGCGAGCGGCGCGATCCCGACCTTCGACAACAACGCGATGCGCGACAACAGCGTCGGGACCGTCTACAACCTCACGCCGGCCACCAGCTACACGTGCCGCGTCGGCCCGGCGCGTACGCCGAGCGGCTGCTACCCGCCGCCGGCGCCGTCCGGCACGACCCAATGCACGGACTACCCCGTCGGCGAGATCTCCTGGAACGCGACGACGCGCATGCTCACGGTCTACGGGACGATCTACCTCGACGGGAGCGCGTACGTCGGCAACGGGCTCCTCAACCAGTACAACGGCGTCGCGACGATCTACCTCTCCGGGACGCTCTACATGAACGGGAAGCTCTGCGGCGGCGTCTCCGGGTCGAGCTGCGACTTCTCGAACTGGGACCCGAACAAGGAGCTCGTCACGTTCGTCGCGGGCGAGACGAGCCCGGGCGGGACGAACAAGCCGGACGTGGGCTACTCGGTCGAGCTCGAGAACAACGCGCAGCTCCAGGGCGGCCTCTACGCGTCGGCGGCGATCCTGCTCGGGAACAACGCGACGACCGACGGGCCGATGGTCGCGTCCTACGTGACCATGTCGAACAACGTCGTCGGGAGCGACTTCCCGATCATCACGACGGTTCCCGTCGGGATGCCCGGCAACCCCGCCGTCTACGCCCAGCCGAACGCGCCACAGCTCTACAGCGGCTAGCGGCGCCCGCTCGAGCCGGCGCTAGCAACACCGTGTTACTAGCTCGGTTCAAGCTCGCCCCTACTGGACGAGGACGCGGCCGAGCTCCTCGATCGACGTGAGGCCGGAGGCGACCTTCGCGAGGCCGTCGTCCCAAAGGGTCTTCATCCCGCCCTCCATCGCGGAGCGCTCGATCTCGTCCCGGCTCGCGTGCGTCGCGGCGAGCCGGCTCAGGTCCTCGGTCATGACCATGAGCTGGTAGATGCCGATCCGGCCCTTGTAACCGGTCTGGTTGCAGCGCGGGCAGCCCTTCCTGCGGTAGAGGGAGACGCCGTCGGCGGCGGCCACCTGCTCGGGCGTGAAGCGCGCGTTCAGCATCTCCTCGCGCGTCGGGATGTACATCTCGCAGCAGTGGGTGCAGAGCTTCCGGGCGAGGCGCTGGGCGACGACGGCGGTGACGGCGGAGCCGGTCAGGAACGGCTCGACGCCCATCTCGTTCAGGCGCGTGAGCGCGCTCGGCGCGTCGTTCGTGTGGAGCGTCGAGAGGACGAAGTGGCCGGTGAGGGCGGCCTCGATCGCCATCTTGGCCGTCTCGACGTCGCGGATCTCGCCGACCATCACGACGTCGGGGTCGGAGCGGAGGATCGAGCGGAGCGCCGAGGCGAAGGTGAGGCCGGCCTTCGGGTTCACCTGCACCTGGTTCAGCCCGAGCATCCGGTACTCGACCGGATCCTCGACGGTGATGACGTTGATCTCCGGGCGGTTGAGCTGCTCGAGGGACGCGTAGAGCGTCGTCGACTTACCCGAGCCGGTCGGCCCGGTCACGAGGAGCGCCCCGGTCGGCTTGCGGATGACCTCCTCGAGCCGTGCGCGCATGTCGTCCGAGAAGCCGAGGTCACCGAGCGTCGGCAGCTTCTTCGACTTGTCGATGAGGCGCATGACGACCATCTCGCCCTCGACGGACGGGAGGACCGCGACGCGGATGTCGAGGAGGCGCCCGGCGGCCTTCGCGTTGAGCGAGATGCGGCCGTCCTGCGGCTTGCGCCGCTCGGCGATGTCGAGCTTCGCGAGGACCTTCAGGCGCGTCGTCACGGCGACCGCGAGGCGCTTCGGGATCCGCTGCACCTCGTGGAGGACGCCGTCCACGCGCAGGCGCACGACGAGCGCGTCGTCCTGCGGATCGAAGTGGAGGTCCGAGGCGCCGTCCTCGGCCGCCTGGAGGATGATCGAGTTCACGAGTCGGACGAGCGGGGCGTCCGAGACGCCGTCGTCGGCCTCGAGATCGTCGTCTTCCTCGTCGGAGGCCTCGAGGTCCATCTCGTCCTCGACGAGCGCGGCGCGCTCCCAGACCTCCGTGGCGCGCGCGACCTTGCGGAGCTCGAGCTCGATGTCCTCGGCCGGCGCGACCCCGAGCTCGAGCGTGTGGCGGGTCGCGAGCTTCAGCTCGTCGACCTTGTGGACGTCGCTCGGATCGGCAATCGCGACGCGCAGGATGTTCCCCTCGATCCCGTACGGCAGCGCGACGACGCGCTCGAGGACGTGCGTCGGGATCGCCTCCACGGCCTCCTTCGCCACGCTCACCTCGCCGAAGTCGATGAACGGCAGGTGGTGCTTCGCGGCGATCGCGCGCGCCCTCGCGTTGCCGTCGCCACCAGGCCCGTTCCCGGCGAGCGCGGTCGCGAGCGAGCCGGAGCCGGCGCGCTCCCGCGCCTCCACGAGCTGCTCGCGGGTGATGAGGCCGGTCGCCTCGAGGAGGTCCGAGAGGAGCTCCGCCGTCCGGTTCGGCGCGATGCCGGCACCCGGCGGCGGCACCGGCGTCAGGTCGGCGTCGCCCGTTCCGATGCCGTCGGGGCCGCGGATCTGATTCGGGTCGTCTGGCACGTGCTCCTGTTATCGGCCGCGGCGCGCGAATCCCTGAGATGCGGGATCAAGGTCGCCGTCCCGTCCCGGCCACGTCCCGGCGGCCGTTGTCCCGTGCCTGGCACCGGACCTGGCTTCCGCGGACGGGGCTAGAAACGGCCCAGGTAGGCCGAGAGGATCGCCTCGCCCCAGAAGAGCGCGACGATCGCGCCGAACGCGAGGAAGGGACCGAACGGGATCGCCGTCTTCCGCGCCGCGATCCCGTGCCGCGCCATCAGCACGACGCCGAGGACGAGCGCGGCGAGCATCCCGACCATGAGCCCGACGGAGACCTCCCAGCCGAGCATGACGCCGAGGAGGAGCGCGAGCTTCACGTCGCCCATCCCCATCCCCTTCGGATACGCCACGAGCGCGACGAAGAGAAAAAGCGAGGCGCCGAGCCCCGCCGCGACCCACTCGACCGTGCGCTCGGGATGGAGCGCGACCTGCGCGGCGAGCACCGCGACGGTCGAGGGGAGCACGATCCTGTCCGGCAGGATCCGCCGCTCGAAGTCGATCGCCGAGAGCGCGACGAGCACCGCGCAGAAGAACGAGGCCACGAACGCGTCGCTCGAAAGCCCGAAGCGCCAGAAGCAGGCCGCCACGAGGAGCGCGGTCGTGAGCTCGACGAGCGGGTAGCGGAGCGAGATCGGGGTCGAGCAGCCGCGGCAGCGCCCGCGCAGGAGCGCGTACGAGAGGAGCGGCACGTTCTCCCACCAGGCGAGCTCGTGGCCGCAGGCCGGGCAGGCAGAGCGCGGCCGGACGAGCGAGCGCTTCTCCGGCAGGCGCGCGACGACGACGTTCAGGAAGCTCCCGATCGCGAGCGCCGGGGCGAAGGCGGCGGCGGCGAGGGCGGCGTTCACGGAGGTCACCCCGTCTCCATCGGCACGCCGGCGCGCGAGCCTGAGATCCGGCGGCGCAGGTCGGCGAAGGACGGGGAGCTGAGCAGCTCGGCCGCGCCGACGAGCATGAGCGCCTGGAGGGCGAGCCAGTACCACGAGTAGCCGAGCGGGTCGAGGAGCAGCCGCACGGCGACGACCGCGAGGAGCGGCGCCCAGGCCGTGTGGCTCGTCCTGCGCACGAGCAGCGCGACGACGACACCGGCACCGACCGCGGCGGCGCCCTGCAGGAGCCGGAGCTCCCAGGGGAACGCGCCGCCCTGCTCGAGCCAGAGGCTCGGGAGCGTGCCCTCGGCGACCGTCCAGCGGTACTCGAGCATGCGGAACTCGCCGGCGAGGACGAACGGGAGGTACAGCGCGGCGGCGGCCGCCGCCGCGACGGCGCTCCCCGCGAGCGTCCCCCGCGCGCGCGGTGCGAGCGCGAGCGCGGCGACGCCCAGGGCGCCCCACGTCTCGAGCCCGGCGGAGAGCCCGACGAGCGCGCCCGCCCAGGCGACGTTGCCGCGCAGCGCGAGGTGCGCGGCGCAGACCCAGAGGAGCGGGACGAAGAGCTGCGCCGGATGCCCGTCCACGAACGCGGAGCTCGGTAGCCCGAGCGCGACCGCGGCCGCGCCGACCGCGGCGGGGAGCCACCATGCGCGGCCCCGCAGGACGAGCGTCGCGACCGCGAGAATCGCCGCGGCGCCGGCGGCCTGGATTCCCACGGAGAGCAGCCCGAGCGTCGAGACGCCGAGCGTGTCCGCGAGGCGGGCCGCGAGCCCGAGCGGCCCGAGCCCGAGCGGGCCGGCCTGCACCGCGGGGTCGGCGAACGTCGACGCCCAGTCGCCCGAGACGAGCGTCCTGCCGGACGACACGAAGAACCCGAGGTCGCCCGCGTCCGCGGCGCGGTCACGCCAGCCGACGGCTCCGGCGGCGGCGAGGACGAGCGCCCAGGCCGCGGCGACGCGCAAACGCACTCAGGACTCCTGGCAGCCGAGGATCGTGAGCGCCGCCACGGCCTCGGCCAAGAACGCGGTCGCCTCGCCCGGCGTCGCGAACGTGTAGGGACCCGGGTTCAGCGGGTCGACGCGCAGGCCGGAGACGGGGTAGACCTCGCACTCGACCGAGCACTCGAGCGGGCGCTGCACCGCGCGGAGCGTGACGACCTGCTTCCCGTCCTTCCGGACGGTGCGCACGTCGAGCTCCACCTCCTCGCCGGGCGCCGCCGCGGCGGCGTTCGCCTCAGGCGTCATCGCTACAGGGCGGCTGTGTCGGCCGCCTGCGCCACGGTCTCGCGGTCGACGTAGCCGCCGAACTGGGAGACCGCGCCCTTCGAGCGGGCGAAGACGAAGACCGAGGGCGACGTCCGCACGCTGTACCGGGCCGTGAGCGGGGCGATCGCCTGCGGGTCGTAGACGTTCACGGCGACGAAGCCTGCGCCGGCGAGGAGCGCGCCCGCGCGCGCCTCGCGGATCGCGAGCGTGTCGACGTTCGAGTCCGGCGCGTAGAGGACGGCGACGACGACGCGCCTGCGCTCGAGCTCGCGCGTGAGCCTCGTGTCGTCCGTGCCGCCGACCGCACACCGACGGGCGCCGAGGTCGCGGGCGATCGCGCTGCCGCGGTCGTTCGCCTGGAACGCGAGCCCCGTGAGGCGCGCGAACTCCGTCGTGTCGGCCGCCTGGAGCGCGGTCAGCGCCGCCTGCTGCTGTGCGACGAACCGCCCGAAGAGCCTCAGCATCCTCTCGATCTGCTTGCGCTGCTTCTTCGGCGTCGGCAGGGCCGCGAGCTCCTTCAGCGCTCCCTCGGCCAGCGTGAGCGAGGCGGGGAGGCGCTGGAGCAGCTCGGCCTGCGTCTGCGGCGTGCCGAGGTTCGCGGTGTCGTGGTTCAGCGAGGCGCAGACGCCGTTCGCGTCCTTGCGCCATGCGGCGAGCGACGCGGAGGGCTCCTCCGCGGGCTTCGCCGGCTGGACGATCGGCGGCAGCGGCTCGTCGCCCGCGCCCGGCGTGCCGGAGAACGCGAAGGCACCGAAGCCGATCCCGCCGAGCGCGAGGATCGCGGTCGGGAGGAGCACGCGGGGCCGCAGGTTCGACCGCAGTCCGTCCATGGTGTCTCTATCGGCAGGAGGAGGCGCGCCTTGAGATCAGGTCCACGCGCGCGCGGTTAAGCGACGAGGGGCGCGGTCCTCCCGCGCCCCTCGTCGTTCCGGTTGCGGTGCCCGCTAGGAGCAGGCGCCGGTGACGATGTCCGCCGAGGGGCCGTTCTTGTTGAAGGTGGCCTGGCCGACGGTCGACTGCACGCAGTAGGTGGTGGCGTTGAGCGTGGAGCCGAAGGTGATGTTCTTGATCCCGGCGTCGTA
>JAICNY010000085.1 GCA_025930955.1 Thermoleophilia bacterium
AGTTCCGCGACCCGCGGACGATCGACGTCCACGTGCGCCACCTGCGCGAGAAGATCGAGCGGAACCCGAGCGAGCCGGAGTTCATCTTCACCGTGCGCGGCGTCGGCTACCGCTTCCGGGACAACTGATGCCCCGACGGCCGTCCTTCCTTCGTCTGACGCTCGGGGTGAAGCTCGCCCTCGTCCTGCTGGGCGTCGTCACCGGGGCGCTCGCCGTCGTGTACCTCATGGTCGTCCCGCGACTCGACAGCCGCATCGCCGACTCGCGGATCAAGAGCCTGCAGCAGGCGGCGCCGCCCTTCCTGGACCGGTTCAGGGACGCGTCGGAGTACCAGCTGCCGGAGCGGGTCACCGTGGCCGCCGCGAGCCTCGACGCGCGGGTGGTCGTCTTCCAGCACCTCGACGGCGAGACGATCGTGTCGGCCGCCGACTCCCGGCAGGTGAGCGGTTCGGACATCGTCGCCGACCCCGTCGCCCGCGAGGCGGCGAGCACGGGCACGCGCCAGACGGGCCGCGTCGAGCGCGACGGCGTCGAGTACGCGGAGGTCGCGACGCCGCTCGGAGAGGATCGCGTCGTCCTCTTCTCGGCGCCGCTCGACGACGCCCGCTCGGACGTCCAGCTCGTGAAGCGGAGCCTCGTCGTCGCGGGTCTCGTCGCACTCCTGGCCGCGGCGTTCGCCGCATACGTCGCCGCGTACGGGCTCACCCGTCGGATCCGGCGGCTCGAGACCGCGGCGCGCCGAATCGCGGCCGGCGACTTCGCCGTCCCGATCGACACCGGCGGGGAGGACGAGGTGGCCGAGCTCGCGCGGGAGTTCGACACGATGCGCGAGCGGCTCGCCGACCTCGACCGGGTGCGGAGCGAGTTCATCGCGAACGCGTCGCACGAGCTCAGGACGCCGCTCTTCTCGCTCAGCGGGTTCCTCGAGCTCATCGCCGACGAGGAGATGGACGAGGAGACGCGCCAGGAGTTCCTCCGGGAGACCCGCGCCCAGGTTCAGCGCCTGACGCGGCTCGCCACCGACCTGCTCGGGCTGTCCCGCCTCGACGCGGGGCAGCTGGTCGTCGAGCGCGGCGACGTCGATCTCGCGCTGGCGGCGCGGAACCTTCTGGACGAGTTCCGCCTCGTCGCCGACACGAGCGGCCACCCGCTCTCCCTCACGGCGCCGGTCGCCGTCCCCGCGACGGGCGACCACGAGCGGATCGTCCAGATCGGGCGTGCGCTCGTCGAGAACGCGCTCCGCCACACGCCGCCCGGCACGCCCGTCGAGCTGAGCGCCGTGAGCCACGGCGACACCGCGAGCTTCCTCGTCCGCGACGCGGGCCCCGGCATCCCGCCGGAGGAGCAGGGCCGCGTCTTCCAGCGGTTCTACCGGGCGGGCGGAGGCAAGGCGTCCGGGAGCGGGCTCGGCCTCGCGATCGCCGCGGAGCTCGCGGCGAAGATGGGTGGGTCGCTGACCGTGGCCTCGCAGCCCAGCGAGACGACGTTCACGCTCACGCTCCCGGCTGGCGCGGCGACGGCGTTTCCACGGGGAAACGGCGCGCCCGCGCGCGAGCTGGCCACCCCGCCGCGCTGACGGATCTCCGCCGGCGGCCGGGGCGGGTGTGACTACCCTGTGATCCCGTGCGTCCGTCCGCCGTCGCAGTCATCGCCCTCGTCGCCGCCTTCCTCGGCGCGACCGGCGCGCTCGCGGTCGGAAAGGCGACCGGGTGGCTCGACGACGGCGACACGTTCGTCGTCCGCGAAGGCGGCGGAGACGGCTCCGTCACGCAGATCTCCTCCGGCTCCGAGGGTGTGGCCGCCCGGCCGCTCCCGGGAAACGACTTCGACCCGGCGACGATCTATCGCGAGCGCGCCGCAGGCGTCGTCACCGTCTACGCGATCTTCCGCGAGGGCGACGCGCCCGGCAACCAGGCGCAGGGCTCGGGCTTCATCGTCTCCGACGAGGGCTACGTGCTCACGAACTCGCACGTCATCACGACGGCCGGCGAGGGCGAGGGCCAGCCGCGCCAGGCCGTCCGCGCGTACGTCGAGTTCCGGGACGGCGACCGCGCCGAGGCCGAGGTGGTCGGCTTCGACCAGTACGACGACGTCGGCGTCCTCAAGATCGACCCCGACGGGAAGGAGCTCCGGCCGGTGCCGCTCGGCGACTCCGCCGAGGTGACGGTGGGCGAGCCGGTCGCGGCGATCGGGAGCCCGTTCGGCCAGGAGAGCTCGCTGAGCGTCGGCGTCGTCTCGGCGACCGAGCGCTCGATCCCGTCGCTCACGTCTCGCTACTCGCTCGTCGACGCGATCCAGACGGACGCCCCGATCAACCGCGGGAACTCCGGCGGGCCGCTCCTGAACGCGCGCGGCCTCGCGATCGGGATCAACGCCCAGATCCGGACGAACACGGGCGTCTCCGAGGGCGTCGGGTTCGCCGTGCCGATCAACGCGGCCGTGCGCTCGATGGAGCAGCTCGTCGAGACGGGCTCGGTGGCCTACGCCTGGGTCGGGATCACGACGCAGACGATCACGCCATCGCTCGCGGAGGAGCTCGGGCTCGACGCCGAGCGCGGCGCGGCGGTGCAGGAAGTGATCGAGGACAGCCCGGCCGCGGAGGCGGGCCTCCGGCCCGGCACGGAGGAGCGCGAGGTCGACGGCGTCCCCCTCTTCGTCGGCGGCGACCTCATCCTCGAGATCGAAGGAGTCGCGGTGGAGTCGGCCGAGGACGTCGTGCGGATCGTCACGAACAGCCTGCCGGGCGAGACGGCCACGTTCACCGTCCTGCGCGAGGGCGAGCGTGTCGAGATCGACGTCCGCTTCGGCGAGCGGCCCGCGAACCCCGGTAGCTGATCCGGTCCTCCGGCTAGCCTCGACGCCGGTGAGCCTGCGCGAGGAGATCCTGCTCGGCGACAACCTCGAGCTCTTACCGCGCTTCCGTGACGGCTCGTTCGCCCTCGTCTACGCCGACCCGCCCTTCAACACGGGTTCCCGCCGCGTGCGCCGTACGCTCGAGACGCGCGCCCACCCGAACGGCGACCGCCGGGGCTTCGCCGGCCGCCGCTACCGGACCCGCGTCCTCGCCGAGTCGTCGTACGCCGATCGCTTCGACGACTACCTCGGCTTCCTCGAGCCGCGCCTGCGCGAGATCCGCCGCGTCCTCGCCGAGAGCGGAACGCTCTACCTCCACCTCGACTACCGCGAGGCGCACGGCGCGAAGCTCCTCTGCGACGAGGTCTTCGGCCGCGACTGCTTCCTGAACGAGGTCGTCTGGGCGTACGACTACGGCGCGCGCACGAAGCGCCGCTGGCCGGCGAAGCACGACACGATCCTCGTCTACGTCAAGGATTCGGAGCGGTACTGGTTCGACGCGGAGGCGGTCGACCGCGAGCCCTACATGGCGCCCGGCCTCGTCGGGCCGGAGAAGGCCGCGCGCGGGAAGCTCCCCACGGACGTCTGGTGGCACACGATCGTCTCCCCGACCGGGCGGGAGAAGACCGGCTACCCGACCCAGAAGCCCGTCGGCCTCGTGCGCCGGATGGTGCAGGCCTCCACGCGCCCGGGCGAGACGTGCCTCGACCCGTTCGCCGGCAGCGGGACGCTCGGCGCCGCCGCGCGCGAGCTCGGCCGCGGGTTCGTGCTCGTCGACGAGAGCCCCGAGGCGGTCGAGATCGCGGCCGCTCGGCTCGGTCTCGCAGACGCCGTTGTGCGAAGATCCGCGCCGCTCGGGACTAGACGATGACCGACCACGACCGCCTTTCCTGTTTCGCCGCGCCCGAAGTGGGAATACGGCCCGAGTGGCCGCGGGACGACACGAGACCTGAACGCGGCCCTCTATGACCGACCCCTACTCGTCCGGCGTCGTCGCCCTCCGAATTCCGGCCAAGCCGGAGTACATCGCACTTGCCCGTCTCGCCCTGAGCGGACTTGCGCAGGTGCGCCCGGTCGAGCCCGAGACGCTCGCCGACCTGAAGCTCGCCCTGACGGAGGCCTGCTCGAACTCGGTGCGCCACGCGTATCGCGAGGGGCGCGACGGCACGGTGGACGTCCGCTACGAGCTGAACGGCTCCGAGCTTTCCGTCGAGGTGGTGGACGAGGGGGGCGGGTTCGACGTCGCCGCGACGGCGGACGGCGAGCTCGGCGAGCTCGACGAGGGCGGCCTGGGGCTCGCCATCATCCGTGCGCTCACCGACGAGCTCGCGATCGACTCGCACGAGCGGGGCTCCCGGCTCCGCTTCGCGAAGAAGCTCCCGTAGGCGCTCGCAGCTCCCCCAGGTAATCTCCGCCAGTTGCAGCTCCAGCCGGTCAACGTGGGGCACAAGGCCCTCGCCGATTACGCGACGATCGCGAGCCGCGGCGTCATGGACCAGATCAGGACGCTCGCGGAGGCGCTCCAGGGGAAGCGCGTGCTGCACCTCTCTGCGACCGCCTTCGGCGGCGGCGTCGCGGAGATCCTCTACACGCTCGTCCCGCTCATGCGCGACGCAGGGCTCGAGACCGAGTGGCAGGTGATCAACGGACAGGACGAGTTCTTCGACGTGACGAAGTCGATCCACAACGCGCTCCAGGGCGCCGACGTCACGCTGACGGACGAGCAGAAGAAGATCTTCCACGGCTACAACCGCGCGAACGCCGAGGCGCTCGACGGCGCCTGGGACTTCGTGATCGTCCACGACCCGCAGCCGGCCGCCATCCTCGACGGCGGGCGGCCGGGGGGCGGGCGGTGGATCTGGCGCTGCCACATCGACCTCTCGGCCCCGAGCCGGGACGTGATCGACTTCCTCGCGCCATCGCTCGCGCGCTACGACGCCGCGGTGTTCCACCGGCGCGAGTACGTGCCGGCCGGGACACCGCTTCCGCGCGCGTACATCTGGCCCCCGGCGATCGACCCGCTCGCGCCGAAGAACATGGCCCTCTCGCCCGAGGACGCCGCGTACATCGTCGACCAGTTCGGGATCGACGTCGAGCGGCCGCTCATCACCCAGGTCTCCCGCTTCGACCCGTGGAAGGACCCGCTCGGCGTGATCGAGGCCTGGCGCATCGTCCGCGAGGAGCACCCGGGCCTCCAGCTCGCGCTCGTCGGCTCGATGGCGCACGACGACCCGGAGGGATGGGACTACTACAACCGGACGGTCGAGGCGGCGGCCGGCGACCCGGACGTCTACATCCTCTCGAACCTGAACAACGTCGGCTCCGTCGAGGTGAACGCGTTCCAGGTGCACTCGGCCGCAGTGCTCCAGAAGTCGATCCGCGAGGGCTTCGGCCTCACGGTGACGGAGGCGCTCTGGAAGGGCCGGCCGGTCGTCGCCGGGAACGTCGGCGGGATCGTCGACCAGGTGACGCACGGCGAGACCGGTTGGCTCGTCGGCTCGGTCGAGGAGTGCGCCAGAGCCGTGTCGGAGGTCCTCGCCGAGCCCGACATCGCACGCGCCATGGCGAAGGCCGGCAAGGAGCACGTCCGGTCGCGGTTCCTGACGCCGCGGCTCCTGCGCGACTGGCTCGCGCTCTTCAACGTGCTCGACGGGCGTGAGACGGACGCGGGCTCGGCGCTCGCCGCCGTCGGCGCCGCAGGTTGAGTCCCGGGCGGGCCGGCCCCGGGTAGGGTGACCGGGGCATGGCGACGCGCCGGAAGCTGATCGTCGTCTCGAACCGCGGGCCCGTCTCCTTCGGGCGGGTGAACGGCGCGCGGATCGCGCGCCGCGGCGGCGGCGGGCTCGTGACCGCGCTCGCAGGGCTGCTGGGGCAGCACGAGGTCACTTGGGTCGCGAGCGCGATGACGGACGAGGACCGCGCGGTCGCCGACGAGAACGCGGGCTCGGCGCTCGACGACGTCGCCCGCGACGGCTCGCCCTACCGGCTGCGCCTCGTCGGCCACGACGAGGAGGCGTACCACCGGTACTACAACGTCATCTCGAACCCGCTCCTCTGGTTCGTCCAGCATCGGCTGTGGGGGCTCGCCGACGGGCCGGACGTCGACCCGGGGATGTGGAAGTCCTGGCGCGAGGGCTACGTCACCGTGAACCGCGCGTTCGCCGACGCGGTCTGCTCCGAGCTCGAGCGTGAGCCGGACGCGGAGGTCTTCTTCCACGACTATCACCTGTACCTCGCGCCCGGCGTGGTGCGGGAGCGCGCACCCGCCGTCACCCTCCTCCAGTTCGTCCACATCCCGTGGCCCGAGCCCGAGGCGTGGCTCGTCCTCCCGGAGGCGATGCGCCGAGCGATCTACGAGGGGCTTCTCGCGAACGACGTCGTCTCGTTCCACACCGAGCGCTGGCGGAGGAACTTCCTCGCGGGAGCCGTCGAGCACGCCGGCGCGGAGCCCGACCTCGACCGCTACGACGCCGCGCTCGACGGGCGCGTCACCGCGGTGCGCTACTCGCCGATCTCCGTCGACCCGGAGGAGTTCGAGCTCCTCCGGTCGAGCGAGGCCGTGCTGGACGCCGAGCGCGCGCTCACGTCGTCGCGGCCGGAGGTGCTCGTCGTGCGCGTCGACCGCACCGACCCGTCGAAGAACGCGGTCCGCGGCTTCCGCGCCTTCGCCCTGTACCTCGAGGCGCATCCGGAGATGCACGGGCGGATCGGCTTCCTCGCCAGGCTCGCGCCGTCGCGCCAGGACATCCCGGAGTACGTCGACTGCCTGGCCGCGATCGAGCGCGCCGCGCGCGCCGTGAACGACCGCTTCGCCCGGCCGGGCTGGTCACCCGTCACGCTCGTGCTCCAGGACGACTTCGCCGCCTCGGTCGCCGCGTACAAGCAGTTCGACGTCCTGCTCGTGAACCCGGTCTCGGACGGCCTGAACCTCGTGGCGAAGGAGGCGCCGCTCGTGAACGAGCGGGACGGCGTCGTCATCCTCTCGGAGACGGCCGGGGCGCACGAGGAGCTCGAGGACTTCGTCGTCAGCGTGAACCCGTTCGACGTGGCCGCGCAGGCCGAGGCGATCCACGAGGCGGTGACGCTCGGCGTCGACGCGCGCAGGCGGCGGCTCGAGGGCATCCGGGCCCGCGTGCGCGAGCACTCGATCCACGCCTGGACGGCCCAGCAGCTCCACGACCTCGACGAGGCCCCGGCACGGCACGACCGTACACTTCGCGTTCCGTGAGCGAGCGCGAATCGGTGGGGCTCTCCCACGTCGACGAGACGGGGGAGGTGCGCATGGTGGACGTGGGCGGCAAACCGCTCGCGCGCCGTCGTGCGCGGGCCGCGGCGAGGGTGCGGATGCGGCCGGAGACGGCCGCGCGGCTCGGCTCGCTCCCGAAGGGCGACGCGCTCGCTACCGCGCGGATCGCGGGGATCATGGCCGCGAAGCGAACGGCCGACCTCATCCCGCTCTGCCACCCGCTCCCGCTCACGCACCTCGAGGTCACGGTGACCGTCGGCGAGGGCCGGGCCGACGTCGAGGCGACCGCCGAGACGACAGCGCGGACCGGCGTCGAGATGGAGGCACTCGTCGCCGCCTCCGTCGCCGCGCTCGCGCTCTACGACATGGCGAAGGCCGTCGACAAGGAGATGGTCGTCGAGGAGGTCCGGCTCCTCGAGAAGACGAAGGAGGAGCCGGGCGCATGAATGCGGCCGTGCTCACGGTCTCCGACGGCGTCTCGCACGGCGCGCGGGACGACACGAGCGGCGACCTCCTCGCCGAGCTCCTCGCGGGCGAGGGCTACGACGTCGTCCGCCGCGTCGTCCCCGACGACCGCGCCGAGATCGCCCACGCGTTGAGGGAGCTCGCGCGCGACTGCCGGCTCGTCCTTACGACCGGCGGGACCGGCGTCGCGCCGCGCGACGTGACCCCGGAGGCGACACGGGACGTCCTCGACCGGCCCGCGCCGGGAATCGCCGAGGCGCTGCGCGCCGACTCGCGGGCGAAGACGCCGCACGGGCTGCTCTCGCGCGGCGTCGCCGGGACGATCGGGCACGCGCTCGTCGTCAACCTGCCCGGCTCGACGGGTGGGTGCCGCGACGGCTTCGAGGTGCTGCGGCCCGCGCTCGGCCACGCGCTCGCGCTCCTCGCGGACGAGCGGACGGCGCACCGGCAGACGTGAGCACGGTTCTCCGCTACCCGGGGCTCTTCGCGTCGCTCGTGAAGGTCGAGCACACGGTCTTCGCGCTCCCGTTCGCCTACGTCGGCGCCTTCCTCGCGGTCGACGGCGTGCCGGGCGCGGCCGACCTCCTCTGGATCACCGTGGCGATGGTCGGCGCCCGCTCGCTCGCGATGGCGCTCAACCGGCTGATCGACGCGGAGATCGACGCGCGCAACCCGCGGACGGCGGCG
The DNA here is from genome assembly GCA_025930955.1 of Thermoleophilia bacterium. Classification (GTDB taxonomy): domain Bacteria; phylum Actinomycetota; class Thermoleophilia; order Gaiellales; family Gaiellaceae; genus JAICNY01. The sequence continues at coordinate 8,252 of JAICNY010000085.1, forward strand.
CGCGAGCTGCCGCGCGGCGCCCTCTCCCGGCCGGAGGTGATCGCGTTCTGCCTCGCGTCGCTCGCCGTCTTCCTCGTCGCGGTCTGGCAGCTCGCGCCGCTCGTCCGCTGGCTCTGGCCGATCCCGGTCGTCGCGTTCGTCGTCTACCCGTACCTGAAGCGCGTGACGTCTCTCGGCCACGCCTGGCTCGGCGCGGTCGACGGGCTCGCCCCGGTCGGCGCGTGGGTCGCGATCACGAACGAGCTTCCCTGGGAGGCGTGGGCGCTCGGCGGCGCCGTGGCGGTCTGGGTCGCCGGGTTCGACCTCCTCTACGCGCTCTTCGACCTCGAGATCGACCGCGCGCAGGGGCTCCGCTCGTTTCCGGAGCGCTTCGGCGTTCCGGCGACCTTCCGGGCCGCCCGTGCGTGCCATGTCGCCACGGTCGCGCTGCTCGCGGTCGCCGGGCTGGGGCTGCCGGTCGGGGTGCTCTACTGGATCGGCGTCGGCGTCGTCGCCGGGCTCCTCGCATACGAGCACGCGCTCGTCTCGCCCGGCGACCTGAGGCGGCTCGACGCTGCGTTCTTCACGATGAACGGCGTCATCTCGCTCGCGTTCTTCGTCTTCGTCCTCCTGGACGTGACGATGTGATCCGTGCGCGCGGCCTGGAGCGCCGCTTCGGCGAGAAGCGCGTGCTCGCCGGGCTCGACCTCGACGTGGCCGCCGGCGGGTTCGTCGCCGTGACCGGGCCGAACGGGTCCGGCAAGTCGACGCTGCTGGCGCTCCTCGCGGGGCTCCTCGCGCCCACCGGCGGCGAGCTCGAGATCGAGGCTCGGCGCGACGAGGTCGGCTACCTCGCGCACGAGCCGCTCGTCTACCGGGAGCTCTCGGCGCTCGAGAACCTCGAGCTCTACGGGCGGCTCTACCGCGTGCCCGAGCGGCGCGAGCGGATCGGGATGCTGCTCGAGCGCTACGGCCTCTGGCCTGCGCGGCACGAGCGCGTCTCCGCGTACTCGCGGGGCATGGCGCAGCGGCTCGCGCTCTGCCGGACGCTCCTGCACGATCCGAGCCTCGTCCTCCTCGACGAGCCGTACTCCGCGCTCGACGCGGACGGGGCGCGGCTCCTCGACGCCGAGCTCGCCGCGCTCACGGGCGAGCGGACGCTCGTCGTCTCGACCCACGACCCCGACCGCGTGCGGCCGCTCGCGACGCAGGAGGTCTCGCTCGCGTGAGCGGCTACCTCGGCGACGTGGCGGCGCTCGCCCGGACGAGCCTCCTGCTCGAGCTGCGGCAGCGCGACACCGTGCCCGCGATGGTGCTCTTCGTCGTCTCCGCGCTCGTCGTCTTCCGCTTCTCGCTGCCCGCGGACGCGTCCGACCTCGCGTCGTTGGGGCTCCTCTGGATCGCGATCGTCTTCACCGCGATCCTCGCGCTCACCCGCGCGTTCGTCGCCGAGCGCGACCAGCGGGTGCTCGACGGGCTCGTGCTCGCCACCGGCGACCGGAGCGCGATCTGGCTCGGCAAGGTCGCGGGCGTGCTCGCGTTCCTCGTTCTCGCCGAGCTCGTCGCGCTGCCGGCGTTCGCGCTCTTCTTCGCGGCAGTCGGATGGGAGACGGTCGCCGCCGTCGCGCTCGCGAACGTCGGGATCGCCGCGGTCGGGACGCTTCTCGCCGCGATGGCCGCCGCGAGCCGCGCGCGCGAGTTGCTCCTGCCGCTCCTCTTCCTGCCGCTCGTGATTCCGGTCGTGGTCGGCGGCGTCGGCGCGAGCGTCGAGCCGGACCCAGGGCGCTACCTCGCCTTCCTCGGCCTGTACGACCTCATCTTTGCGATCCTTGCGTGGGCGAGCTTTGACTACGTCGTTGCGGAATAACCTCGGGCCGGCGCTTGCCGTCGGCGCCCTGCTCGTCCTCGGGACGGGGCTCGGCCTCGCCCTCTTCTGGGCGCCGGAGGATGCCGACCAGGGCGTGAGCCAGCGGATCTTCTACGTCCACGTCCCGATCGCGCTGACCGCCTACGCGTGCTTCGGCTGGGGCGCGTGGAAGGCGCTGCGACTCCTCTGGACGCGCGAGGCGCGCTACGACCTCGAGAGCTACACGGCGATCCACATGGGGACGATCTTCGGCGTCCTCGTCCTCGTCACGGGCTCCATCTGGGCGAAGGTCTCGTGGGGGATCTGGTGGAGCTGGAGCGAGCGGCAGCTCGTCCTCTTCCTCGTCCTCTTCCTCTTCTACTCGGCCTACTTCATGCTCCGCTACTCGACCGACCCCGGGCCGCGGCGGGCGAACATGTCCGCGGTGTACGCGCTCTTCGGGGTCGTGCTCATCCCGGTCTCGTTCCTCGCCATCCGGCTCGCGGAGAACTTCATCCACCCGGTCGTCTTCACGCGGGAGGGGCCGCAGATGGCGGGGAGCATGTTCTTCGCCTTCTGCGTCTGCCTCGCTGGGATGCTCCTGCTCGCCGCCGCGCTCTACCAGGCGGAGCTCGCCGGGAAGCGGCTCGACGCGCGCGTGCGCGAGCTGCGGGAGGCGCTCGCGTGAGCGGCGGCGAGGCGTACGTCTTCGCGGCGTACCTCGCGCTCTTCGTCGCGGTGCTGGGGTGGCTCGTCATCCACGCGTTCAAGATCGCGCGCCTCTCGCGGGAGCTCGCGGAGCTCGTCGAGCTCGCGCGGCGGCGCGACGGGAAGGCGCCGGCTCCCGATGCTGCTGAGGCTCGGGTCGCGGGGCAGTAGGCTCGCGCTCACGCAGGCGGAGGCGGCCGCCGACCTGCTGCGCGCGGCGCTCGGCGACGTCGACGTCGCCCTCGTCCCGATCACGACCGCGGGCGACCGCGACCGCTCGCGCCCGTTCGGCGAGATCGGCGCGCGCGGCGTCTTCGTCAAGGAGATCGAGGAGGCGCTCCTCGCCGGGCGCATCGACGTCGCCGTCCACTCGGCGAAGGACATGACCTCGACGGACACGGACGGGCTCGCGGTCGCGGCCTATCTCGCCCGCGAGGATCCGCGCGACGCGCTCTGCGGGGCGGACGGCGTGCGCGCCGGAATGCGCGTCGGGACGGCCTCGGCGCGGCGGTAGGCGCAGCTCCTCGCGCTCGAGCCGTCCCTCTCGATCGAGCCGCTGCGCGGGAACGTCGACACGCGCCTGCGCAAGCGCGACGAGCGTGGCCTCGACGCGATCGTCCTCGCGGCGGCGGGCCTCGTTCGGCTCGGCCGCGAGGACGAGAT
>JAICNY010000064.1 GCA_025930955.1 Thermoleophilia bacterium
GCCCCGCTCGGCGCGCTCGTCGCGAGCACGAAGGTGATCGAGCCGTTCTTCTCCGACCCGAAGACGATGCTCATCCACGGGATCACGTTCGGCGGCCACCCGCTCTCGTGCGCGATCGCCCTCGCGAACCTCGAGGTCTTCGAGCGCGACGACCTGATCGGGCACGTCCGGGAGATGACGCCGGTCTTCCAGGAGGAGTTCGGCCGGCTCGCGGACGAGCACCCGATGATCGGCGACCTGCGCGGCGACGGCTGCTTCTACTCGTTCGAGCTCGTGAAGGACAAGGAGACGAAGGCGACGTTCACGCCGGCCGAGCGCGACGAGCTGATCAAGACGTTCTTCGTCCCGCGCGCACGGGAGCTCGGCGTCTACATGCGCGTGGACGACCGGGCCGAGACGGCCGCGCAGTTCTCGCCGCCGCTCGTCGCCGGGCGCGAGGAGCTCGACGCGTTCCTCGGCGTCTTCCGCCAGGTGCTCGACGAGGCGTACGAGCGGTTCGTCTAGCCTGAGCCGCATGGCGGTCGCGGTCCGGACGCTCCAGAACTTCGTCGGCGGGTCGTGGGTCGAGGCGACGGGCGACGGCGTGCGTGAGGTCGTCTCGCCCGTGACCGGCGAGACGCTCGCCGAGGCGCCGGACGCGTCTCCCGAGGACGTGTCTCGGGCGACGCGGGCTGCACGGTACGCCCAGCCGGCGTGGGAGGCGCTCTCCGTCTTCGAGCGCGCCGAGGTCATGCATCGGATCGCCGACGTGCTCGAGGAGCGGCAGGAGGAGCTCGCCCGCTCGCTCACGCTCGAGAACGGCAAGCCGTTCAAGGCCGAGGCGCTCGACGACATCACGGAGATGGCGGACAACTTCCGCTCGTCGGCCGAGGACGCGAAGCGGCTCGAGAGCGCCGTGATCCCGACCCAGGACGCCGGCAAGCGGATGATCACGCTCCGGCGCGCGAACGGCGTCTACGCGGCGATCACGCCCTGGAACTTCCCGTCCATGATCCCGGCGGAGCTGATCGCGCCGGGGATCGCGATGGGCAACACGTTCGTCGTCAAGCCGTCCGAGTGGACGCCGATCGCGATGGCCGACTTCATGCAGGCGATGGCCGACGCGGGGCTCCCGGACGGCGTCGTCAACCTGATCTACGGCGGCGGCGACGTCGGAGAGCGGCTCGTGACGGACGACGAGGTGGACGCGATCGCGTTCGTCGGCTCGCACACGACGGCGGAGAAGATCGTGCGGGCGGCGGGCCTCAGGCGCACGCTCATGGAGGCGAGCGGGAACGGCCCGGTCGTCGTCTGCGCCGACGCCGATCTCGAGCTCGCTGCGAAGGGCGCCGTCTACGGCGCGTTCTACTGCGCGGGGCAGGTGTGCTCGGCGTCCGAGCGCGTGCTCGTCGACCGCGCAGTGCACGACGACTTCCTCGCCGCGGTCGTCCGCGAGGCGGAGGGGTGGAAGGTCGGCGACCCGTTCGACGACGAGACGCTCGTCGGGCCGATGCAGAACGAGCCGACCGCGCAGAAGATGGACGCGCACGTCGAGGACGCGGTCTCGCGCGGAGGCGAGGTCGTGGTCGGCGGCTCCCGGGAGGACGGGCGCCCGACGCGGCTCTACTGGCAGCCCACGGTCGTCGCCGGAGTCGCGCGCGACTCGCTCACCGCGCGCGAGGAGACCTTCGGCCCGATCGTGCCGGTCATCGCGGTGGACGGGGACGACGACGCGCTCGCGGTCGCCAACGACTCGCACCTCGGGCTCCAGGCGGCGGTCTACACGGCCGATCTCGGGCGCGCGTTCCGCTTCGGGGAGGGCCTCCGCGCCGGGTCCGTGATCGTGAACGACTCGACGATGTACTGGGAGACGCTGCAGCCGTTCGGCGGCGCGGCCGGGACGAAGACCGGCTGGGGCCGCGTCGGCGGCCGCCACGCGCTCGAGGACATGAGCGACCTGCGGACGATCATCCTCGACGTGAGCGGCGCCGCGGATCCGGCGGACGGCTCGCCGCCTGCAGCGTAGGCTGAGCTCATGGCGATCGCGCGCGTCACGACGATTCCGGCGTCCTGGTACTCCGATCCGGAGATCCTCCGGCTCGAGGGCGAGCGGATCTTCCGGCGCACGTGGCAGTACGTCGCGCGCGCCGACCAGGTGGCGGAGGCGGGACAGTACGTCGCAGCGCGGGCCGGCGACGTGCCGGTCGTCGTCTTGCGCGACGGCGAGACGCTGCGCGGGTTCGTGAACGTCTGCCGGCACCGCGGGCACGAGGTGGTGTCCGGGGAGGGCGTCCGGAAGTCGCTCCAGTGCCCGTACCACGCGTGGACGTACGGGCTCGACGGGTGCCTGCGCGCCGCGCCGCGGGCCGACCGCGAGCCGGGGCTCGACCTCGGCGAGCTGTCGCTCCTGCCCGTCGCGGTCGGCGAGTGGGGGCCATTCGTTTTCGTGAACCCGGACCCGGACGCGCCGCCGCTCGAGGAGCATCTGGGCGAGCTGCCGGCGCTGCTCGCGGAGTTCGGGCTCGACCTCGGCGCGCTCCGCTTCCGGCACCGCGTGGAGTGGGAGGTCGAGGCGAACTGGAAGGTCGTCGCGGAGAACTTCCTCGAGTGCTATCACTGCGCCGTCGCGCATCCGGGCTTCTCGTCGGTCGTCGACGTGGCGCCCGAGGCATACCGGCTCGACGCGCACGAGACGTTCCTCAGCCAGTACGGGAGCGTGCACGGCGCCGTCCGGTCGGGCAAGCGGTCCGGCCCGTACGACGCGGTCGGCGAGGTCGAGGGGCAGTTCCACCTCGTCTGGCCGAACTTCGTCTTGAACGTCATGCCGGGACGGGCGAACCTGTCGGCCGGGACGATCCTTCCGGCGGGCCCCGGGCGCGCGGCGCGGCTCCTCGACTACTGGTTCGCCGGGGACGCGGACGAGGACTGGGTGCGCGACCTGCTCGCGTTCGACGACCAGGTCGGGCGCGAGGACGAGGCCCTCGTCGAGTCCGTCCAGCGCGGGCTCGGCTCGGGGATGCTCGAGCGCGGCCAGCTCCTCGGCGAGAGCGAGAAGCTCATCGTCGCCTTCGAGTCGATGGTCGACCGCGCGCTGCGCTGAACCGGCACGAAGTCGGCACGAACCGCGCGCTTTTCGGCGTTAGCCTCTGCGGCGGTGAGCGGAGGTCACCCCCACCCAGGGTGGGCGCGCGCGCGTGAACTAGGTAAGGCGCTCGGCGGGCCGCTCCGCAGCGCGGCGCGTGCTCAGACGGGCTCGACGGGGTCGCCCACCCGCACGCGCCCGGGGCGGATCACGCGCGCGTACACGCCGAACATGATCCCGTCGCCGTTCGTGACGCCGCGGTAGCCCTTGATCGCCTTGAGCGAGTCCCAGTCGCGGACGCCGGTGTCGGGGTTCCGCGTCGTCATCCGGCAGCGCGGATCCTGCTCCGTCACCTCGACGAGCGCCTCGCCGATCTGGACGCGCCGGCCGAGCCACCCGTCCTCCTCGTGCGGCGCGGTCCCCGCGACCTGGACGAGCATGCGGAACCGCCGCCCGTCGACCCGCTCCTCGCCGGACCGCCGCGCGAGCTCCTCAAGCGACGCCTCGGAGAGGAGCGAGACAGGGAAGGAGTCGAACCCGCCGGCCGTGTCGTCGGCGCGGAGCAGCCGGATCGGCCGGCCGACGAGCTCGGAGAGCGCGTCGCCCCACGGCCCGAGGACGACCCGCCCGGGCACCGCCCGCCCGAAGAACATCGTCGTCGCCGGGTCGCCGAGCTCCACCTCGCCGTCGAGCGTCCGCCCGTCCGCGAACGCGAGCGAGAGCCGCGACCCGGCCTCGTCGGTCGCCGGGCGCACGGTGAAAAGGGGCGAGTCCTTCGTCCCGCTCACGAGCTTCCCGCTCTCCTCCACGAGGTAGAAGCGCCGGTCCTGCGGCACGCCGAATGGCGTCACCTGCACCTCGTCCGGGTGGGTGAGCGCGAGCCCCTTCACGGGCGCGACGGCGAGGCGGGAGACGGACGGCACGCCGGAAGGGTACGCGCAGCGGCTAGGGCAGCCGGACGGGCAGCGGGCGGACGAAGCGCGAGCGTCCGACGACGGCGACCGTGCGCCGGTAGGAGCCGCGAAGCTCCTCCGCCTCGGCGCCTCCGCCGGCGCCCGCGCGAACGAGCGCGCTGAGCCTGAAGCCGACCGGCGTGACGACGTACCCCGGATGTGACACGCGCGTCGGTACGTATTCGACGCGCTGGACACGCGCGCGGCCCGCGGCGACGCGGACGCGGAGGATCGCGATCAGCCCGTCCTGCGTCGCCGCCGCACAGCAGGCGATGCTCTGCGCGGAGAGGAGGTTGCCCTCGCCGTACACGACCGGCCGTCCGGCAACGCGGCCGACCGGCTGGACGACGTGCGCGTGCTGGCCCACGATCGCGTCCACCTGCCCGGAGCGGAGCACCGCGCGCGCGACGCTCCGCTGGTCGCTCGTCGGCGTGTGCACGTACTCGGCGCCCCAGTGGAGGTTCACGACGACGACGTCCGCGCCCGCCCGCCGGGCCCGCCGCGCGTCCACGACGATCCGCGCCGGCGCGATGAGGTTCACCGACCACGGCCGGGGAAGCGGGAGCCCGTTCGTCCCGTACGTATACGAGAGGAAGGCGACGCGCACGCCCTCCGCGCGCAGCACGAGCACGCGTCGGGACTCGCGTCGCGTCCGCGAAGTCCCCGTCGCGCGGACGCCGGCACGGCGGAGCGCGGCGAGTGTCGAGGCGATCCCTGCGGCGCCGCGGTCGACCGAGTGGTTGGACGCCGTGCTGCAGGCGTCGAACCCGGCCCACCCGATCGCGGCCGCGAGCTCGGCGGGCGCGTTGAAGATCGGATAGCCGGAGCGCGGCCCGGCGCCGATCGGAGTCTCGGCGTGGCAGAGCGCCAGGTCGGCACGGCGGACGAGCGGGCGGACGCGGGCGAAGAGCGGCCGGAAGTCGTACGAGCCGCCGGTGCTCGCGGCGATCGCCACCGGGGCGTGGACGAGGATGTCTCCGCTCGCGAGGATCGTGAGCGTCGCCTCGCGGCGGAGGTCGGGGCCCGGCGCCAGAAGCGCGGTGTCACCGGCCGGCGGCCACGCGCCTGCGGGTCCGGCCGCGAGCGCCGTGAAGAGGAGCACCACGCGCACCGAAGCTCCTACCGGGCGGGGGCGGGCTCGAAGCGGTGCTTCTCGAGGCGCTCCGGCACGGGCGTCGGGTAGCGCTTCGTGAGACAGGCGCGGCAGAACGTCTCCTCCGGCCGGCGCGTCGCGGACTGGAGCCCCTCGAGCGAGAGGTACGCGAGCGAGGTCGCCCCGATCGCGCGCCGCACGTCCTCGACCGAGCCGCCGGCGGCGATGAGCTCCTCCTCGCTCGCCATGTCGATCCCGTAGTAGCAGGGAGAGACGATCGGCGGCGACGAGACGCGGACGTGCACCTCGGTCGCGCCCTCCTCGTAGAGCATCGCCACGATCTTGCGCGTTGTCGTCCCGCGCACGATCGAGTCGTCCACGACGACGACGCGCTTGCCCGAGACCTCCGCGAGGGGATTGAACTTCGTCTTGATCCCGTGCTCGCGCAGCGCCTGGTCGGGCTGGATGAACGTCCGCCCGACGTAGCGGTTCTTGATCAGGCCCTCGTTGAAGGGGATCCCGCTCGCGCGCGCGAAGCCGATCGCGGCCGGCGTGCCGGAGTCCGGGATCGGGACCACCATGTCCGCCTCGACGGGCGCCTCGGCGGCCAGCCGCTCCCCCATCCGCACCCGCGCGCCGTGCAGCTCGACCCCGCGGAGCTTCGAGTCCGGCCGCCCGAAGTAGATGAACTCGAAGATGCAGAGCGCGCCGCCCTCGTGCGCCGGGACGCCCTGCGCGGCGCGGAGGCCGTCCTCGTCCACGACGACGAGCTCGCCCGGCGCCACCTCGCGCACGAGCTCGGCGCCGAGCAGGTCGAGCGCGCACGACTCGGACGCGAGCACGTAGTCGTCGCCGAGCAGGCCGATCACGAGCGGCCGGATTCCGTCCGGGTCGCGGAAGCCGACGAGCTTCCCCTCCGCGAGGAGCACGATCGTGTAGGCCCCGCGCAGCCGGCGCATCGCGGCGGCGACCGCCTCCTCGAGCGGCCGCTCGTCGTGCGCGATGAGCGCCGCGATCACCTCGGTGTCGGAGGTCGTGCGGAGCTTCACGCCGTCGTCGGCGAGCGCGGCGCGCAGCTCGGTCGTGTTCAGGAGGTTGCCGTTGTGCCCGAGCGCGACCGTGCGCGCCGCCCCGTGCTGAACGAGCGGCTGCGCGTTCTGCCAGGCGACCGAGCCGGTGGTCGAGTAGCGGCAGTGCGCAATCGCCGCCTCGCCGTGGAGCCCCTGGAGCTTGTCCTCGGAGAACACCTGCGTCACGAGCCCCATGTCGCGCAGGGCCGTGAGGCGGCCGTGGTCGGAGACGGCGATGCCGGCGGACTCCTGGCCGCGGTGCTGGAGCGCGAAGAGCCCGAAATACGCGAGCCGCGCGACGTCGCGCTTGGGCGCGCGGATGCCGAGGACGCCGCACATCAGCGCTCGCCTCCCTCGTGCGCCGCGCGCAGACGATCGAGCGTCACGCCGAGCAGCCGGTCGCCCCGGACGACGCCGATCTCGCGCAGCGGGACCGCGTCGTCGAGGCGCGTGACGTCCTCGCGCCGGCACGTCACGACCGCGCGCCCGCCGCCCTCGCCGAACCACTCGAGCGCGTCCGGCTCGAGGTCGACGTCGGCGCCGGCGCCCGACCAGAGCGCGAGCTCCGAGAGCGCGACCGCGAGGCCGCCGTCCGAGCAGTCGTGCGCGCTCGTCAGCACGGGCGCCGCGTCGGCGAGGAAGGCGACGAGCGCGGCCTCGGCCGCGGCGCTCGGCCGCGGCGGCCGGCCGGCCGCGCCGCCGAGGAAGCGCGCCTGGTACTCGGAGCCGTCGAGCGAGAGCTCCGGCGCGCCCGCGACGAGGACGACGTCGCCCTCCGCCCACCGGCCCGGGATCTCGCGCACGTCCTCGACGAGCCCGACGCACCCCACGGCGGGGGTCGGGTCAATCGGCCGCCCGCCCGTCTCGTTGTAGAGCGACACGTTTCCGGAGACGATCGGGACGCCGAGTGCCTCGCACGCCTGCGCCATCCCTTCGATGGCCTCGACCAGCTCCCAGGCGATCTCGCCCTTCTCCGGGTTCCCGAAGTTGAGGCAGTTCGTGAGCGCGAGCGGCCGGCCGCCGGCGCAGGCGACGTTGCGCGCGGACTCGAGCACCGCCTGCATCCCCGCCGTGTGCGGGTCGAGGGACGCAGCGCGCCCCGGGCCGTCGAGCGAGACGGCGAGCCCGCGGTGCGAGGGGGGGAGGCGAAGCACCGCGGCGTCGAGCCCGGGCCGGCGGACCGTGCGCGAGCCCACGAGGTGGTCGTAGCGCTCGAACACGGCCCGGCGCGAGCGGACATTGGGGGAGGCGAGGAGCGCGAGCAGGTCGTCCGGCTCGACGGGGATCGGGTCGTGGACGATCGGCGCGGCGGCCGCCCGCGGCTCGGGTGAGACCCGGTAGCGCGGCGCCTCGTCGGTGAGGAGCCGCGCCGGGATCGTGCCGACGAGCTCGCCGCCGAAGAACGCGCGCAGCTCGCCCGTCTCCGTCACCTCGCCGATCACCGCGTGCTCGAGCTCCCACCGGCGGCAGAGCGCCTCGACGTCGGCGAGCCGCCCGGGCTCGACGACGGCGACCATCCGCTCCTGGCTCTCGGAGATCATGATCTCGACCGGCTCCATCCCGTCCTCGCGGAGCGGCACGCGGTCGAGCTCGACGTCCACGCCCGCCTCGCCGCCCGCCGCCATCTCGGCGAGCGATGAGGCGAGCCCGGCCGCGCCGCAGTCCTGGAGCGAGGCGACGAGGCCGCCCTCGACGAGCGCGAGGCTCGCCTCGATGAGCTTCTTGCCGGTGAACGGATCGCCGATCTGGACCGTCGGGCGCTTGTCGCCGTCCTCCTCGGACAGCTCCTGGCTCGCGAGGACGCTCGCGCCGCCGATCCCGTCCCGGCCGGTGGTGGCGCCGTAGAGGACGATCAGGTTCCCGGTCCCTCGCGCGCGCGCGCGCGTCACACGCTCGGCCGGGAGGACGCCGACGCACATCGCGTTCACGAGCGGGTTCTGCTCGTACGCGTCGTCGAAGACCGCCTCGCCGCCGACCGTCGGGACCCCGACCGAGTTCCCGTAGTGACCGATTCCCGCGACCGCACGCGAGAAGCCCCAGTCGGGGCGGCCGAACCGCAGCCCGTCGAGGAGCGCGATCGGGCGTGCGCCCATCGCGATGATGTCGCGGAGGATCCCGCCGACCCCGGTCGCCGCGCCCTGGAACGGCTCGACGGCCGAGGGGTGGTTGTGGCTCTCGACCTTGAACGCGACCGCCTCGCCGCCGCCTACGTCGACGACGCCGGCGTTCTCGCCGGGCCCCTGGAGGACGGCGGGCCCGTCCGTGGGGAACCGCTTCAGCAGGAGCGCCGAATGCTTGTAGCCGCAGTGCTCCGACCAGAGGAGGGAGAACACCGCGAGCTCGAAGTCGTTCGGGTCGCGCTCCATGAGAGCGCAGATGCGGTCGTACTCTCCGTCCGTCAGGCCGAGCGCGCGGTGAAGCGGTGTCTCTGCGACCGGGCTCAGACCTCTAGCCTAGCGCCCATTCCGGATGCGGTCCGCGTCTGTCCGCCGGCCGCGCCACGCGGCCGTCACCCATCCGGCACGACCCGGTGACGAAGGCGGCGCAAACCGGCACGGACACGGCACACCTTCCTCGATAGCGTTCGTGTTGGGATGCTCGATCCCCCCGAAGGGGGCGCGGTCCGAGAAGTCGCCGCGCGTCCGGCCGGGCGAGGTTGCGTCGGTAGCGTGCGGGCGTGACCCGCGCATACGTCCCGCTGCTCCTCTTCGTCGCGGCGATCTGGGGCGCCTCGTTCATGTTCATCAAGGTCGCGGTGGACGAGATCGAGCCGATCCCGATGATGGCGGCGCGCCTGCTCCTCGCCGCCGCAGTCCTCGTCCCGTTCCTCATGCTCCGGGTCGGCGCGCGCGAGGCCGTGGCGCAGCTCCGTGCGGGCGGCCGGGGGATCGTCTTCCTCGGCCTCGCCAACTCGGCGCTCCCGTTCACCCTCATCGCGTGGGGCGAGAAGCACGTCACCTCGTCGGTCGCGGCGATCGCGAACGCGCCGGTCCCGATCTTCGTCGCCGTGCTCGCGATCTGGTTCCGGCCGAGCGAGCGCGCGAGCGGGCTCAAGCTGCTCGGGATCATCCTCGGGTTCGTCGGCGTCGGCGTCCTCACCGGCTTCCACCCGGAGGGCGGCTGGTGGGCGGTCGCCGGCACGCTCGCGATCGTCGCCGCCGCGCTCCTCTACGCGATCTCGAACCTCTACACGCAGGGGCGCTTCGCCTCGACGTCGCCGGTCGTGATCGCCGCGGGCGCCTGCCTCACCGGCGGCCTCATGCTCCTGCCGCTCGCGCTCTTCCAGATCCCGGAGGAGGTGCCGAGCCCCGAGGCGCTCGGGTCGGTCGCCGCGCTCGGCGTCTTCGGGACGGCGGTCGCGCTCCTCTTCTTCTACAGGATCATCACGACCTGGGGAGCCGCGCGCGGCGCGATCGTCACGTACCTGATCCCGCCGATTGCGGTCCTCTACGGCGTCACGCTCCTCGACGAGGAGCTGACGGCGAACGCGATCGCGGGCCTCGTCCTCATCCTCGCCGGCGTCGCGCTCGGCTCGGGTGTCGGGCGCCGCCTGCGACGCCGCGAGGCCGTCCCGGCGCCCCACTCGTGAGCGGGGAGATCGGCCTCCGCCGGGCGACGCTCGACGACATCTTGTTCCTCGTCGAGCTCGCGAACCACGAGGACGTCGCGCCCTATCTAGCGGCCGTCTCGGCCCGAGACCCGGAGGCGTTCCGCGCCGAGCTCGAGGCCGCCGAGGGCGCTCCGGACGAGCGCGGCCGCTACGTGATCGAGCACGATGGGGCCCGCGCCGGCACGGTCGCGTTCGAGGTCGTGAACCGGCGCAGCCGGATCGCGCAGCTCTACGGGCTCATGCTCGACCCGCGCGTGCGCGGCCGCGGGATCGCCCGCGACGCCACGCGGGCCTTCGCGCGCCATCTCTTCGACGAGCTCGGGTTTCACCGGATCGAGCTCGAGTGCTACGGCTTCAACGAGCGGGCGATCCGGCACTTCGAGGCGTGCGGCTTCGTCCGCGAGGGCGTGAAGCGCCGCGCGTACCGCCGCGAGGAAGGGTGGGTCGACGGGGTTCTCTACGGCCTCCTGGCGGACGAGCTCCCTTAGCAGGCCCGCCTCCGGTCGGAGGTTCGTGGAGAGATCGCTTGTTGAGATGCCTCAACAGTGATTAGATGCTCCGGCCCGGGCCGTCGGACCGCCCGGTTTACCCCAGGAGAGGAGAGAGGGAATGCGTAGAAGACTGGGCGTGAGCCCGAGATGGCTCGTGTCCGTCGCGGCGTGCTTCGCGCTGCTCGCGCTCACCTTGACGGGAGCTGCAGGGGCATCCGAGACGAACATGACCTCCCCCGTCGCCGAGAGCCTGGTCGAGATCAAGGTCTCCGACCGCGCGGCGGTGGAGCAGCTGATGGCGGACGCCGAATCGGCCGGCGCCGAGTTCAACGACCACTACCTTCGTGAGAACGAGGACGACGGGACGGTGACCGCCCAGGTCCTCGGCGACGACTCCGCGATCGACCGGCTCCGCGACATGGGGTACGAGGTCACGGGCACGATCGAGGACGAGGAGGCGTACTGGGACCGCATCGCCGAGCGGCTGCAGGCCATCGAGGCCGAGCAGCGCGCCGAGGCGGCGGCGGAGGGCGCGGCGCCGGACTTCAACCGCTTCGGCCTCCGCGCCGGCATCGCCGCGATGGCGGTGACGAGCGAGATCACGATCAACCGCGTCGACTACTTCCAGAACTACGCTGGCCGGTTCCTCTCGGTCGAGGCGCACAACGCCGCGACCGTGCAGACGGACAGCGGCCCCGACGACGCGGGCGACGGCCCGACGATGGTCGTGACGTGGGACGAGGGCCCGGGGACCGAGATCGGCCTCGGCGGCCCGCGCACGATGAGCGCGTACGTCGACGGCGACCCGAACCCGGACACGTATCTCTACCACCGGATCCTCATCCGGATCGGCGCGCCGGACACGACGACCCCGCCGCGGCCGAGCCGCGTGCGCATCGCGTCCTCGACCGGTGCGTTCGAGGAGTCAGACGTCGAGACGTGGGTCGGCGGAGGCCTGCCCCCGCACGCTACCGAGTTCCAGATCGGCTTCCACAACCGCTACATGGACCCGACGGAGATCTACGAGCGGTTCGAGCAGCTCGCGGACGAGTTCGGCGGGGCCGACGGGATCGCAGAGCTGATCGAGCTCCCGAACAAGACGAACGGGTACCAGCGGCGTGCCCAGGCGGTCATGAACCCGCCCGGGCCGAAGGTGGTCGTCGACGAACCGTCGTCCGCGGCCGGCACGCACGAGGCCGCGCAGGCGAGCTATGGCCCTGCGGCTCCCACCGCCGGGATCGCGGGGACCTTCGCGCTCGCGGACGACGAGACGGCGCTCCCGAACGAGGGCTGCGCGCCGTTCGTCGGCTTCCCGGCCGGCGCGATCGCGCTCGTCGACCGCGGGAGCTGCAACTTCACCCAGAAGACGCTGAACGCCCAGGCCGCGGGCGCGATCGCGGTCGTGATCCTGAACAACGTCCCCGGCAACCCGACCTCGCCGGGCGGGAACGCCCCGGGGATCACGATCCCGACGGTGATGATCTCGCAGGACGCGGGCGCGGTGCTGAAGGCCGGCCTCCCGGCGAGCGGGCGCGTGCACGGTGCCGTGAGCGTCGGCAACGCGAACCGTGTCGTCCTCACCTCGCGCGCGTGGGGCCACGAGGGCGGGAACGACGTCTCGGCCCAGTTCGTCGACCCGGGCGCGGCCGACTCGCCGCTCCAGGTCATGACGGCCGGGAACGAGATCACGGTCAGCCTCGGCACGGACGCGTCGGGCGCGATCGCGAGCACGGCCGCACAGGTCGTGGACGCGGTCAACGCCGACGCGGGCGCGAGCGCGCTCGTCAAGGCGACGACGTACCGCGGCAACTCGGGCGGCGCCGCCGCCCCGCGGACGGAGCGGATCTCGCTCAGCGACTTCCTCGCCGTCTCGCAGGCGGTTCCCGCCAGCGGGATCCCGCACGACAACTCGCACGTCGAGCGGGGCCCATTCCAGCCGAAGGTGATGCGGATCGGGAAGACCCGTGACGGCTCGAAGGTCGGGATCTACCTCTTCTGCCAGCAGCACGCGCGTGAGTGGGTCACCCCGATCACGTGCCTGGAGACGGCGGAGCGGCTGCTCAGGAACTACGCGGTCGACCCGCTGACGAAGGATCTCGTCGACAACCTCGACATCTTCATCCTCCCGTCGGTGAACCCGGACGGGGCGCACTACTCGTTCTACAACTTCCAGAGCCAGCGCCGGAACATGACGAACCACTGCGTCATCGGCGGCAAGGAAGGCGACGACCCGTTCGCCGCCGACTTCTGGGCGCCGAAGGTGCAGAACAACGGCGCGACGCCAACCGCCACCGATCCGGATGCCCGGAACGCGTGGGGCGTCGACCTGAACCGCAACCAGTCCGAGGGCACGATCTTCGACGGCTACGTCGGGGCGTCGCACAGCTGCACAAGCGACGTCTTCGCCGGTCCGCACGAGGTCTCCGAGCCGGAGGCCCTGAACGAGGCGTGGATCGTCGACGAGCTGGGCCCGAACATCAAGTTCTCGAACAACATCCACACGTCGGGCGGCTACTTCATGTGGGCGCCGGGCGCGTACCTGACGGACCGCACGACGCTTCCCGCCCCGAACATCGGGATCGAGAAGTACTTCTTCGCCGCGGCGGAGACGGTGCTCGGCCGGATCGCCGAGTACCGCGGCAACGTGGTGCTGCCGCAGCGGACGGGCCCGATCGCCGACGTGCTCTACTCGGCGGCCGGGAACTCGGCGGACGACAACTACTACCGCAAGGGCATCATCGGCTACTCGTTCGAGGCCGGCTCCGACATCTTCGTCGCGCCGAGCCTCACCGTCGACGCGGCCGCCGGGGCGACCGGCATCCGCGTGAGCTCGACGAACGGGATGGCCGCGAATGACTACATCACCGTGGGCTGGAACGGCCCGAACCCGGAGATCCGGCGGATCGAGCAGATCCTGACCGGCGGGGCCGCGCCCTTCCCGAACCCGAACGTGCTCCTCCAGGGAGACCCGCTCGAGTTCGCGCATCCCACGGGGGCACAGGTGAACGGCGGCACGGCCGCTCAGGGCGTCGGGTTCTTCCCGAACTACGAGGCCGAGGGCCAGCACGAGGCGAACGAGTTCGCGAACGGGAACTTCGGTCTCCTCGAGGCTGCGCTCGCGTACGCGCGGGACAAGGAAGCCCCGCTCGTGCGCATGACGGGTGAGCGGATCTCGAGCGGCGACCCGATCCGGACGACGTTCGAGTACGTGAACGAGCCGTCGGTGATCCATTACACGGTCGACGGCTCGATGCCGACGTTCGAGTCGCCGAAGTGGGAGCGGCAGGGCCTCCGCCGGCCGGGCGAGGTGTTCGAGTTCACCGAGAACACCACGGTCCGCTGGCTCGCTCTCGACCTCGCGGGGAACACGTCCCGCGGCGTCACGCGCTTCTCGATCGGCGAGCAGTACGAGTTCGGCGGCTTCCAGGCCCCGATCGTCGCCGGTGTGAACGAGCGCAGCGCCGGCGCGACGGTTCCGGTCAGGTTCGCGATCGCCGGGCTCTCGAGCCCGTCCGACGTGACCGACGTCTACTCGGAGTCGGCGAACTGCGCGACCGGCGAGGCCGCCTGGACGGGCGTCGGCTCGCCCGACGAGTCGTTCTCGGCGGTCACGGTCGATCCGTCGAACGACCTGTACCAGGTCGACTGGAAGACGTCGAGGAAGTGGAAGGGGACGTGCCGCACGCTCGTCCTCGTCCTCGGCGACAACACCGAGCATTACGCGTTCTTCCGCTTCAAGTAGCGGAAGCACCGCGACGGAACGACGAGAAGGGCCCCGGGCAACCGGGGCCCTTCTCGCGTTCGGATGCCCCGCTTCCGGAAAACACCGACGCCGATCGGGGATGCCCACGATGCGGCGGTCGCACGGTA
>JAICNY010000052.1 GCA_025930955.1 Thermoleophilia bacterium
GACGGCGACGCGACGCTCCACCTCGTCACGCACGAGACGGCCGAGGGCGCGCTCGACGCCGCGCTCGGCGAGATCGCGCGAACGCCCGGGACGCGGCGGCCGCCCTCCGTCCTGCTGGTCGTGCCGGACCGCGACCGTCCCGGGACGTGACCGTCCCGCTCCTCGAGCGGTTCCGCGAGCGGCTGCCGATCTCGTCCGCGACGCCGGTCGTCACCCTGGGGGAGGGGTCGACCCCGCTCGTCCGCGCGCCGCGCCTGTCGGCGCGGCTCGGCGCGGAGGTGTGGCTCAAGTGGGAGGGGGCGAACCCGACGGGCTCGTTCAAGGACCGCGGGATGACCGTTGCCGTCGCGAAGGCGCTCGAGGACGGCGCCGCCGCGGTCGTCTGCGCGTCGACCGGGAACACGTCCGCCTCGGCGGCGGCGTACGCGGCGCGGGCGGGGCTGCCGGCGCTCGTCCTGCTCCCGGCGGGTGCGGTCGCGCTGGGCAAGGTCGCCCAGGCCCGTGCGGCGGGCGCGGTGCTGCTCCAGGTCGAGGGGAGCTTCGACGACGCGCTCGGGGCGGCACGCGAGCTCGACGCGCGGGGCACGCACGCGCTCGTCAACTCGCTCAACCCGTACCGGCTCGAAGGGCAGAAGACGGCCGCGTTCGAGCTCGTCGAGGAGCTCGGCGGGCCGCCCGACGTGCTCGCGCTTCCGTACGGCGGCGGCGGCAACACGGCCGCCTACGCGCGCGGGTTCCGCGAGGCGGGGGAGGGGCTGCCGCGCTTCCTGCTCGGCGAGGCGGCCGACCGCAGCGGGACGGCGGCGAGCGCGATCCGCATCGGGACGCCGGTGCACCGTGAGGCCGTCGACGCGGCGTTCGCCGAGAGCGGCGGGTCGGCCATCGAGCTTCCGGACGAGGAGATCCTCGCCGCCTGGAAGCTTCTCGCCGCGGAGGAGGGCCTCTTCGCGGAGCCGTCCTCGGCGGCGGGCGTGGCCGCGCTCCTGCGCTCGCCGCCCCCGGCGGGGGCGCGGGTCGTGTGCGTCGTGACGGGGCACGGCCTCAAGGATCCGGAGGCGGTCGACCGGGCGTTTCCTCCGCCGCGCTCCGTCGCGCCGGGCCCGGACGCGATCGCGGCGGCGGTGGCGTGAGCGCGGACGTCCTGCGCGTCCGCGCGCCCGCCACGAGCGCGAACCTCGGGCCCGGGTTCGACTGCGCCGCGTGCGCGCTCGCGCTCTGGAACGAGCTGGAGGTCGAGCCGGCCGATGCGACCGCCGTCTCGATCTCCGGCGAGGGGGCCGGCGAGCTACCGGACGGCCCCGAAAACCTCGCGCTGCGGGCGTTCGCGCTCCTCGCGCCGGTCGAGGGACGGCGCTTCCGCTTCGCGAACCGAATCCCGCTCGCGCGGGGCCTCGGGTCGAGCGCGGCGGCGGTCGCGCTCGGGCTCGTGGCGGGCGCCCGGGCGGCCGGGCGCGAGGCCGGCGCCGAGGATCTCCTCGCGCTCGGCGTCGCCCTCGAGGGCCACGCGGACAACCTCGCGGCCGCGCTCGCCGGCGGCGTCTGCCTCGCCTGGGAGGAGGGGCGGCCGCTCCTCGCGCGTGTCGCCGACGCGCCGCCGCTCGAGCCGGTCGCGCTCGTGCCCGCGACCCGCGTCGACACGGCGGGGGCACGGGCGGCGCTCCCCGGGCTCGTGCGTCACGGCGACGCGGCCTTCACGGCCGGTCGGGCTGCGCTCCTCGGCGCGGCCGTGGCGGCCTGCGACCCCGACCTCTTCGCGGCCGCGCTCGCGGACCGGCTTCACGAGCCGTACCGCGAGACGAACGCGCCGCTCCTCGCCGCCGTGCGGGCCGAGCTTCCGGCGGGCGCGCGCGGCGCGACGCTCTCCGGCTCGGGGCCGTCCGTGATCGTCTGGGCCGACCGCGCGGGCGCCGAGGAGTGCGCCGCCGAGCTCTCGGTGCGCTTCCCGTCCGAGCTCGTGCTGCGACCCGGCGCGGCCCACGAGGGCGCCGTGCAACACTCGGGCGCGTGAGGTATCAGTTCGTCGATTGCCGGTGGGAGCTCGGCAAGAACGGCCGCGGCCGGCAGCTCTATCTCGAGGGCCACATCCCCGGCGCGTCGTTCCTCGACGTGGAGCACGAGCTCTCCGCCGCGCCGGGCGCGCCGCCCCACCACGGCGGGCGCCATCCGCTCCCCGAGGAGGGCGTCTTCGCGCGCTGGGCCGGCGCGGCCGGGATCGGGCCGGGTGTCTTCGTCGTCGCGTACGACCAGGGCGCGTCGGGCGGCGCGGCGCGGCTCTGGTGGCTGCTCCGGCACTTCGGGCACGAGGAGGTCGCGGTGCTCCGCGGCGGGATCGGCGCGTGGGCGGGGCCGCTGCGCGGCGGGGAGGAGGACGTCGAGCACGGCCACTTCGTGGCCCGGCCGCGGCACGGCGACACGATCCAGGCGCAGGAGCTCGCCGAGCGGCTCGGAGAGCCGGGGCTCGTGCTCGTCGACGCGCGCGCGCCCGAGCGCTATCGCGGCGACGCGGAGCCGATCGACCCGGTCGCCGGGCGCATACCGGGCGCCGTCAACGTGCCGTACGCCGCGGGCGGCCCGCTGCCCCCGGAGGTGCTCGAGGCGGAGGAGATCGTCGCGTACTGCGGCTCCGGCGTGACGGCCTGCGTGACGCTCCTCGAGCTCGCCGCCGCGGGTCGTCAGGACGCGAGGCTCTACCCCGGCTCCTGGAGCGACTGGAGCGCCCGCGGGCTCCCCGGCGAGCGCGGCTGAGCGCGCCTAGTCCCGCGGGCCGGTGCCGTGCCCGGCCGGGTCGATCCAGAAGAGGCTGAACGGGTTCCCCTCGGTGTCGACGCAGTGCGCGAAGCGGCCGGTCCCCGGCACGTCGCCGGTGTCGCGCACCGTGCCGCCGAGCTCCGCCACGCGGGCCGTCGCCGCCTCCAGGTCCTCGACCGAGAAGTACGGGATGAGCCCGCGCTCGTCGGTCGGCGCGCGGTACATCCCGCCGGCCGGGCCCTCGCCCCCCGCGCGCGTCATCGTGTAGGGCTGCTCCTGCGGCGTCGCGTTCCACGACCAGCCGAGGAGCTCCGACCAGAACCGCTGCGCGCGCGCGTGGTCGCCCGCGGGGATCTCGAAGTGGATGAGGTCGCCGGCCACCGCGCGCGCGTCAGCCGAGCTCGACTCCGACGACGTCGGGGAAGGATGCGGGCGCCTCCCGGTAGCGCGTGAACACCGCGACCGCGACCGCGAGGTCCTGCACGGCGAGCCCCGTCGAGTCGAAGACGGTGATCTCGTGCTCGTCGCGCCGGCCGATCTGCTCCCCGAGGAGGATCTTGCCGAGCTCCGCGACCTGCTCCCGGCGGAGCTTCCGTGCCTCGAGGGCGTGCGAGATGTCCCCGTTGTGGCTCGCCTGCTCCCACTCGTCGCAGACGACGTGCGCGCGCACGAGCTCCTCGACGGCGATCTCCGCCTTGCCCGGCCCGTCGGCGCCCATGAGGCTCACGTGCTGTCCCGCGTGGAGCGACCCGTCGTGAAAGAGCACCTCCCGGCCGGGCGTGACCGTGACGACGATGTCGGCGGCGAGCGCGTCGGCGAGGTCGGCGGCGACCGTCGCTCCCTCTCCCAGCTCCTCGGCGACGAGGCTCGCCTGCACCGGCTCGGCGTCCCAGAGCTGCACCTCGCGCTCGCGCGCCAGAAACGTCCGCGCGACGGCCCGCCCGTTCACGCCGACGCCGACGACCGCGGCCGGCGCGAGGGTCGGCCGCGCGAGCGTCTCGGCCGCGAGCACCGCGGCCGCGCCCGTCCGCAGCGCCGTGACGGCGCCCGCGTCGAGCACGGCCTGGAGCTGACCGGCGTCCGTCTCGGACAGGAGCACGACGCCGCTCACCGTCGGGAGCGCGCGAGCGGGATTGCGTGGGTACGAGTTCACCCACTTGAGCACCGCCCACCCGCCGCCGGACGCGGGCATCGCGCGGAAGTCGCCGTTCGGGGGCGCGTCGAGGTAGACCTTGGACGGCATCGTCCACGCCCCGCGCGCGTGCTCGACGAACGCCTCGCGCACTGCCTCCACGGCGCCGGACGGGTCGAGCGCGGCGTAGACGTCGCGCGCGGTGAAGACCGGAACGACGGGCACGCGCGTATCCTAGGGGCGTGCGGGTCACCGTTTGCGACGTGGGGCCGCGGGACGGGCTCCAGAACGAGGCGACGACCCTTCCGCCCGAGACGCGTGCCGAGCTGGTGAACCGGCTCGCGGCCGCAGGCCTGCCGCGGGTCGAGGCGGTCTCGTTCGTGAACCCGGCGCGCGTCCCCGCGATGGCCGGGGCGGAGGAGGTCGTCGAGGGCATCGCCCGGCGGGAGGGTCTCGAGCTGGCCGGGCTCGTCCTGAACGAGCGGGGGTACGACCGGCTCCGCGCGACCGACCTCGACCGGCTCTCGCTCACGTTCGCCGCGACCGACTCGTTCAGCGGCCGCAACGCGAACCAGACCGTGGACGAGGCGCTCGCGGGCGCCGCCCGGATCCTCGCCCGCGCGCGCGATGACGGCCTGCCGTCGACCGTGACGATCTCGGTCGCGTTCGGGTGCCCGTTCGAGGGAGCCGTGCCGCCGGAGAAGGTCCTGGGGCTCGCCGAGGAGGCGATCGAGCTCGGGGCGCACGAGGTCGTCTTCGCCGACACGATCGGCGTCGCGACGCCGACGCAGGTACGCCACGTTGTCGTCGAAGGAGTGAAGTTCGCCCGACCCGTCGGTGTTCACCTGCACAACACGCGCTCGACCGGCTTCGCGAACGCCTGGGCGGCGCTCGAGTGGGGGGCCTCGATCTTCGACGCCTCGGTCGGCGGCGTCGGCGGCTGCCCGTTCGCGCCGCGCGCGACCGGCAACATCGCGACCGAGGATCTCGTCTACCTCCTGCACGGCGAAGGCGTGGACACGGGAATCGACCTCGATGCCCTGATCGGCGCCGCCGAGTGGCTCGAGGGCGTGCTCGGGCGCGAGCTGCCCGGACAGGTCTACCGGGCCGGCTCCTTCGCCCCGGTGTCCGGCTAGCCGGCCGCGCGGCGCTCGAGGACCGCGGCGCGAAGCGCGTCCGGGTCGGCGCCGAGCTCGCGGACGAGGACGAGCGATCCGGCGCGCTCGTCTGCGAGCAGGCCGAGGAGGACGTGCTCCGCGCCGATGAAGCGATCGCCGAGCGCCTGGGCCTCGCGGAGGCTCTGCTCGAGCGCCCGCTTGGCCGCCCGCGAGAACGGCGACCGCCGCCGAGGGCCGGGGTCGAGTGCGCCGACGAGCTCCCGCAGTCGCTCGAGGGTGATGCCTGCCTCGGAGAGGACGGGCGCGACGACCTCGTCCTCCGCCCGGACGAGGCCGAGCAGCAGGTGCTCGGTGCCGACACGGCCGTGGCCGAGCTCGGCGGCCTCCTCCTGCGCGAGCGCGACGATCCGGCGCGCGCGGCGGGTGAAGCGCTCGAAGGCCCACGGGAACCGCCGCCGCGGGCCGGTGCGGGCGGCGCCGCCCTCGCCGGCGTCCACGATCTGGTGGACGCGCTGGTGACTCAGGCCGAGGTCCTCGGCGATCTCGCGCAGCGAGCCGCCCTCGGCGTGGAGGCGACGGACGGCGTGGTTGTAGTCGGCGCGCGTCTTCTCGAGGTCGCGCTGGAGCTCGAGCAGCCGGTCGCGCGCCGCGCGGGCCTCGCCTAGGAGCTCGGAGTTCAGCGGGGTCATGCCGTCTACTGTACTAGACAGCATACGGCGTGTCAATGTCGGTAGACACGCTCGCCGGAGAACGCGAGCAGCCCCCCGTCGGGGGGCGCGAGCGCCCCAGAACGAACGCTATCCGGCACGGGCGCACGCGTCCGCGACCGGACCGTGCCGGATGTGTGCCGATCCGTCCCCAAAGAGGGGCGGCGGGCCGGGTTGCCGAACCGCGCTACCGCGTCTGCGGGAAGCCGAGATCGACGACGCTCGTCGCGGGATCCGGCCAGCGCGACGTGACGACCTTCCCGCGCGTGTAGAAGTTGATCCCTTCCGGCCCGTAGACGTGCGAGTCGCCGAAGAGGGACGCCTTCCACCCGCCGAACGAGTAGTACGCGACCGGCACCGGGATCGGGACGTTCACTCCGACCATCCCGGCCTCGACCTCGAACTGGAACTGCCGCGCCGCGCCGCCGTCGCGCGTGAAGATCGCGACGCCGTTGCCGTACGGGTTCTCGTTCGCGAGCCGGACAGCCTCGTCGTACGTCTCCGCGCGGACGACCGAGAGCACCGGCCCGAAGATCTCGTCCTTGTACGCGTCCATCTCCGGCTTGACGTCGTCCAGGAGCGAGACGCCGAGGAAGAAGCCGTCCCCGTCCACCTCGAGCTCGCGCCCGTCGGCGACGACCGTGGCGCCCTGTTCGCGGCCGGACTCGATGTACGAGGCGACCTTGTCGCGGTGCTCGCGCGTGACGAGCGGGCCCATCTCGGAGGACGGGTCGAGCCCCGGCCCGATCTTCACCTTCGGGAGCCGCTCCTTGATCGCCTCGACGAGCCGGTCGCCGACGTCGCCGACCGCGACCACCACCGACACGGCCATGCACCGCTCGCCGGCCGAGCCGTACGCGGCGCTGACCGCGGCGTCCGCGGCCATGTCGATGTCGGCGTCCGGGAGGACGACCATGTGGTTCTTCGCCCCGCCGAGCGCCTGGACGCGCTTGCCGTGCTTCGCGCCCGTCTCGTAGATGTAGCGCGCGATCGGCGTCGAGCCGACGAACGAGATCCCGGCGACGTCCGGGTGCTCGAGGAGCGAGTCGACCGCCACCTTGTCGCCCATGACGACGTTGAAGACGCCGTCCGGAACGCCGGCCTCCTGGAGCAGCTCCGCGACGAAGAGCGACGCCGACGGGTCCTTCTCGGACGGCTTCAGGACGAACGTGTTCCCGCATGCGAGCGCCGGCGCCCACATCCACATGGGCACCATCGCCGGGAAGTTGAACGGCGTGATCCCCGCGCAGACGCCGAGCGGCTGACGGATCGAGTAGACGTCGATCCCCGTCGACGCCTGCTCGGAGAAGCGCCCCTGAAGCAGCGTCGGGATCCCGCACGCGTGGTCGACCACCTCGAGCCCGCGCGCGACCTCCCCGAGCGCGTCCGAGAGCACCTTGCCGTGCTCGAGCGTGAGGAAGCGCGCGATGTCCTCGCGGTGCTCGTGCACGAGCGCCCGGATCCGGAAGAAGAGGTCGGAGCGCTTCGAGAGCGAGAGCGCCCGCCAGGCGGGGAACGCCTCCCCGGCTGTGGCGACGGCGCGGTCGACCTCCTCGCGCGTCGCGAAGTCCACCTCGCCCGTCTGCTCGCCGGTCGCCGGGTTGAACACCGGGCCGGTCCGGCCCGACTCGCCGGGCACGATCCGGCCTCCGATCCAGTGGCTGATCCGCCTGGGGCCCTGCTCCTCCTCGAGCGCCGGCTCGGGTGCGTGGATGACCTCGCTCATGTCGCCTCCTCGTCGTCTGCCGCAAGGGTACCGGCCGCCCGCCAACGTCACGCTTGACACGAACGCCGCGCGGGCGTACCTTCGGCCGCAGGAAGGGAGCGAGGGGCGAATGGCCGCTGTTCGACGGTCGGCCTGCGGCAGGGGCGGAGGGCGCCGGGAACGGGTCAGGCGGCGCCTTGCGCGTGCTCCTCCGGCGTGCCCGCCCAGACGCGATCGAGGGTCACGTGGTCGCCCGCCCGGGGAGCTGGGCTCGCCCGTGATCGAACCCCCCGAGGAAGGACGACATGGCTGAGGCAGCAGATCCGAAGATGGAGCTCACTCCCGCGGACGCGGCGGCGATCGAGGACGCCCGCGCCCACGCGGTCGAGGAGCTGCTCTCCCCCGAGGCGCCGCACTCGAACGTCGTCGGCGTCGCTGCGGGGGTCAAGTGGCGAAACGGCGAGCCGACCGGGGATCCGGCCGTCATCGCGCTCGTCACGCACAAGGTGGACAAGAGCGAGCTCGCCGGGGACGACCTCGTTCCGGCCAAGATCGGCACCACGCGAACGGACGTGCTCGAGATCGGCTTCCCGATGATCGAGCGCGCGCACGTGCACGCCCCGGCGGCCGTGAACGGCTCGACGACGGTCGAGGAGGCGGAGCAGGTGCTCGTCGTTCCCCAGGTTCCCCTCGTCGGCGCGGAGGCGCTCGCCCGCCGCGCGCGCCCCGCGGAGGGCGGCTACTCGGTCGGGCACTTCAAGATCACCGCCGGGACGATCGCGACGTGCGTCTACGACCTGCTCCCGGGGGCAGCGACGGGGAGCCAGCCGCAGCCGGGCGTCGGGATGCCGCAGCGGTTCTACATCCTGTCCAACAACCACGTGCTCGCGAACGTGAACGCCGCCATGGTCGGCGACCCGATCCTCCAGCCGGGCCCGTTCGACGGCGGCACGTTCCCGACCGACCTCATCGCGCGGCTCTCGCGGTTCATCCCGATCACGCTCGAGCCGCCGACGCCGCGGATCCTCCACCGCAACCTCGTGGACGCGGCGGTCGCCGAGGGCCAGTTCCACGATCTCGACCGGGAGATCTACTGGGGCGGCTACGTCCGCGGCTGGCGGAGGCGGGCGAACGTCGCCGTCGGGACGACCGTCCAGAAGACCGGCCGGACGACGAACTTCACGACCGGCCGGATCACGGCGATCAACGCGACGGTGGACGTCGGGTTCGGGGGCGGCCGGATCGGCCGCTTCCAGGATCAGATCATCACGACGAACATGTCCGCGGGCGGGGACTCCGGCTCGCTCGTCGTCACGCCCGACGAGGTGGCGGTCGGCCTCCTCTTCGCGGGCTCGTCGGTGGCCACGATCGCGAACCAGATCGAGAACGTCCGGTCACTCCTGCGCGTGGAGGTGGCCGAGCAGATCCTGTAGGCCGACCGGAGCGGGGCGGGGCCCGGCCGGACGGCGGCCGGGCCCCGCGCATGCTGGTACGGTGACGGTCGTGATCGCCGCCGAGCTCATCCGGATCGCGCGGGAGAACGAGCACTTTCGGCGCGAGGTCGCGACCGCCGAGCGGAGCCAGGTCGTCGTCATGACGATCCCACCGGGCGAGGAGATCGGCGAGGAGGTTCACGAGGGGATCGACCAGATCCTCCTCTTCGTCGAGGGCGAGTGCGAGGCACTCGTCGGCGAGGAGGTGCGGATCGTCCGCGCCGACGAGATGGTGCTCGTCCCCGGCGGCACGCGGCACAACTTCGTGAACACCGGCGACGGGCCGCTGCGCCTCGTCACCGTCTACTCCCCGCCCGAGCACCCGGCGGGCACGGTGCACCGCACGAAGGCCGAGGCCGACGCCGCCGAGGCCGCGCACGGGCACTAGCCCGGCGGCGGAACGACGCGGGCCGTCACGCGAAATCCGGTCCGCCGCGTCTCGACGGTCGCGTCACCGATACCGCAGCGATCGAGGAGCGCGGCGAGCCGTCGCTCGTCGTAGTGCCGGATCTGGCACCCGTACCCGTACCGGTAGACGAGCGTTCGCACCGGGTCTCGCACGACGTCCCAGCGCGGGAAGGTCGCGAGGAGGACACCCGCGCACTCGGCGGTCATCCGTCCGAGCGTCGCCTCCGGGTCGTGGACGTAGTCGAAGAGCCCCAGCGCGACGACGAGGTCGAACGGCCCCTCGACGGGAGCCGCGGCGACGGGGGCGTGAATCACGCGCGCCCGGTCGCCGAAGCGTGCGAGCCGTGCCTGCGCCCGTTCCACCATCGCTCCCGAGACGTCGACGCCGATGTACTCGGCGACACCCGCAGCGAGCAAGGCCTCGCCCAGCCGGCCGGGCCCGCAGCCGGCCTCGAGGACGCGACGTGCGCCGAGCGAGCGCGCGAGCGCGAGGGCCGCTTCGCGACCGCGCAGGAGCGACGGACGGATGATCCGTTGCAGTCGCCCGTGGTCGTACCGCCCGTCGTAGGCGCGTGCCCGCCGGTCGAAGTAGCGTTCGACCGGATCGGCCACGATCAGCCGCGAACGACGTTCCGGATCAGCACGAACGGCTCGGCCAGCTCGCAGCCGGCCGCCGCGCCGTGGAACGCCGCGTACGCACGAAGGCCCTCCACGGAGCGGGGATGCGGATACGGCCGGGCCTCGGTCTCGTAGCAGGCGAACGCCTCGAGCTTGCGCTCGATCGTCGCCCCGACGTCCACGAACCACGTCGGCGCGAACGAGGCGATCTGCGTCGGCGTCCACTCGATGCTCGACGGGATCGCGAACGCGAGGACGCGGCGGACCGACTGCGCGGGCGTGCTCCTCGTAGCGACCGCCGTCGAACGGAAGACCGCCCGGTGGTCGCTGTTCACGTCGCCGTGGACCGAGTACACGATCTCTGGGGCGAAACGGGCGATGTGGCTCTCGATCGCGCGGTTGAGCTCGAGCTGCGGAACCGTGTCCAGCCGCTCGTCCGGATGCTCGAGCTGGACGAGCTCCTCGACCCCGAGCAGCTCGGCCGCCCTACGCCCGGCGTCGGTCCTCTCCCGCCTCCGGTCCGGATCGTCGGGATACTGCGCGGAGCTGCCCTCGCTCAGACAGATGACCTGCACCCGGTCACCGGCCCCCGAGTGCCGCGCGATCGTCCCGCCCATGCCGAGCACCTCGTCGTCCGGATGAGCGCAGACGACGAGGATCCGGGTCGCCTCCCGGCGCGCGCTCACACCGGGCCGACGGGCTCGGGCAACCGGTCGGCGATCCGGATGCCTGCGACGAGCCGGGCGAGCTCCCGGCGGGCCGCGACGGCATCTGCCCCGGTTACGGCGGCACGGAGGCGATCGAGCTGGCCGGCGAGCCAGTCCGCGTCCGCGTGACGGGCCGCCGACCGGAAGATCGGCTCGCGCCCGACTCGTTCGACCGGCTCCCCGGGCTCGTCGAGCTCTTCGTGGAGCTTCTCGCCTGGCCGGAGCCCGACGAGCTCGATCGTCGATGCGTGGCCGTTCGCGCTCGCGTCCGCCACCGTGCGCGCGGCATCCAGCACGCGCACCGGGGATCCCATGTCGAGCCGGAACACCTCGCCGCGCTCGGCCAGTCCGCCTGCCACGACGGCGAGCGCGACGGCCTCGTCGGTCGTCATGAGGTAGCGCGTCACGCGCGGGTCCGTGATCGGGACGGGCCGGTCGGCGGCAAGGCGGCGCCGGACGAGCGGAAGCATGCTCCCGGCCGAGTCGACGACGTTGCCGAGCCGGATGCACGCCAGGCGCGTGAGATCCGCCCGGCCGGCGGCTGTGCCGACGATGCACTCCGCGGCGGCCTTGGTCCGGCCGAGCACGCTCACCGGCCGGACGGCCTTGTCCGTCGTGAAGAGGACGAACCGCGCCAGACCGGCCTCGAGCGACGCGTCGACGAGCGCCTCCGTCGCGAGGACGTTGGTGGCGACGGCTTCGAGCGGGCTCGCCTCGACGAGCGGGACCACCTTGTACGCGGCCGCGTGGAAGACGGCTTCGGGCGCGTGCTCAGCGAGCAGCGCACGGGACCGTGAAGCCGACCGCAGGTCGGCGAGCACGGCGACGACGCGTACGGCCGGGTCGAGGCGACCTAGCTCGTCGTGCACCTCCGCGAGCGCGGCTTCGCCCTGGTCGACCAACACGAGCGTCTCGACCCCGAGGCCGGTGAGCCGGCGCGCGAGCGCGCGGCCGAGCGACCCCCCGGCACCCGTGACGAGCACGCGCGCCCCCGCCAGATAGCCGGCGAACCGCTCCTCGCCGAGCTCCACCACCTCGCGGCCGAGCACCGCGCTCGGCGAGACGTCTCCGACGCTCACGCGTCAACCGTCCCGAAGCGCGGCGGTGAGCGCTGCGACCACGCGTGCCTGGGCGTCCTCGGAGAGGCGGGCGTGGAAGGGAAGCGCGAGCCCCCGCGCGCCGGCCCGCTCGGCGACGGGGAACATCCCCGGCCGGAACGCGAACCGCTCCCGGTAGAGCGGCTGAAGATGGAGCGCGGGCAGGTAGGGCTTCGACGAGACTCCCCGTGCGGCGAGCCGAGCCATGATCGTGTCCCGGTCGTGCGGATCCTCGACGAAGACGACGTAGACGAACCACGAGCGCCGGCGGTCGGCGTCGTCCGAGCAGAGCGTCGTCACGCCCTCGAGGTCGGCGAGGAGGGCGTCGTAGCGCGCAGCGACCCGCGAGCGGAGCTCGAGCAGGAGATCGAGCTTCTCGAGCTGCGCCACCCCGAGCGCGGCGGAGAGCTCGTCGAGCCGGTAGTTGTAGCCGAGCCGCGTGTGGAGGAACGTCTCGCCGCGATCCGCGCGCCCCTGGTTCGAGAGGGATTTCACGAGCTCCCACTCGTCGTCGCTTCCGACCGCGATCGCTCCCCCTTCGCCCGTCGTCATCTGCTTGTTCGGATAGAAGGCGAACACGGTCGGGTGGCCGAACGAGCCGACCGGTCGACCTCGATAGGTCGTCCCCAGCGCCTCCGCCGCGTCCTCGACGACCGCGAGCCCGTGCCGGGCGGTCACGTCGAGCAGCCCGTCGTACTCGAGCGGATAGCCGAAGAGCGCGACGGGAAGGACCGCGCGCGTTCGGGGCGTGATCGCGGCCTCGACGGCAGCCGGGTCGACGTTCAGCGTTCTCGGGTCGACGTCGACGAAGACCGGGATCCCGCCCTCGTAGAGGATCGCGTTGGCCGACGCGATGAACGAGAGGGGGCTGGTGACGACCTCGTCCCCCGGCCGGACGCCTGCGAGCTTGACCCCGAGGTGGAGCCCGGCCGTCCCGCTCGAGAGCGCGGCCACCCTGTGGGCGCCGACCCGCTCGGCGAGCAGGCGCTCGAACCGCTCCGTCATCGGGCCGAGCGCGAGCCTTCCGGATCGGAGCACGTCGAGGACGAGCTGCTCGTCCCGCTCATCGAGGTAGGCGCCCGACAGGCCGATCTCGTCTGCCACCACGGACGGGGGCGCCGTCATGGCGGGATAATGACAGGTCGCACAAGGCGGGCAAAACGCCCGTCCGTGCGCTCCGCCCCGCTAAGCGAGCCGCTTCGACATGACGACCGCGTCCTCGCGGTAGCCGAGCGCGCGGTAGAGGCCCCGCGCGACCTCGTTGCCGCCGAAGACGTTCAGCTCGATTCGCGGTGCGCCGAGACGGCGCGCCTCCTTCTCGAGCAGCGCCATCGCCTCGCGGCCGAGGCCCTGTCCGCGGCGCGACTCCTCGACGAGGATCTGGTAGAGCCAGACGCCGCGCATGTCCTCCCGGTACCAGAGGACGCCGACGCGCTCGCCGGTCGCGTCCTCGATGAGGTGGAAGAGGTGGTTCCCGGCCGGTGCACGGCCGCCGGGGAACGACTGGGCCATGTCCCGCTCGGCCTTGGCGCGCGCGTCTTCGCGGCTCCAGCCGCCGTGCTCCTCGATCCCGCGCGCGTACTCCTCCGTCTGCGCGGGGACGAACGCGCGGACGTCCGCGTCGCTCATCCGCTCGAGGCGCAACCGGCTCACGCGCGCGAGACCGCGTGGAGGGCGAGGAGCTCCCAGGCGACGTTTGCGGCCGCGAGCGCAGTCTGCTGGCCGGGGCCGTCATACGTGGGCGAGACCTCGACGACGTCGGCGCCCGCGAGGTGCAGGCCGCGCAGCGCGCGGAGGAGCGCGAGCGCCTCGTGCGTCGCGAGGCCGGCGACCTCTGGCGTCCCGGTTCCGGGCGCCACCGCCGGGTCGAGGACGTCCACGTCGAAGGTGAGGAAGACGGGCCGCTCGCCGACGCGCTCGCGGACGAGCTCCGCATAGGCAGCGGGGCCGAGCGCGCGGAGGTCGTCCGTCGTCAGCACGGTGAACCCGAGCTTCCGCGAGACGTCGAGGTCGCCGGGCCCGTAGACCGTCCCGCGCATCCCGGCCTGAACCGAGGCGGATGCGTCGAGCAGACCCTCCTCGACCGCGCGCAGGAACGTCGTCCCATGGAAGAACTTCTGGCCGAAGTACTCGTCCCAGGTGTCCGCGTGCGCGTCGAGCTGGACGAGCGCGAGCGGCCCGGTGCGCCGTACGAGGACGCGTAGCTCGGCGAGCGTGATCGAGTGGTCGCCGCCGAGCGCGAGGGGGAGGACGCCCGCCTCGACCACCGGCCCGAGCGCCTCCTCGA
Source organism: Thermoleophilia bacterium (assembly GCA_025930955.1). Classification (GTDB taxonomy): domain Bacteria; phylum Actinomycetota; class Thermoleophilia; order Gaiellales; family Gaiellaceae; genus JAICNY01. Next base: position 14,021 of record JAICNY010000052.1, read on the forward strand.
CGCGCCGGTACGTCTCGACGGTGTCGCCGGGCGCGACGGGCAGGTCGCCGTAGTCGACGATCGAGAGCGCCTCGACCACGTCCACGTCCCAGGCGGGGTTGTACGGGCGCAGGAGCGCCGACGCCGAGCGGATCGCCTCGGGGCCGAAGCGCTGCCCGGGCCGGAAGCTCGTTCCCGTGTCGAACGGGATCCCGTAGACCGCGACGTCCGCCCCGGCCAGGTCGGTCGTGTGCGGGAGGCGCGCGAACGTCCGCACGCCGGAGAAGCGGGGGAGGATCCGCGCGTCGAGCGGCCTGTGGCGCTCCGCGGCCATGGCTGTCCAACTTAATGCCTGTGTAAGGGGTCGCGCGGTACGGTGCGCGCGATGCGCGCGGTCGCCCTCGCCCTGCTCGTCGTCGTGCTCGGCGCCGCGTGCGGGAGCGACGAGCCGGACACGACCGCCGAGCCGGCGGCGGAGGCGGTGACGCCGGGAGCGGTGGAGGCGCCGGTCGAAGGCGGCACCGAGGCGTTCGAGGCCTACCGCGGCAAGCCGGTCGTCGCGAACGTCTGGGCTTCCTGGTGTCCGAAGTGCCGGAGCGTCGCCGCGGAGTACGCGGAGTTCGTCGCCGCGAACCCGGACGTCGCGTTCGTCGGGCTCGACATCCTGGACGAGCCGGACGACGCGGTCGGGTTCCTCGAGGAATACGGCTGGGACTGGCCGCAGATCGCCGACCCGACCCAGGAGCTCGCCGGGTCGCTCGGCCTCGCCGGCCATCCCGCTGTCGCGGCCGTCGACGCCGAGGGGGTGGTCGTCGCGCGACAGATCGGCGTCGGCTCGCGGGCGGACTGGGACGAGCTCCTCGCCGCGCTCGGGTAGCGGTGCTCGCGATCGCGCTCGACCCGGCGGGCCTCGCGCTCGCGTTCGCGGCGGGCGTCGTCGCGTTCACGTCGCCGTGCCTGCTCCCGCTCGTCCCGGGATACCTCTCGCTCGTCTCCGGTGTGGCCGCGGACGAGCTGGCCGACCGCCGGCGGGAGGTCGCCGGGGCGGCCGGCACGTTCGTCGCCGGGTTCGGCGCGATGTTCGTCGCGCTCGGCGCAGGGGCCGCGTGGTTCGGCGGGCTGCTCCTCTCGAACCGGCGGACGCTCGAGATCGTCGCGGGCGTTCTCCTGCTCGCAGCCGCCGTCGTCGTCGCCGGCGCGCCGCTCCCGCGGCGGCTCGCGCTCGAGCGGCGGGCGCCGCTCCGCGCGCGCGGCACCCGCCTTGTCACGGCGGCTGCGGCCGGCGTCGCGTTCGCGATCGCGTGGACGCCGTGCGTCGGGCCGACGCTCGGCGCCGTCCTCACGCTCGCCGCGAGCTCCGGGAGCGCCGGCTCGGGCGCCGTGCTGCTCGGCGCCTACGCGCTCGGGCTCGGGCTCCCGTTCCTCGCCGCGGCGCTCCTCGTCACGCGCTCGTTCGCGGTGTCCGCCTGGCTTCGGCGCCGCCGCCGCACCGTCCAGCTGGTGAGCGCCGCGCTCCTCGCCGTCTTCGGCGTCCTCGTCCTGACGGGCCACCTCGTCGGCCTGACGAGGGAGCTGGCGCGCTTCACCGGCTGGCAGCTCTAGGAGCCCACCCCTAGTAACACTCTGTTACAAGCGGTCGCGCTCACGCGGCCGTCTTGAAGCTCGGGAGGATCGAGTCGCGGTAGGCGGCGAGCGTCTCCTCCTGGCCGTGAGTCATCAGGTAGATGTTGAAGTGGTCGACGCCGATCGACTCGAGGTGCTCGAGCTTCTCCCTCGCCTGCTCGGGCGTGCCGAGGACGCAGAACCGGTCGCAGATCTCGTCCGAGACGAACTCGCCGTGCGCCGCGCCGACGCGGGAGTGGTCCTTGTAGTCGTAGAACTTCCGCGCCTTCACGTACTCGGTGAGCGCGGCCGGGATCTCGGACTCGAAGCCGTAGCGCTCGATCAGGTCCATGACGTGATTCGAGACCATCGCCGGGAACCAGCGCACCTGGTTCCGCGCATCCGCGAGATCGTCGGAGATGTGGCTCGGCGCGCAGACGTGGCACTTGAGCGCGTCCGGGTCGCGGCCCTCCTCCTCGGCGGCCTGCCGCGCCGTGTCCATGATCCACTTGATGATCTCCGGGTCGGCGAGCTGGATGATCACGCCGTCGCCGACGCGCCCCGCGACCGCGAGCGCGCGCGGCCCGTAGCCGGCCACCCACACCTCGATCGGAGGC
>JAICNY010000099.1 GCA_025930955.1 Thermoleophilia bacterium
ACCGTGTGCTCGACCTGGATCCGCGTGTTCATCTCGAGGAAGTAGTAGGCACCGTCGGGATCGAGCAGCCCCTCGATCGTGCCCGCGCCGCGATACCCGACCGCGCGCGCCGCGTCGAGCGCAATCTCGCCGATGCGCGCGCGGAGCTCGGGCGAGACGGCGGGCGACGGCGTCTCCTCGACGAGCTTTTGGTGCCGGCGCTGGATCGTGCAGTCGCGCTCGCCGAGGTGAACGGCGTTCCCGTGCGCGTCGGCGAGCACCTGCACCTCGACGTGCCGCGGATCGACGATGAGCTTCTCGACGTAGACGGTCGGGTCGGAGAAGTACGCCTCCCCTTCGCGGCGCGCCGACGCGAGCGCCCGCTCCGCCTCCTCCGTGGACGTGACGACCTTGAGGCCCTTCCCGCCGCCGCCCGCCGACGCCTTCACCGCGACGGGCCAGCCGTACTCGTCGCCGAGCCGGACGAGCTCGGCCGCCGTCTCGACCGGGTCGGTCGTGCCGGGGATCACCGGCACGCCGGCCTTCGTCATGAGCCTTCGCGCCTCGACCTTCGACCCCATCGCCTCGATCGCCTCCGGCGGCGGCCCGATCCAGACGATTTCCGCCTCCTCGCACAGGCGTGCGAAGCCGGCGTTCTCGGCGAGGAACCCGTACCCGGGGTGGATCGCCTCGGCGCCCGCGCGCCGGGCCGTCTCGACGATGCGCTCGCCGTTCAGGTAGCTCTCGGCGGGCGCGGCCGGGCCGATGAGGTACGCCTCGTCGGCGGCGCGGGCGTGGAGGGCGTTCCGGTCGGCCTCGGAGTAGACCGCGACGGAGGCGATCCCGAGCTCGTGGAGCGTACGGAAGACCCGGACGGCGATCTCGCCCCGGTTCGCGACGAGGATCTTCGAGAACGGCGGCACAACGCCGACATTCTGGACGCTTTCGGTCCGTCGGCGCGTGGCTCGCGGCCGTCGTGGCGCCACCCGGCCGGCGGGGCGCGGGCGGCGTATCCTCCCCGGAGTGACCTTCGCCGACCAGCTCACGGTCGCCCGGGCGCTTGCAGTCCCCGTCGTCGTCGCCCTCTTCGCCTGGGACTTCTCCGGCCACGACTACTGGGCCACGGCCGTGTTCGCGGTCGCGATGGCCACCGACTGGGTTGACGGGTGGTGGGCGCGCCGCTCCGGGAGGACGTCCGACCTCGGGCGGCTCCTCGACCCGGTCGCCGACAAGCTCCTCGTGATGGCCGTCCTGATCATGCTGGTCGGGCCGGTCTTCCCCGCCTGGATGGTCGCAGCCGTGATCGCGCGCGAGTTCCTCGTGAGCGGCCTCCGCCTCGCCGCGCTCGAGCGGGGCGTCGTGATCGGCGCGCGCGACCTCGGGAAGCTCAAGACGTGGTCACAGGCGATCGCGGCCGGGCTCGGCGGGCTCGCCGCGGGCGGCGCCGTCTCGACGGACGTCGCCTGGGTCGCCCTGCTCGTCGCCGTCATCCTCACGTGGGTCTCCGGACTCGACTACGCACGCGTCGCCCCGACGCTCCTCCGTGGCCGTCAGCCTGCGTAGCTACCGGCCGAAGGACGCCGAGCGGGTCGTCGAGCTGAGCCGCCTGACCCTCGCCCGGCCCGAGTTCCAGGTCGGGAACCCGATCTGGACGACCCTCGAGGAGCTCGAGAGCGAGCTTGCCACCTGGGAGCCCCCAGCGGAGGAGACGCTCCTCGTCGCCTCGGACGGCCGTCGCATCGTCGCGTTCGGCGGAGTCGAGCTTCCGGCGGGGTTCCCGCATGCGGAGCTCTTCGGCCCGCTCGTCGCGGCGGAGGCGCGCGGGCACCGGCTCGGCACCGGGCTCCTCGGGGCCTCCGTCGAACGGGCACGCGCCGGCGGCGCCAAGGCCGTCCTCGCCGCCGTCGGCACGCGAAACGCGGCCGGACGCATCCTGCTCGAACGCCACGGCTTCCGGACTGTGGGCCGGCCGCAGGCGACCTTCCGCCTCCGCCCGGAGGACCACCGCCCGCTCGAGGACCCGCCGGAGGACGTCGAGATTCGGGTCGCCCGCGGCGACGACCTCCCCGCCGCCCTCGCGCTCTACCGCGAGTGCTTTCCGCAGGGCCGGTTCCCGGACGCGGTCTGGCGCGAGAACGTCGTAACGGGCTCGGTCTACGCGGCCGAGGTGGACGGCGAGCTCGTCGCCGTCCTGAACATCGACCCGAGCGACCGCTGGATCTACCACGTCGGCGTCACGCAGACGGAGCGCAACCGCGGCGTCGGGTCGTACCTCCTGAGCCGATCGCTCCAGGGCTACTGGCAGGAGCACCCCGGCCAGCCGCTCGGACTCGACGTCGACGCGAGCAACGTGCCCGCGATTCGGCTCTACCGGCGCCAGGGCTTCGCGCCCTGGCTCGTTCTCCAGACCTTCGAGCTCGAGCTCTAGCCTTCGCCGTCGGCGGCCCGGCGGAGGTTCGCGCGGATCCCCTCGCGCCACCAGGGCGTCCGCTCGCCCAGTGGCCGGCGCCCCGCCGCCGCCCGCTGGAGCGCCACACGGATCGCCGCACGCTCGCCTTCATGCGGCTCAGGCGCGATGAGCAGCTCCGGTTTGCTCCGTCGCTCTTGCACGCGGCCGATTCTCCCCGACCCGGCGGGCCCCCGCAAACGGGGGGATGCAGGTAAAGGGCCGCGAGGCACGCTCCGATATGGACCCCGTGCGCCGACCTGCCGCAGCTCTCGCCGCCGTCGCCGCGGCGCTCGTCCTCGCGCCCGCGGCGACGGCCGCCTCGTGGGCCCAGCCGCAGATCAGGATCGCGGTGAAGAGCGGCCTCATGGGGCCGAGCGTCGACCGCTTCCGGCCGGCCGCGACGCTGACCCGCGGCGAGCTCGCGCAGATCGTCGGCGGCCTTTCGGGCACGGCGAAGACGCCCGCCGACCCGACACGTCCCGTGACGATGACGCACCTCAACCGAGCCGTCGTCCGGGCGCTCGGGCTCGGGCCCGCAGCAGCCCAGATCCAGGCCGAGCTCGTGCGGCGGAAGCTCCAGCCGCCGCCCCGGGCGGGCTGGGAGACCGTGGCGCGGCTCCTCGAGCTCCGCTTCAACCATCCGAAGGAACGCGACGACCGCGAGCGGAGGCCGGCCGATCCGGCGACGCGCGCCGAGGCCGCGTACACGACCGCCCAGGCGCTCGCTCTCTCCTCTTGGCAGCGCGACCGGGCGCGGGAGCGCGCGGCGTCCTTCCGGCTCCCCGCGCTGACGACGTGGGAGCGGAAGGTCCTCCGGCGCGCCATGAGATTCGTCGGCTACCCGTACGTCTGGGGCGGGATGTCGGAGAACCGCCAGACGCTCTTCGGCGTGACGTCCCGCGGCGGCTTTGACTGCTCGGGCTTCGTCTGGCGCGTCTACAAGCTCGAGCCGTGGCCGGGCGCCCCGAAGCTGAACACCGTCATCCGCGGCCGCACGACCTACGACATGTCGGGCGAGGTCGGCCTCTCGAAGCGGTACGGCCGCGCGAAGCTCCGCCCGGCCGACGTCATCTTCTTCGGCTCGAACGGCCGCCGGTCGCGGCCCTCGCAGGTCACGCACGCCGGGATCGCCATGGGCGGGGGCTGGTTCGTCCATTCGTCCGGCAACGGCACGACCATCGCGCCCCTCGAAGGGTGGTACGTCGACACGTTCGCGTGGGCCCGCCGGCCCCTCGCCGAGGCCGGTCTCGCGTAGAACGCCGCCGACGAAAGATCCCCCGTAGGAGGGATGATGCGCCCCTTCCGCGTCTGGATACTGGCCGCACTGGCGTAACCGCGTGGGAGGAGGACCATGTTGCACTGGAAGAGCAGGCTCACGTTCGGCCTGGCTGCGGCGCTCGTAGTGCTCAGCGCCATCGGCGGCTTCGGCTGGAGCTGGTCGTAGACACGTCGTCGACGTGGCCGACCTCGCCGCGCACTCCCTGAGGATCGGGCTCCGGAGCGTCTGGGCGGGCACGCGCACGCGCCGCCCGGATGCTCGGATCCTCCCCATCCTCGTTCCCGTGACGACCGCGGGCCTGGCGACGCTCGCCGCCGCGCTCGTGACGCAGCAGCAGGCGGGGCTGGGGCCGGTCGAGATCGGAGGTCTTCTCCTCCTCGTCGGCGGGGCGACGCTCGCGGAGCGGTTCCCCGTGCCGATCGAGATCGAGGGGATGCCCGCCGGCGGCGTGTCGCTCGCGGCCGTCTTCATCGTCGGCGCGGCCGTGCTCTACGGCTGGGCGCCGGCGGTGATCGTCGCGTTCCTCGCGGCCGCGGTCGTGCACTTCGCGCAGAAGCGGCCGCTCGACCGGCTTCTCTACAACGGCGCCGCGTACGCGCTGAGCGCGGGCGCAGCGGGAATCGCCGCAGGTGCGCAGCAGACGCGCACCGGAACCGTGGCGCTGGTGGTCGCCGTCCTTGCGGCGTCGGCGGCCTTCTACGCGACGAACGTCGCGCTCATCGCGGCGATCGTCGCGCGCATGGCGGGCGAGCGTCTCGTCGGCCTCGTCGCGCGGTCGATTCGCTCGACCGTGATCCCGTTCGGGATCATGGCGTCCGTCAGCCTCACGCTGACCGTGCTCTGGCACCACTCGCCGCTGCTCTCGGCGGCCCTCGTGGGGCCGCTCGTTGCCGTGGCGCTGTACCAGCGTTCCGTGCACGAGGCGCTCGCCGCGATGCGTCTCGCCCTCACCGACCCGCTGACCGGGCTCGGCAACCACCGCCACTTCCACGAGCGGCTGCAGAGCGACCTCGACCGGGCCGCTCAGCACGGCACGACGTTCAGCGTCTGTCTCGTGGACATCGACGACTTCAAGCACGTGAACGACCGCCACGGCCATCCGATGGGCGACCGCGTGCTCGCGCAGGTCGCGTCGCGGCTGCGCCAGGGCGGCGAGGCGTTCCGCCTGGGCGGCGACGAGTTCGCGCTGCTCCTGCCGGGGCGGACGGAGCGCGAGGCGCTCGACATCGCGAACTGCGTGCTCGAGCGGATCTCCGACACGTCGTTCGAGCACGGCGCCCTCCTGACGCTCTCGGCTGGGGTCGCCACGTTCCCGCTCCACGGCACCGACCGCGCGGAGCTCGTGCGCGTCGCGGACAACGCCCTCTACTGGTCGAAGGAGCACGGGAAGGCGTGCGCGACCGCCTTCCGCGGCGGCGCGGCCGAGCTCGGCGACCTGCGGCGTCTCCAGGAGCGCGACCGGCATGCGCGCTTCCTCGCGGCGGAGGGCCTGGCCCGCGCCGTCGACGCGCGCGACGCCTACACGGGCGAGCACTCGGCCGAGGTCGGCGAGCTCGCCGCGCGCATCGCCGCGCGGATGGGCCGCGATCCCGACGAGGTGGAGCTCCTCCGGCTCGCCGGAAGCCTCCACGACGTGGGCAAGCTCGCGATCCCCGAGGACATTCTCCGCAAGCCGGGGCCGCTCAGTGAGAACGAACGGATCGTCCTCGAGCGCCACCCGCAGATCGGGTTCCGGATGCTCGACTCGCTCGGCGTCGAGCCGGTCGCGACCTGGGTGCTGCACCACCACGAGCGCTGGGACGGCAGCGGCTACCCGAACCGCCTCTCCGGTGACCGGATCCCGCTCGGCGCGCGGATCCTCTTCGTCGCCGATGCGTACGACGCGATGACGACCGACCGCGTGTACCGCGGGCGGCTCTCGCACGAGCGCGCGGTGCGCGAGCTCGAGCGGTGCGCGGGCACGCAGTTCGACCCGGACGTCGTCGCCGCGCTACGCGCCGAGCTCGAGGAGGCGGAGCAGCCGCCTCCGCTCCGTGCGGTCGCGGTCTAGCGGAACCTCGCTCCCGCGCGCGGCATAGTCCGGGCGTGAGCCGGCTCGGCACCTTCGCGCTCGTCGCCGGCGTCGTCGTCCTCGCGTTGGCCGCGCTCGTCGACGCGCTCGTCCCCCGCGACGGGCCCGAGCCCGCCGGGGCCACGACGACCGGCCCCGCCGACGACGGAGCCCCGCTGCTCGCCGAGGCCGGGATCGAGGGACGCCTCCTCTACACGGCGCCGGACGACTGCAGGATGGATGCGGTCGAGCTGCCCGCGCTGGAGCCGGTGGAGGCGCCCGAGTGGGCGACGTGCGCGTTCAGCCTCGGGCCCGGGTCGGCAGTCGCGCCGGAGGGCACGGTGTTCGAGCGGGCAAGCGGGCTCCGTGCGGAGGAGTTCGAGGGCGGGGTCGACGTCTTCGACCCGGCCGCACGGCGGGGCAGGCGGTTCGAGTCCGCCCGCGCGCCGGCCTTCCGCCCGGACGGGACGCTCACGCTCGTCCGGCGCGGCGCGATCGCGACGCTCGGGCCGTGCCCGGGACGCGCACCGGCGGTCGATCGGCTCGGGCGCTGCCGCTCGACGATCATGACGGAGGAGGAGCTGACCTCGCTCACGCCGTTGTCGGTCGACCCGGAGCCGCTTCGGCTGGCCGTCGAGACGCTCGCCTGGCTCGACGAGTGGCGCCTCGTCGCGCTCGCCGACGCCGGGGCGGTGGACGTGCTCCTCTCGATCGACACGCGCGAGGCCGAGCCGGACGTCGAGGTCTGGTTCGAGGAGGAGTCGCTCCGCATGCTCGAGGTGAGCCCGCGCGGCCGGTTCGTCTCCGCCGTGATCGCGACCGGACAGCTGGCGATCTTCGACGACGAAGGGATCATGCTCGGGGTTCGGGGATCCCAGGTCCGGGCGACCGCCTGGTCGCCCGACGAACGGTGGCTCGCAGTGCTGGGCGGCGGCGGCGTCCTGTTCGTCGATTCGCGGGACGGGGCGACGGTGGGCCCCGTCGCGCTGGCGGCGCGCGACCTCGCCTGGGAGTGACGGACTATCCTCGCCTGCGATGGCGCACGCGCGGGCGACGATCGACGAGCTGGGCGAGGGGGTCTTCCGCAAGGTACGGCGCGCGCTCGGCGTGTCGGCGTTCGGGGTGAACGCGATGGTGCTTCCGCCGGGGGCCGGCTGGTTCCAGCACTTCCACGACGAGCAGGACGAGCTCTACTTCGTCCATCGCGGGCAGGCCGGCTTCGAGGTGGACGGCGAGCATTTCGAGCTCGGGCCGGGCGGGGTCTGCCACGTCGAGTCGACGACGCCGCGGCGGTTCTGGAACGCCGGCGACGGCGAGCTCGTCCTGCTCGTCGTCGGAGGCAAGGACGGCTACGTCGAGCGCGACGGCCACATGGTCGACCCCGCCGACGAGGATCGGCGCAGGGCAGCGGCGGAGGGCGACCTCTCTGTGCTGCAGATCCACTCCCGTTGAGCTCTCGAGCGCCCGCGCCGCGCTCGGCAGACTGTGGATCGTTCGGCTCGAAGTCGACACGGCGCCTGTCCATTCGGAACGCAGACACTGGTCGTCGCGGGCGCTAGGCTCACGGTGGTAGGCGGGCGGGAGAACCCGGTTCAGACGCGCGCGACTAACCACCCCGGTGCTCGCGGCCGAGCTAGAGCGGGATGTTCCCGTGCTTGCGCGGCGGACGCGGCTCCCGCTTCGAGAGCGCGGTCGCGAGCGCGTCACAGAGCACGGCCCGCGTCCGCCGAGGCTCGATCACGTCGTCCACGTAACCGCGCTCGGCCGCCGTGTACGGGTTCGCGAACTGGGCGCGGTACTCGGCGATCAGCTCTGCCCGCCGTGCGTCGGGGTCGTCCGCGCCTTCGAGCTCCTTGCGGAACACGATGTTCACCGCCCCCTCCGGCCCCATCACCGCGACCTCGGCGGACGGCCAGGCGAAGTTGAAGTCCGCACGGATGTGCTTCGAGCTCATGACGTCGTACGCGCCGCCGTACGCCTTCCGCGTGATGACGGCGAGCTTCGGCACCGTCGCCTCGCAGTACGCGTACAGCAGCTTCGCGCCGTGGCGGATGATCCCGCCCCACTCCTGCGCCGTCCCCGGCAGGAAGCCCGGCACGTCGACGAACGTGACGAGCGGGACGTTGAACGCGTCGCACGTCCGCACGAACCGCGCCGCCTTCACGGACGAGTCGATGTCGAGCGTCCCCGCGAGCGCCGCCGGGTTGTTCGCGACCACGCCGATCGGGTGCCCGCCAAGCCTCGCGAAGCCGCAGACGATGTTCTCCGCCCAGAGCTCGTGCACCTCGAGGAACTCCCCGTCGTCCACGACCCTCCGGACGACGTCGCGCATGTCATACGGCTTGTTCGGGTTCGCGGGGACGACCGTGTCGAGCTCCGCCTCCTCGCGCTCGACGGGGTCGGACGGCTCGAAGAAGGGCGGGGGGTCGACGTTGTTCTGCGGCAGGAACGACAGCAGGTAGCGCGCGTCCTCGAGCGCCGCCTCCTCGTCCGCCGCGGTGAAGTGCGCGACACCGGACTTCGACGCGTGCGTCGCGGCCCCGCCGAGCTCTTCGAACGTCACCTCCTCGCCGGTGACCGTCTTCACGACCTCGGGACCGGTGATGAACATGTACGAGGTCTCCTTGACCATGAGCACGAAGTCGGTCATCGCCGGCGAGTAGACGGCGCCGCCCGCCGTGGGCCCCATGACGAGCGAGATCTGCGGCACGACTCCCGACGCCTGCACGTTCCGCCAGAAGATCTCCGCGTAGCCGCCGAGCGAGACGACGCCCTCCTGGATCCGCGCCCCGCCGGAGTCGTTGATCCCGATCACGGGGCACCCGTACTTGAGCGCCAGGTCCATGACCTTGCAGATCTTCTCCGCGAATGCCTCGGAGAGCGTCCCGCCGAACACCGTGAAGTCCTGCGAGAAGACGAAGACCTTGCGGCCGAAGATCGTCCCGTAGCCGGTCACGACCGCATCGCCCCACGGCCGCTTCTCCATCATCCCGAAGTGCGGGTTGCGGTGGCGGACGAAGCGGTCGAGCTCGACGAAGGAGCAGGGGTCGAGCAGCTTCTCGAGCCGCTCGCGCGCGAGGAGCTTCCCCCGCTCGCGCTGCCGGGCGACGGCCCGCTCGTTCGCCGGGTGGAGCGCCTCCTCCCGCAGCCGGGCGAGCTCGGCGAGCTTGTCCTCGGCGGTCGGCTCGGCCGGGGCGGCGTCCTTCTCCGTCTTGGCCATGGCGGGAGCCTAAAGGTCCGTCGGGAGAAGCGACCACATGAGCATGTCGCGCCGCCGGCCCTTCATCTCGGCATACGAGCGCAGGAGCCCCTCGTTCGTGAAGCCGGCGCGCTCCGCGACGCGCTGCGAGGCGACGTTCTCGGGCTCCGTCAGGAGCTGCACGCGTGCGAAGCCGCCGCCCGCGAGGCCCCAGCGGGCGACGAGCCGGAGCGCCCGGGTCGCCACGCCGCGGCCGCGCGCCGCTCGGGCGACCCAGTAGCCGATCTGTCCGTTCCCCTCCGCGACCCGGTCGAGCGAGATCGCCCCGACGAGCGCGTCGGCCGCCGCGTCGACGACCGCGTACGCGGTCGCCGCCTCGGCGACGAAGGCGCGGGCGTCGTCCTCGGTGTACGGCTCGGGAACGAGCGTCCAGCGGGCGATCTCCGGGTCGTTGCACGCGGCCGCGATCGCCGGAACGTCCTCCTCCGTGAAGGACCGGACCGCGATGACGCCGTCGTCGAGCCGCACGGCCGCGAGCGTAGCGCCCGCCGCTAGGACTCGCCGAGCGCGCGGCGAAGGAAGTCCGCCTGATCCTGCTTGCGCAGGATCAGATGCTCGAGGAGGTGCTCGAGCGCCTCACCCCGGGCCTCGTCGCCCGCGGGCTTGATGACCTGCCGAAGCGCCTCGGTCGCCTCGTCCTCGGAGGCGAGCAGCCGCCTCGCCATCTTCTCCGGGTCGGGGTCGAACCAGGTTTCGGCGACGGCCGGCTCGGGCGCGCCGCCGAGGCCGACGATCTTGTCCACGAGGCGCCCCGCGTCTGCGAGCGCGTCGACCGCCCAGGCGCGGTAGTGCCCGGCGAGGCCGACGTACGCCATCCCCGTCGCCGCGCCGGCCGCGAGCGTGAGCTCGACCGCGCCCCGCAGCTCGAGCGCGAGCGCCCCGTTCAGCCCCTCGAGCACGGCCTCGACATCCATCGGCTCTTCCGCCACGAGGCGAGCCGTACCCGGCGTCGAGCCGACCCGAAACCACCCTGCGAAGGATTGACACGCAGTCGTTGCAGAACCGGCACGAAACGTGCGCATTCCGCGCGGTTTTCACCGATACGATGGATATCGAGGGGAGGGGCGGGCCCCCGTTACCCGCGTGCGACTAGCCGGGCGCCAGGTGGGCGTCGTACGTGCCGAGCTCCTCGCGGAGCGCGCCGCAGATCTCGCCGACCGTGCACCGCGTTGCGAGCGCCTCGCGCATCGGGGGCAGGAGGTTCTCGGAGCCTCGCGCGAACTCGCGCACCCGCTCGAGCGCCGCTGCGGCGGCCGCCGGATCGCGCTCCGCCCGCACCCGCGCCGTGCGCTCGACCTGGCGCCGCTCCGCCTCGGGATCGAGCCGATGCAGCTCGATCTCCTCCTCCTCGTCCTCCGTGTAGCGGTTCACGCCGACGACGACGCGCTCGCCCGCCTCGACGAGGCGCTCGTGCTCGTACGCGGCGTCCTCGATCTCGCGCTGGACGAACCCCGCCTCGATCGCAGCCACCGCCCCGCCGAGCTCGTCGATTCGTTCGATCAGCTCGCGGGCGCGCTCCTCGAGCTCAGTCGTCATCGCCTCGAGGAAGTAGGCGCCGCCGAGGGGGTCGGCCGTGTCCGTCCCGCCGGCCTCGTGCGCGAGGATCTGCTGCGTCCGGAGCGCGATCCGCGCCGAGCGCTCGCTCGGCAGGGCGAGCGCCTCGTCG
>JAICNY010000221.1 GCA_025930955.1 Thermoleophilia bacterium
CACTCCCCGCCGTGAGGGCGGCTAGCCCGCCGGCCACCAGGGTCGCCTTCAGGAGCTTGCTCCGGCTCATGCCGCCCCCCAGAGCGGCGACCGAGCCTCCGACCGTGTCGAGAAGCCGATCCGGCTTGCTCTTCGTGCGCAGCGGTCTCATCGGCTCGCTCCCTGTCTCGTCCCGGCACGAGCGGCCTTCGTGATGGCGTCGACGAGCTCGCTCTTCGTCATCGTCGTCCTTTTCTCGATTCCGATGCTGGCCGCGAGCTCGACGAGCTCCGGCATTCTGTAGGCGTCGAGACCGCCGTCCGCCGTCTCCCGGTCGAGCCCGCGCGCGGTGCGCTTCGCGGCTGCCGACGCCCGTTCGTGGAGGTCCTCGACCGCCTTCAGGCGGGCCTCGGCGTCGGTCGCTCTCTGCTCGGCCTCGTTTCGCAGCTGCTCCGCCTGGCGGTTTGCCTCCTCCGCGGCTGCGCGCGCGGCCTCGGCGGCTTCGTCGGCCAGCCGCCTCGCCTCCGCCAGCGCCTCGGTCGCGTCCTCGACGAGCTCCTCGGCTCGTTGCTGCGACGCCTCCGCGTCGCTTCGGGCTTCCTCGAGCTCGCTCTCGGCCTCCGCCTCGACCTCTTGCCGCTCGTCCTCGGCGTCCGCCTCGGCGGCCTGGCGCTCGCGCCTGACAAACTCCTCGGCGGCCTTCTGCGCCTCGGCGACGCGCTGCTTGACCTCCCGGCTCGTCTCGCGTTCGACGTCCTTCACGCGGGCCCGACCGCGCTCGCTCACCTCGCGCGCGCGGTCGGCACGCGCCTTCGCATCCCGCGCGGCTTCGACCGCACGCTCCTCGGCCTCTCGAGCACGCTCCGCGGCGTCGTGCGCGCGCCTCGCGCGGATCTCGACGGAGTCACCGACCGGCGCCGCGTCGACCACGGCCGCCGTCACCTTGCGGCCCTGGTCGCGCGCACCGGCTGCAGCATCTCCGAGCGCCTCGACCGGCTTCACCGCCCGGGACAGGAGCCAGGCGGCGTTCGACGGCATCTCCCGTAAACCAGTTTTCGTTCGCTCCAACATCGACATCCCCTCCGGACGGAGAAACAAGCAAGTTCCCAACTTCGCCCCGCGTTCCCTTCCGATTCGCGATCAAACCAGGCGCGGGGCCGTGAGCAGGCCCCGCCGGGAGCGTCAGCCCCAGGCGACGTCTCGAATCTGCGGCAGCTCGATCGCGAGGGCGCGCCAGAAGATCCCGCCGTCGCGGGAGACGTGCAGGCGGTTCCGGCTCGCGTAGAGGACGTCGTCCGGCGTCACGCCGAGCGCGACCGCCCGGCCGGGCGGGAGGCCGGAGCCGCGCTCGGTCCAGGTCGTCCCGGCGTCGTGCGAGACGAGGAGCGGAGGGCGGCGGTCGACGCAGACGACGATCGCCGAGCCGGCCGCGTCGACGTCGACGAGGAGCGACGAAACCCAGGCGGGCGCGAGGTCGGCGGGCCGTGGGCGCTCGACCCGCCCGCCGGGCTCGCGACCGGCGAGGGCGTCGTCCTCGGCCGCTGCGCCGACCTCGACGAGCCACAGCCCGTCCTCGCATTCGGCGACCGCGATCACGCGGGCTCCGGGCGCAGGCGGCGCTCGGCGAGGATCGCGGCGGCCGCGAGCGCGAACGCGAGCGCGAAGCTCGGGAGCGACGAGCCGATCTGCGTCTCCGGCGGCCCGGTCCGCTCGACGAGCTCCACCCACCAGGGCGGCCCGAGCGGGTGGAGCCACTGGTAGAGCGCGAAGCCGGCGATCCAGGCGCCGACCGGCCCGGCCCGGAAGGCGGGCGCGGCGAGGAGGTCGCGGCCGTCGTACGACGCGCCCGAGAGGAGCCAGTCTGCGAGCAGGACGCCGAAGAGCGGCACGAAGAACGAGCCGAGCAGGAGCAGGAACGTCTCGTAGCTCGAGAGCTCGATCGTGAGCGCCCCGACCGTCGCCACAGCCGCCACGCCGCAGAGGAGGAGCCGCTGCGACGCGCGCGGGAGCAGGTTCTGGAGGGACACGGCGGTCGAGTACACGTTCGCGAACGCCTCGTCCGCCTCGTCCACCGTGACGGCCAGGAGCGCGAACGCGCTCGCGAGCCCCGCGGCCGCGACGCCGGCGGGGATCTCGGCCGGGTCGGAGAGGCCCTTGGCGAGCACGAGCAGCCCGCCGAGGACGAACATCCAGGTGGCGGCGAGGAAGTAGCCGCCACCGGTGCCGACGAATGCGGCGCGACGCGTCCGGCCGAAGCGCGTGTAGTCGGCCGCGAGCGGGATCCAGCTGACCGTGATCGCGATCACGAGATCCACCGCGCCGACGAAGGTCGTGCCGCCCTCGCCGGGCGCGTCCCAGAGGGCGCGGAGGTCGGCGCCGTCGAGCGCCCACCACGTGAGGTAGACGAGCGAGGCGAGCACGATCCAAACGGCGAACTTCCGGATCACCCGCCGGACGACTCCGATCGGCCCGAGCAGCGCGAGCGCGAGCGCCGCCGCGCCGGTCGCGACCGTCCACGCGGCCTCGGCTCGCACGCCGAAGAGCCGATCAGAGAGCGCGCTCGCCGCGGCCGCGATGATCACGATCTCGAAGGTCGCCCACCCGAGGCACTGCGCGACGTTCAGCCCGGTCGCGCCGTACGACCCGCGACGTCCGAGCGGGCCGCGCATGAGCACCATCGCCGGTACGCGGGCGTCGGCGCCGATGAGGCCGGCCGTGCCGAGCATGAGGTTTCCGATCAGGCTGCCGACCACGAGGGCGAGCAGCGCCTCGGGGATCGAGAGCGCCGGGACGAGGAAGGCGGCCGTCACGAGCACGAGCAGGCTCACGCCGAGGTTCCCCCAGAGCAGCGTCAGGTCGAGCGTGCCGAGCGTCCTCAGCCGCTCGGGAACGGGCGTGACGCCCCAGCTTCCTTCGGTCGCCATCGAGCTCCCTTCGCCGGAATTACCCAGATCAGGTTCGACGGGTCGAGGCTCGCCCCGTGCCTCCTCTCAGCCGCCGCGCGCGGCTCCCCGGTCGCGCCGGAGCTTA
>JAICNY010000056.1 GCA_025930955.1 Thermoleophilia bacterium
GTAGCGGACGTCCGGCGGACGGCGGCGACGCTCGAGCACGCGGCCGCGCTGCATCGTGACCTCGGGCTCGCGGTCGAGGACGCCGGAGGGGCCGAGCGGCTGCTCGGGTGCGGCCCGCCGTACGCCGGGCGCTACCGGTTCCCTGCCGTCGCGTGGCGGCTCGGCGTGCCGATCTCCCGCGTCGCCCTGAAGCCGTCCCCGCCGGGCGTCGTCCTTCGCTCGCGCCTGACGGCGGCGAGCCCCGCCGACCCCGACCCGCCGGCCGGATTCGCGCTGCTCGCGGACGGCGGCGAGTGGGACGTGCTCGCCTCGTGCCGGAAGGAGGCAAGGTGAGGCACGAGATCGTGCTGAGGCCCCGGCTCGCCGTCGCCTGCGCGATCGTGCTCGGGGCCGTGCTCGGAGCGACCGGCGCCTGGCTCGCCGGGCGGCCCGGCGCGACCGCGGCGGCCGGCGAGCCGTCCGTGCGGCCGCGGCTCGAGCTCGTGGCGGGCGGACTGTCGTCGCCCGTCGACGTGACCGGCGCGCCGGGCGACCCCGACTCGCTCTACGTCGCGGAGCAGACCGGCACCGTGCGCGTCGTCCGCGACGGGCAGGTCCTCCCCGAGCCGTTCCTCGACGTCTCCCGCCGCGTGCGCGCGAACGGCGAGCAGGGGCTGCTCGGGCTCGCGTTCCATCCGGACTACGCGGCGAACCGGCTCGTCTACCTGCACTACTCCGACCGTCGGGGCGACACGCGGGTCGTCGAGCTCGGGCCGCAGGGCGAGCGCGAGCTCCTCTACGTCCGCCAGCCCTACGAGAACCACAACGGCGGGCAGATCGCCTTCGGCCCGGACGGGCTGCTCTACCTCGGCCTCGGCGACGGCGGCTCGGCGTTCGACCCGGAGCGGCGCGCCCAGGATCCGCGCTCGCTCCTCGGCAAGCTCCTGCGCGCCGACGTGGGACGCGCCGAGCCGCGCTGGGAGATCGTCGCCCTCGGCCTGCGCAACCCGTGGCGCTTCGCGTTCGCGGAGTCGGGCGACCTCTACGTCGCCGACGTCGGCCAGGACGCGTGGGAGGAGGTCAACGTCCTGCCGGCGGGCGAGCGCGCCCTCCTGAACTTCGGCTGGGATCTCTACGAGGGCCCCGAGCGCGTCGAGGACGGCGAGCCGTCCACGGGCCGGCTGACCGGGCCGGTCGCCGCGTACCCGCACGGCGACGAGTGCTCCGTCACGGGCGGCCGGGTCTACCGGGGCGGGCTCGTCCCGACGCTGCGCGGGCGCTACCTCTACGGAGACTACTGCTCGGGCCGCATCTGGAGCCTCCGCTGGACGGGCGGCGAGGAGGCCGACGTCCGGGAGGAGCCGCTCTCGCTCCCGACGCTGACGGCGTTCGGCGAGGGGCCGGACCGCGAGCTCTACCTCGCCGCCCAGTCGGGGGCGCTCTACCGGCTCACCTTCGTGCCGTAGCGGGCTCCGGCGAGGACGCGCGGTACGCTCCGCGCCAATGGTCGCCCGCCCGCACGCCCGCGCCGCGCCCGTCGCGGACGAGGTCCCTTTCTCGCTCGCCGACCCCGAGGGGCGGCTGCGCCGTGTCCGGCTCGTGCACGAGCTCTGGCGCCCGCGCGTCGGGCCCGACTTCGCCCGTGCGGGCCGTGGCCGCCCGTGGACGCTCTCGATCCCGCGGCCGCCCGTCGACCGGATCGAATACCGGCTCGAGGTGACGGACGCGGAGGGCGGCGTCGAGACCGTCTGCGACCCGGGCAACCCGCTCCGCGCGCCCGGTCCGTTCGGCGAGAAGTCCGTCGTCGAGCTGCCGGGATACCGTCCGCCCGCCTGGCTCGACGCCGACGCCGATGCCCCGGCCGGCCGGCGCGAGACCCTGACGATCGAGAGCCGGACGCTCCACGCCTCGTTCGACGTCGGCCTCTGGACGCCGACGGGCGTCCGCGGCGGGCGGCCGCTGCCGCTCCTCCTCGCGCACGACGGGCCGGAGTACGCCGACTACTCCGCGCTCCTCCGCTTCGCCGCGGCCATCGTCGCGGCCGGCGAGGTCCCGCCGTTTCGCGTCGCGCTCGTTCCCCCGCGCGAGCGCAACCGCGACTACTCGGCGTCCGCCCGCTACGGGCGCGCGCTCGTCTCCGAGCTCCTGCCCGCCCTCGAGCGGGCCGCGCCGACGCCCGGCGGCCCCGAGGCGCGGGTCGCGCTCGGCGCGAGCCTCGGCGCGCTCGCGCTCGTCCACGCGCACCGCCTCCGGCGCGGGCTCTTCGGCGGGCTCTTCCTCCAGTCGGGGAGCTTCTTCCGGCAGCGCTTCGACCGCTACGAGCGGAGCTTCCCGCACTTCGACCGGATCTCCCGCTTCGTCGGGAGCGTGCTCGGCGCGGCGGAGTGGCCCGATCCCGTCCCGGCCGTCCTCACGTGCGGCACCGTCGAGGAGAACCTCGCGAACAACCGGGCCGTCGCGTCGGCGCTCGCGTCGCAGGGCTACGACGTGCGGCTCGAGGTCGTGCGGGACGCGCACAACTGGATCGGCTGGCGCGACGCGCTCGCTTCCCACCTGCCCGGCCTCCTCCGCCGGCTGTGGGAGTAGGCCGCCGCGAGCTCGAGCTCCACTCGCCGGCGATCGGCGCGGCCGGCCGGGTCCTTGCGTACGGCCACTGGGGACGGCCGCTCCTCGCGTTTCCGAGCGAGCAGGGGAGCGCGGCCGACTGGGAGGACCGCGGGATGGTCGACGCGATCGCCCCTCTCCTCGAGGCGGGCCGGGTGAAGCTCTACTGCGTCGACTCCTACGACGCGCAGAGCTGGCACGCGCACGACCTTTCCCTGGAGGATCGCGCGCGCCGCCACGAGGCCTTCGAGGACTGGATCGCGAACCAGGTCGCCCCCTTCGCCCGGGCGGACAGCGGCGACGCCGCCGACGTCGCCGTCGCGGGGACGAGCTTCGGCGCCTACCACGCCGCGAACGCCGCCCTGCGCCGCGCCGACCTCTTTCCGCTCGCGCTCTGCTTCAGCGGCGTCTACGACGTCTCGATCGTGGGCGACGGCGAGCGCGGCGACGCGTTCTACTTCCAGAACCCGATGGACTACGTGCGCAACCTGCACGGCGACCACCTAGACTGGCTCCGAAGCCGTGTCAGCGTGCTGCTCGTCTGCGGGCAGGGGATGTGGGAGGACACGACGGGCGCGCTCGAGAGCACGAAGGCATTCGGCGGCCTCCTCGCCGAGCGCGGCATTCCCGTCGAGGTCGACCTCTGGGGGCACGACGTCCCGCACGACTGGCCGTCCTGGCGCGCCCAGCTCGCCCACCACCTCCCCCGCTTCTGCTGATGGCGGAGCGCCACCTGATCGGCCTGCTGCTCGGCGCCGAGGAGGACTGGCCGAGCGTCTTCGAGGAGCTCGCCGCCCGCGTCGGCCCGATCACCTGGCGCGGCGAGCGCCATGAGCTCGCGACCGAGCGGATCTCGATCGGCCCGTTCGACCTGCGCGCGAGGCCGCGCCACGCGCTCGTGATCGACCGTCTCGCGCACTGGTACTACGTCCCGCGCGAGTGGCTGAAGAAGGTGGCGCTCATGGACGACATCTACCTCCTCAACAACCCGTTCACGTTCCAGTCGATGGAGAAGCACGCGGCCTATTGCGGGATGCTGCGCCTCGGGCTCAAGGTCCCGGAGACGTGGCTCATCCCGCACAAGCGCCCGCCCGTCGACGACCGTTTCGCCTACACGGCCTCGAAGTACAACACGCCCTTCGACCTGCCCGAGATCGCGCGCAGGATCGGCTACCCGCTCTACATGAAGCCCTTCGACGGCGGCGCCTGGGTCGGCGTCACGCGGATCGCGAACGAGGCGGAGCTCGTCGCCCGGTACGAGGAGTCGGGCCGCCGCCTCATGCACCTCCAGGCGGCCGTCGACTTCGACGTCTTCGCCCGCAGCCTCACGATCGGCGCCGAGACGCTCGTCGTCCGCTTCGACCCTGGCCGGCCGATGTACGACCGCTACCAGGTCGCGCACGGGTTCCTCGCGCCCGAGACGGGGTGGGAGGTGGAGACGATCGGCCGGCTCGTAAACGCCTTCTTCCGCTGGGAGTTCAACTCGTGCGAGACGCTCGTGCGCGGCGACGAGGTGTTCCCGATCGACTACGCGAACGCGTCGCCGGACGTCTCGATCACGAGCCTCCACTACTACTTCCCGTGGGCGATGCGGACGCTCCTCAAGTGGTGCGCGTTCTGCACCGTGACGCGGCGGGCGATGAACGTGAACCAGGACTCGCGGCCCTACCACGCGTTCGCCGACCGCGACGACCTCGCCTACGACGAGAAGCTCGCCTCGTACAGGGCGCTCGCAGAGGAGTACTTCCAGACCGAGGCGTACGAGGAGTTCTGCGCCGAGGCGCTCCCGCACGTGGACGAGCTGGTCGTCGACTACGTCGAGAGCCGCGCGTTCGACGACCTGCTCGTCCGGACGGTCACGGACACGTTCCCCGCGCACGAGCACGAGCGCTTCGTCCCGCACTACCGCGGGCTGCTCGAGGCGTGGGTGGGCGACCAGCGGGCGGCCGCGACGGCCTAGCCGCGCTGCCCCGGAGCGCCGCTCACGACTCGTCCTCGCCGTCCTCCGTGGCGCTCGAGCCGCCGTTGCGGGAGCGTCGCCGCGCGAGCAGGGCCGCTCCGGCCGCGGCCGGAACTGCGACGGCGCTCGAGATGAGAGCAGTCCTGCCGAGCCGACGGCGCCGGCCCTCCCGGCCGTTGTCCGTCTTGCTCGTCAGGGCGACGGCGACCTCGCCGAGCCCGACGAGCGTGTGCGGCAGCCAGTGCCGCACGCCGTGGCGGCGGTAGCCGAGCACCCACGGCGAGGCCGCGAGCAGCGCGCCGCCGGCCGCGTCGAGGGCGAGGTGCGCCTTCATCGGAAGCGCCTTGACGGCGCCGAGCTCGTAGTCCGTGAGCGGCGCGTAGAGCGACGCGGCCGCCCCGGCGATGCGCGGCGCGAGCGAGGACGAGCGCACGTCCTTCAGCCGGAAGACCTCCGGCGCCGCGAGGAGCGCGCCGCTCGTCGTGTAGTCGATGATCCCGTGCACACGGGTGGGAATGACGTTCGCAACCATTCGTGTCTGCCTCCTCCGGGTCTCTGTCCGGTGGTCCGCCTACCCACGTGCCGGAGCCCGAACCCGGACACCCGACCCCCCTCGGACGATTGCCGCAGGCGCGGCGCGCTAGCCTCAACCAGGACGTTCGACCAAGGAGGAACTCATGCGTCGGCTCTTCGTCATCGGGGGCATCGTCTCGGGAGTGCTCCTCATCCTCTTCGGGCTCGGGAGCATCTGGATCAGCGCGAACGGCTACACGGACGTGCGCGACAGCCTCGAGCGCGAGAACATCGTCGGCTCGCCCGACATGGAACCGGAGGCGACGCGGGCCGCGGTCGAGGAGTCGGGCGCGGAGATCGACGACCTGCCCGAGTGCGACGTCGCCGGCGAGGAGGTGACGACGGGCTCCGAGGCGCGCTGCTTCGCCGACTACATGCGGATCCACGCGCTCGAGGCGACCGGCGGCCAGACGTACGCCGAGATGGGGCGGTTCCTCGACGAGGACGGCAACGCGACGTCCGAGGAGTCGGAGGCCGCGGTGGGCGAGAACGGCAGGCCCGTCGAGAACCCGCAGCGCCAGCTCTGGGTGACGGAGACGGCGCTCGCGACCGCGCTCAACATGGCGTTCCTCGCGGAGAACCTCGCGGTGTTCGGGGTGGTCGTCGGGATCGCGCTTCTCCTGGCCGGAATCGGCTTCATCGTGCTCGCGCTCGGCGCCCTCCGTCTGCGCGACGACCGCTACTGACGCGGCGGCTAGGTGAGCGGCGCGAGGAGGTTCTTCTTGCCCTCGAAGGCGAAGAGGAGCAGGTCGACCATCCGGAACGTCTTCGAGTCCGGCCCGAGCGTCGGGCGCCACGCGTTGTCGCGGACGATCGAGTGCTCGCTGCCCTCCATCGCGCGGTGGAACGTCTCCGCGACGATCCGCGCGCCGACGCCGCGGAGCTTGCCGCCGCCGAGCTCCGCCTCGCGCAGGACGTAGAACCAGAGCGGCGTCGCCTGGACGACCGACTTCCGCTGCGCGCTCGTCAGCGAGTCGAGCTGCGCGCCGCCCTTGCCCTCGCGGATCTGCGCCGCGGTCAGGGTCTTCACGTCGACGCCCTTCGAGCGAAGGAACGAGGCCATCTTCTGGCCCGTGGCGAGCTTCACCATCTTCGCGCGCGTGAGGTTGCGGAACGCGAGGTCGGCGCGCGGGTCGTCGAAGTCGACCTCCGGCCCGCCGAACGAGCCGGTCGGGAGGCTGTGCAGCGGCCGCGCGAGCGTCGTGTCGATCCGCATCGCCTTGTTCACGCGGTGGGCGAGGTCGTTGCGGCCCGCCTCCTTGAAGTCGTACAGCCGGCGCCAGTCCGCGATCCAGTTGCTCGGCAGGTGGAGGCCGCCGCCGAGGGTCCCGCTCACGGCGGAGAAGTCGAAGAGGAAGAAGAGGAAGCCGTCCTTGTCCGGGAAGCGGGCGTTCCAGTCGTACGTGCCGCGGATCATCGAGTGCCCGAGCCTGAACGCGGCGACGGAGAACTCGATCGGCATCGTCGGCACGGACGTCGGCGGGACGCCGACCTCGAACGCCTTGCGGCCGTTCTTGAAGACGTCGCGGACGACGGCGCGGGCGCAGATCCGCGGCAGGTAGTCCGTCCGCAGCATCCACTGGTAGTGCTTGACGACGAGCTCGCGCGCCTTGGCGAAGCGCTGCGCCGGCGTGAGCGGGCCGGGGAGGCTCTGCGCCACGCGGTTGTGGAAGCGGATGAGCGCCAGATGCGTCTGCGCGACCGCGAGGTTCTCGTCGTTTCGCGGGTCGGGGATGATCGCCCGCCGCTTCTGCTTCCGCGTCGAGCCGGCGCCGCGGGGGAGGTCGAAGTCCTTCTTCGCCTTGTCCGGGCCGATCGCCTCGGTCGTGCCGGTCTTCAGGCGGATCCCGTCCGGCTTGTAGAACTTCGCGGAGCCGGGATCGCCCGGGCCGGCCCCGTAGAGCGAGTCGAGGTCGAGGCTCGGGGAGCGCGCCTGCAGGAGCTGTGACGGCGCGACGCTCTCGCCGAGCATGACGGCGGTCTTGTCGAAGGTGAGGTCGTGGTCGACGAACTGCCCGAGGTACGTGTAGCCGGCCGGGATCGTCCCCGCGCCGCCGCCCCCCTCCGTCATCGCGAAGCCGAGCCTGCGCCGCGTCGCGTCGGTCAGCTGCGCGCCCTTCGGCCCCATGCGCGAGAAGCGGAAGGGCGGGGCGGACGTCTCGAGCGTCCGCGCGAGCGTCGGCTCGCGGCCGCCCACGCTCTCCGTCAGGAGTCCCTCGCCGAGGACGAAATAGCTCTCCGACCCGTGGTGCTCCATCGTTCCCCCTCTCGCCGGCGCCCTCCCGGACGTGCCGGACTGTAGCCGCTCGCCGGGCGGCGCGACGGGAGCCGGGCCCCGCCGCGCCGCGCCGGCGGCGTCACGGGACGAGCTCGAGCGACCCGTCGTCGTCGATGCCGCTGAACGTCCGCCCGTCGTACGTGATGTCCGCGAACGTGAGCGCCTGAGCGATCCCGGCGGCGAAGAGCCCGTTCGTCGAGCCGACGAGGAGGTCGAACCGGTGCTCCGCGCCGTCGCAGACGGGGGTGTACGGCCCGAAGCCGGACGTCTGGCCCTGGAAGACTCCGACCCTGGACGGCACCCCCGTCGCGCCGAGCGGGCACGCGACCGTGAGGCCGAGGCGGACGGCGGTCCCGCCCGGCTCGAGCCGGGCCGAGCGGTCGAGGTCGGCGAACACCGTCGGGTCGACCGGAAGCGTGGCCGAGTCGTCCGCGCGCTGCGTTCTCCCGGACGGTGTGGCTCTCCCGCCTGCACCAGGAGTACGGGCGTCGCGCGGCGGTGGTTCAACCTGGTGAAAATTGACTTTTGACAAGGCCTCCTGCGTCGTCGTAGCATCCGGCCGTTCACTGCGCTCACCGGGGCGACGAACGCCCCAAGGCCCGCTTGCGGCCGGGCATGGGGACGCGTCGCCTCCCGATTCGGAAGGAGCTCGCCGAATGCGGAGACTCAAGGGACGGAGGCCGGCGCTCGTCGCCGCGCTCCTCGCGCTCGCGGTGGCCGTGCCGCTCGCGGCCTGGGCCGCCCCGCGATACGACACGCCCGACCGGCCGCACAGCCAGAACATGCACCTGATCGGCGCAAGCCTGCGGGCCGGCGCCGTCACGGGCCCGCCGCCCGCGGGGCCGGGCACGGTCCCGTGGGACACGCGGAACACCGACCTCGCCTTCTGGGGCGACCTCGCGATCCAGGGCCGCTACGACGGCTTCAGGGTGATCGACATCAAGGCGCCCGGCAACCCGAGGGAGCTCGCGTTCTTCACGTGCGTGAGCCCGCAGGGTGACGTCGGGGTCTACGGGAACCTCGTCTTCCGCTCCGTGGACTCGCCGCAGCGCACCGACCAGTGCGCCTCGGAATCGCAGAGCGGGAGCCCGACCGGCGCGGACTGCTCACCGGCGCCCTCGCCGTGTACGGGCTTCGAGGGGATCCAGATCTTCGACATCTCGAACCTCAACGACATACGGCACATCGCCTCGGTCGCCCTCGACTGCGGCTCGCACACGCACACCGTCGTGCCCGACGCGGCGAACGGCCGCGTCCTCATCTACAACAGCGTGAGCGGCACCGGCCGCCAGGCGAACCCCGGCAAGTACGGGAACCAGTGCCCGGGCGAGCCGTTCGGCCGTGAGGACATCGTCGAGGTGCCGCTCGACGACCCGGCCTCGGCGAGCGTGCTCGGCTCCTTCGAGCTCGGCGAGCTCGACGACGGCGAGATGATGATGGGCTGTCACGACTTCGGCGTCGTCATGGGCGACGTCGACCTCGGGGCGTGCGCCGGGCACCCGCGCGGCGTGTCCGTGTTCGACATCTCCGACCCGGCCGCGCCGGAGTTCCTCTACGCGGTCGAGGCGCCCACGGTCACCGGCTGGCACTCGGCCGCGTTCAACTGGACCGGGACGATCCTCGTGACCGGCTGGGAGCCGGGCGGCGGCACGCAGCCGCGCTGCCAGGCGACCGGGACGCCGCTCGGCGGCGGCCAGGTGCAGACGGACGAGATGAAGACGCTCTTCTTCTACGACACGAAGACGGGCGAGATGATCGGCCGGCACGTCCTGCCGCGCCCGCAGTCGCAGTACGAGAACTGCACGATGCACAACTACAACATCGCGCCGCATCCGACGCGGAACCTGCTCGTGCACGGCTCGTACCAGTCGGGGACTGCACTCGTCGACTTCACCGACGTGAACAACATCTACGAGGTCGCGTGGATGGATCCGCTTCCGCTCGACCCGCCGACGGACACGAGTCCCGGCGGCCGCTCGAACTTCCGCGGGGGCGACTGGTCGTCGTACTGGTACAACGGCGCGATCTACGAGAGCGACACCAGGCGCGGTCTCTACATCTGGAAGGTCAGCGCTCCCGAGGTCGGCGGGCCGTTCGTGAAGCTCGACTACCTCAACCCGCAGACGAACCATCTCTCCATCGCCCCGAAGGGCAAGGGGAAGGGGAAGGGCAAGTAGATCGACGCGACGTTGGGCGGGCCGGCTGCAGTCGGCCCGCCCCGCGCGCTCCCGGGCTCACGCCCGCGGCTCGACTCCGCGGTCAGCCGGGAAGCCTGTCGGGCTCCGCGGGCCGGACGAACGCCCGCACGACGAGCTGCAGGACGAGCGTCACCAGCCCGAGGACGATCGCCGCCCAGATCGCGTCCCACCAGAACTCGTCGATCGTCAGGCTGTCGCTCAGGCGGTCGGTGATCGCGAGGACGAGCGCGTTCACGAGGATCGCGAAGAGCCCGAACGTGAGCACGATGAGCGGGAACGTGAGGAAGCGGAGGAGCGTCCCGACGAACGCGTTCACGAGCCCGAAGACCGCGGACACCCAGAGGTAGCCCCAGAACCCGCCCGAGACCTCCACCCCGGGGACGATCCAGCTCGTGAGCGCGAAGGCGAGCGCGTAAAGGAGCCAGAAGAGGAGCAGGAGGAAGCCGAGCTGGCCGAACGACGAGGGCATGGTGCGGCTGTCGAGGGTCACGGCCTCGTCACCTCGGGCCCGGGCCGCGCATGCGCGTCGAGAGCGCCTCCGTCCTGGCTTCGGTCATCCGCTCCGAGTCCCACTCCTCCTCGGCGAAGACCGAGCTCGGGCGGACGATCTGATAGACGAGCGCGCCGACGAGCGGGAAGGCGATCACGAGCAGCGTCCAGCCGGCCTTCGCCCAGCCGGAATGGTCGCTTCGGCGGAAGTTGTCGACGAGGACGATGAGGACGAACGCCGCGATCGTCAGCCAGAGCGACGCGAGGATCAGGAGCCAGAAGACGTCGAGGAAGGTGAACTCTGCGAGAACCATCGCCTCTCCTTTGCCGTGCGCCGCGCGGTTCTCCGCGACGCTGCCCCGACGCTACGCCCGCGGGCGCCGTGCTTCATCACCCCTCGGGCGGTTCACCCGGGTGAGCCGCCGCGGCGGCCTTCCGCGTCTCGCGCCGCCAGAGCTCCGCGTTCAGCACGGCCGAGGCGACGACCACCCGCCCGACGACGTAGAGCACGAAGAGCGCCGTCGCCGCGATGCCGAGGCCGCCGTAGAGCTCCGAGGCGCGGTCGAGCTGCACGGCGACGTAGAGGACCGAGAAGAGATGGACGAACTGCGCAGCCACGGCCACGAGCACGGCCCCCGGGATGAGCGCGCGGAGCGGCGCGTCGCCGTGCGGCAGCTGCGCCGAGGCCCAGAGCCAGACGCCGAAGAACGCCGCGACCGCGAGCAGCTGGATGAGCAGGCCCCCCGTATCCGAGACCTCCCGAAGGCGCGCGGCGCCCGCCGGGATCGCGAGCATCGAGACGAGGACTCCGCTGAACGCGAGCGCGCCGACCACGGGGTTCGTCCCGCTCTTCGTGGGCGCGACGTTCCAGATCAGCGAGTGCACCCGCCGGAGGGCGATGACCGACCAGGAGCTCGTCCAGAGAAGCGCTCCCGTTCCGACGAGGAGGAGAGCCCAGCGGCCGCGACCCGTCTCCGCGACCGCGTCCGCGATCGAGCTCGCGGCCGCGGCCGTCAGGCCGAACGTCCTCGCCGCCTCCGTGGCGTCGTCGCTCGAGGCGAAGCCGAGCGCGCCGCCGAGGATGAGGGCGAACGGCAGGAGCCAGAAGAAGAGCCGAAACGAGATCCCGCCCGCGAGGACGCTGGCGGCGAGCCGGCGGTCCTCCTGCCAGAGACAGAACGCCGTGTCGACGGACGTGTGGGTTGCGCGGGCGGCGTCGAGGCGCTCCTGCGCCTCCTTCGCCCGCGCACGCAGGACCTCGACGCGCCGGCGCTTCAGCTCTCCTTCCGCTTCCGGCGTCGGCTTCGGCTCGGGCGTGGTCTCGGTCGTCATGACGCGGCGCGGGCGCTGGGCGCCCGCGCGTTCACGTTCCTCTCTCGGGACGCTACATCGCGAGCGTCTTGCGCTTCAGCTCCTCGTACTCCTGCTCGCTGAGGACGCCCTCAGCCCGGAGCTCGCGAAGCTTCGTCAGCTCGTCGGCCGTCGACACACCGGCGGCAGCGCGGTAGGCGGCGTCGGATTGGGTCATGAGGCGGACGTCCTGGGCGGTCACCTTCGGGCGCGAGATGATGTACGCGAGCGCACCGATGAACGGGAGGACGACCATGAACACGATCCACATCGCCTTCTTTCCGCCGCTCATGTCCTCGCGGCGGATCACGTCCGAGATCAGGACGACGAAGATCCAGATCGCCATGACCCAGAAGAACATGACGACCATCCACCAGAACACGTCGAGAAACGTCGTCTCGGCGAGAACCATCTTTCCTCCTTTTCTCTCACGCGGCCCGGACGCGGCCCGCCCGTGCCTGCAGAGCGATTGTGGGGCGCGCCGGGGTGGATCGTCCTCACCCGGGCCGAACGATCACCCGGGTGACGCCGCCGCCTCGCGCGCGGGATGGAGGACGCCCGAGATCCGCGTGCCCGCACCCGGGCTGGAGGCGACCGTGAGCTCGCCCCCGACGGCGCCGACGCGGTCCCGCATGTTCGTCAGCCCGCTGCCGCGCGAGGTCTGATCGGGATCGAACCCGGGTCCGTCGTCGGCGATCTCGAACCGCAGGGCGCCGTCGTCCACGACCGTGAGCCAGACGGACAGCGCCTCCGGTGCGTGCTTCGCGACGTTCTGGAGCGCCTCGAGGCACGAGAAGTACACGGCCGTCTCGACCTCGGGCGAATAGCGTCCGAGGCCTCGGGTCGTCGCGCGGGTCGGAACGGACGAGCGCCGTGCGATCTCCCGGACAGCGTCCTCGAGGCCCCGGTCGGCGAGGAGCGACGGATAGATGCCCTGCGCGAGCGAGCGCACGTCGTCGAGCAGCTCTTCCGTCTCCTGACCGAGCTGCCGGAGCACCCGGGCGCTTGCGTCCGGGTCGTCGCGGACCGTCTCGGCGGCGAGCTCGAGCCGTACGCGGAGCGCGACGAGCCGCTGCTGCGCGCCGTCGTGGAGGTCACGCTCGATCCGTCGCCGCTCGCCGTCCGCCGCGGCCTGGATCCGTGTGCGCGACTCACGCAGCTCCTCGAGCGACGCGTCGACCTGCGCGCGAAGCCGCTGGTTCTCGAGGGCCGAGAGCGCGAACGCGCCGGCCGCCTCGACGAAGGATCCTTGCTCGCGCAGGGCCGGGTCGTGCACGAGCGCCGCGACGCGCCTGCCGTCCTCGCGCACCTCCGTGACCGACCGCGACTCGTCGGTCGGCAGGCGGACGTGTGTGCCGGCGGCGTCGATCCACCGTCCGGGCCCGTCGGGCAGCCAGTACGCGACCTCGAGCGTCGGGTCGTCGAGCGTCTCGGCCAGGACGTCGCGGACGTCGCCCGTGCCCGGCTCGCGCCGCAAGCGGCGGGCGAGACCCGCGAGCGCGTCGCCGGCGACCAGCCTCGACCGCACGATCCCGACGGCGAACGCCAGCGCGATCGCCGGCAGGGAGAGGACGAAGATCCACGACAGGACGTAGGTGGCGTCGGGCGCCACGTCCCGGATCGGCAGGCCGACCGCCATCACGGCGGAGCGGGCGATCGCGACCACGAGCACCGGCGCGACAAGCCGGCGCGCGAGCTCCGACGACGCACGGAGCCGCCGGGCGAGCACGATGACGACGAGGAAGTGCGCGAGCGCGGTGAGCCCCTCGCGCAGAGGCCGGATCCACGTCTCGACGAAGGCGGGCTCGGGGTCGACGACCTGGAAGGCGTTGTCGGGGCAGCTCTCCGAGCAGGTGGTCCAGAGCGACGGCTCGGGAAAGCGGTCGACGAGCAGCGCCGTCGGGAGATAGAGGAACGTCACGGTCGCGACCATGAGGAGCACGATTCCGCGGTCTGCCCGTGAGCGGAGGCGACCCGAGGGAAACGCGAGCATCGCGGCGATCGAGATGGGCTGGACGAGCCAGACGCCGATCCGCCCGAGGCTGTAGGCGGTGGGATCGCTCGAGTAGGAGAGAACCGGGACGAAGTCGACGAGGCCCCAGGCCACGAGGAGCTTCCCGAAGCGGACGTACTCGCCCGCACGCCACACGGCGAGCCCGACCGCGACGGGGATGGCGACCGCGAGCCCGCTCGCGAGCGCGATCACCGTGTGATCGCCCGGCTGGCCGCTCCAGACGACCGCCGCGACGGCGAGCCCGGTGAGCACGAGGCCGAGCGCGGCGGCGCCGAGCATGAGGAGGCGCTCGCTCGAGGGCGCGGGGGGTGAGGCCGCCGTGATCATCGACCGAAGTGGGACACGCGGGGAGGAACGTTACTCCGGAAGCCCGCGGGCGGGCGTCAGCGCCCGGCGTCGCCGTGCTCGGCCCAGAGCTCCGTGAGCAGCCGCCGGCCGAAGTCCTGCTTGCGCGCGACGGCGGCTGCGCCGCAGCGGCTCACGTCGGGCGGGAGCGCGTCCGCGTCCTCGGCGGTGACGAGGACGACGACGGGGTGCACGTCGCAAGCCACGATGCGCCGGGCGGTCTCGACGCCGTCCAGCCCCGGCATCCGGACGTCGAGGAGCACGAGGCCCGGCGCGACGTCGTCCAGGAGGCGCAGCGCCTCCTCGCCCGACGCGGCCTCTCCGACGGGCCGGAAGCCCGGCGTCGCCTCGATGACCGCTCGGGCGGCGCCCCGGAAGGCGGCCTGGTCGTCGACGGTGAGGACCGTCACGTCCCCCGCGTCCTGCGGACGGCCTGGTGCGAGGTGGGCGGCGTTAGGGCGCATTTCTCCGACTCCAGAATCGGCGTTCGGGTACCGGGCCGCAAGACTGCGCGCAGGTCAGCGCCCACCTCGTGCGCCTGTATTCCGGGAGGGATGCCTGCACCCCTCCCCGCCTGGCCGCCGCGTGTCCCGACTATCGTTCCGCCGTGTCCGTTCGGGTCGCCGTGGCCGATGACGACTTCCTCGTCCGCGAGGGCCTCCTGCAGGTCCTCGAGCGGGCGCCCGGCGTCGAGGTCGTCGCGGACTGCGAGGATCTCCCGGCGCTCGCGGAGGCCGTGGCGCGGCTCGACCCCGACGTCGCCCTGACGGACATCCGGATGCCGCCCACGAAGACCGACGAGGGAATCCGGTTCGCGGTCGAGGCGCGCGCGTCGAACCCCGGGCTCGGGGTGATCGTCCTCAGCCAGTACGTCGAGCCGTCCTACGCGCTCCGGCTGCTCGAGGAGGGCACGGAGCGGCGCGGCTATCTCCTGAAGGAGCGCGTCCACGACCGCGCGCAGCTCGTCCGGGCGATCGAGACGGTGGCGGCCGGCGGCGCGGTCGTCGACCCGGCCGTCGTCGACGAGCTCGTGCGCGCAAAACGACGCGAGGACGAGTCGCCGCTCGAGCGTCTCACGCCGCGCGAGCAGGAGGTGCTGGCGGAGATCGCGCAGGGAAAGAGCAACGCCGCGGTCGCCGAGGCGCTCGTCCTCACGAAGCGGGCGGTCGAGAAGCACATCAACTCGATCTTCCTGAAGCTCGGGCTCGCCGACACCGCAGACGTGAGCAAGCGCGTCAAGGCGGCCCTCCTGTTCCTCGGCGAGCCGGGCACGGGCCGCTCGGCGTAGCGCGGATCGCCCCGGCCGGCCCTTCTCCGCACGGAAAGGGTCACGAGCGCGCGCCGGGGTGCGCGCACCACCGCCGGATCGCCTGCCGGCCCCATTGTGCGCACCGGCGAAGTCGGGTTCACTGTCGGCAGCGAGGGTGCCTAGGCACCGAGTCGGGCGCAGATGCCCACGACGATCGGGGAGCCCTTGACGAGACGCCGATCGGGGGGAGGAGTGGTCGCTCCGGCGGCCGCCGGCTCCCCGTACCACGACGCGCCGAGGACGTCGAGGGAGATCCTCGCCCGCGACCCGCTGACGCGACGACTGCTCGAGTCCCGCGACCTGCTCGTCATGCTCACGGCCCCGCCCGGCTTCGGCAAGACGACGCTCCTGAACCAGTGGTGGGCGGCCGAGCAGCGGCCGTTCGCCTGGGTCTCGGCCGACCACGCCGCCAACGATCCCGTCGTCCTCTGGAC
>JAICNY010000255.1 GCA_025930955.1 Thermoleophilia bacterium
GAGCAGCTCGAACATCTCCGCGGCGGTGACCGTGTCGAGGTTCCCGGTCGGCTCGTCGCCGACGACGAGCTTCGGCTCGGCCGCGAGCGCGCGGGCGATCGCGACGCGCTGCTGCTCGCCGCCCGAGAGCTCGCTCGGCAGGTTGTCGGCCTTGTCCGCGAGCCCGACGAGCTCGAGGTTCCGCCGCCCCGTCTCGAACCGCTCGCGCTTGGCGCCGCGGTGGGCGAAGTCGAGCGGCAGCACCGCGTTCTCGAGCGCCGAGAGCGTGGGGAGGAGCTGGAAGAACTGGAACACGATCCCGACGTTCGAGCCGCGCCAGACGGCGAGCTCCTCCTCGCTCAGCTCCTCGAGCCGGCGCCCGTCGACGGTCACGCTGCCCTCGGTCGGCCGGTCGATCCCGGTGATGAGGTTGAGGATCGTCGACTTGCCGCTCCCGGACGGCCCGACGACGGCGACCATCTCGCCGGCCTCGATCTCGAGGTCGACCCCGCGCAGCGCGCGGTACTCCACGCGTCCCGTCCGGTAGGTCTTCTCGACGCCTTCGAGTGCGATCAGCGGTGATCCGGCTCCCGCCTGCGTCGTGGTTCGTGCGGTGGTCGTGGCGGTTCCGCCATCCATCCTGCACCCCCTTGGATTGTCACGGCGAGCCTAAGCCTGGTGTGGCGCGCCGCCATCGGGCCATCCGCGGAATATGCGCGCGGACTTCCCGCAGCGTACTGGTTTCCGCGCGGCTTCTCCGCCCGTCGAGTCGTGCGTCAGGTCGTGGTCGCGGCCAGAAAGCGGTGAACGGCTGCAAGCACCTGCTCGTCGCGGTGCATGAACACGTGCCCGCCGCGCGGGACGCTCACGAACCGCGCGCCGGGGATGCGCTCCGCCATGGCGCGGGCGTCGTCGTGCGAAGCGAGCGGGTCGTCGACCGCGTGAACGACGAGGGTCGGAACAGCGATCCTCTCCAGCGGGTGGCCGGCGATGTCCGGGTTCGACTCGTAGGCGTCGAAGGCGATCCCGGCCGTGCGGACGCCGACGGGGAAGAACGAGTCGAAGATCGCGCGCTCCTCGCGGCGGGCCCGCTCGTCCGAGGGGAAGCCCGCCGGGAAGCCGGCGATCCGTCGAAGGGCGGGCCGGGCGAAGCGGCGGAGCGCCCAGAAGACCGGCTGCGAGAAGATGAACGGCGCGAGCGCGCGCGGCGGCAGCTTCGGCGGCTCGGGATGCGGCGAGTTCGCGCACAGGAGCGCCAGCCGCGCGACCCGCCCCGGGTGCCGCAGCGCGAGCAGCACGGCCGACGTGCTCCCGGCCGAGAAGGCGAGCACCGGCGCGCGCTCGATCCCGAGCGCGTCGAGGAGCGCGGCGAAGGCGTCCGCCTGGTCGGCCGGTGTCAGGCCGTCCGGCGCCGGCGACCCCTGGTAGCCGAACCGCGCGGGCGTGATGCTCCGCAACCCGGGCGGGGCGAACTCGAGCCACGACGGGGCGCCGTCCCAGCCGCCGACGACGCCGTGGATCGCGAGCAGCGGGTCGCCCGCTCCCCACTCGGTGTACTCAATCGGCCCGAACGGGGTGCGTGCGGTGCGGACGTCGTAGGCGGCGAGCCGCTCGCGCGCGCGGGCCTCGTCGCGGCGGTAGAGCAGGGCGAGCGCGCCGGCCGCCGCGGCGATGAGCGGGCCGCGCTTCATGCCGACCTCTCCGCCGCGACGAGCCCGGCGTGCCAGCCGGGCGCGCGACCGTCGCCCGGCGGGCGGATCGCGTCCGACCACAGGCC
>JAICNY010000036.1 GCA_025930955.1 Thermoleophilia bacterium
CTCCGTGGACGCGGGGGTCGACCTGCGGGCGCTCGGGCCGGACGCGGTCGAGGTGTCGGCGGACGGATCCGGTGTGTCGATCAATCTGCCGCCCGCCGAGGTGTACGACGCGCAGCTCGACTCCTCCGGCTCGTACATCTACGAGCGGGACGAGGGTCTCCTGAACCGGATCGGCAACGTCTTCTCGAGTGACGGCGACCACTACCGGGAGGTCTCGATTGCCGCCGAGGAGCGCCTGAACGAGGCCGCCCGCGCGAACGACGACCTCGCGACGCGCGCCGAAGAGAACACGGCCGCGATGCTCGAGAGCCTCCTGCGCTCGCTCGGCTACGAGCGGGTCGAGATCTCCTTCTCGCCCTAGCCGGCGGCCGCGTCCGGAACGGACGGCGCCGCAGGTGACATGACCGGTGCCAGGCACGGGTCAGGTCCGGCGGGGACGTGGCCGTTGGCGCCTCGTCCGGTGCCAGGCACGGGTCGTGTCCGGCGGGGGCGTGGCGCCGGCGCCGGGTAGACGGCCGGCGGCTAGGCGGCTGCGCGGACGAAGAGGCCGGCGGCAGCGCGCTCCTCGAGCGCCCGCTCGTCGCCGTCGATCTGCACCGTGACGTTCCCCGACTCGGGGTCGGCCTCGCGAACCTCGATCGCCGTGCCCGGGACGAGCCCCTCGTCGTAGTACCAGTGGAGCAGCTCGCCGTCGTGCTCGGCGAGCCGCACGATCTCCGCGCGGGCGCCGGCCTCGAGGTCGGCGAGCGGCGCGAGCTCGCGGTTCTCCGCCTGCTCGAAGGTCGTGTCCACCGGCCAGCCGTGCGGGCAGCGATCCGGATTCCCGAGCCGCTCGGAGATCCGCTCGATCATCTCGTCCGTGAACGTGTCGCCGAGCAGGTCGGCCTGGACGTGCGACTCGGCCGGGGTGTAGCCCATGAAGTCGGTGAGGAGCCGCTCGATGATCCGGTGGCGGCGCACGACCCGCTCGGCCAGCTCTCGACCCTGGGGAGTGAGGATCGCCTCCTTGTGCTCGCCCCGCTCGACGAGCCCCTCGGCCTCCATCCGCTTCAGCATCTCGCCCGCGGAGGCGCGCGAGACGCCGAGCATGTCAGCCACCCGGACGGCGAGCGTCGGCGCGCCCTTCGTCTGCGGCCGGTACTCGCCGACCGGGAACGCGAGGAAGTAGATCGTCTCGATGTAGTCCTCGATCGAATGCCCCTGGGCCATCGGGGTCGATTCTACGGGCTGGCCGGGGGCGTCCTCCCCGGACAGCATGATGGGGCCATGCCGTCGAGCCCGGCCCCCGCGCCCGCCTGCCCTCCGAAGGAGCCCGCGGGGCCGCGGTTCGCGGCGGTCGTCCCGCTCGTGACCGCGCGGGCGCTTTCCCGGCCGTTCACGTACCGCGCCGACGGGCTGGGCAAGGGCTCGGTCGTGTCCGTCCCGTTCGGGAAGGCGACCCGGCGCGGCGTCGTCGTCGCCTTCGAGGACGAGGCGCCGCCCGAGGTCGAGCCCGTCGCGGTCGAGCGCGTGCTCGGCTCCGTCCCGCCCGCGCTCGTCGATCTCGCACTCTGGCTCGCGGACCTCTACGGCTCGACGCCAGCCCGGGCGCTCGCCCTCGTCGCCCCGCCGGCCCGCGCGCGCCGCGCCGGAGCCCGCCGGCGCACGCGGCCCGACGACCTCCCGACCGAGGAGGCGCCGACGACGCTCACCGCGGCGCAGGAGGAGGCGCTCGCGCGCGTGACCGGCGCGCTCGGCGGGCCCGCGCACCTCCTTCTCCACGGCGCGACCGGGAGCGGGAAGACGGAGGTCTACCTCCGCGCGTGCGAGGCGGCGCTCGCGCGCGGGCTCGGCGCGATCGTGCTCGTGCCGGAGATCGCGCTCACCCCGCAAACGGCGGCGCGCTTCCGGGCGCGCTTCGGCGACACCGTGGCCGTCCTCCACTCGCGGCTCACGGATGCGGAGCGCCGCGACGAGCGCGATCGGATCGCCGGCGGCGAGGCCCGCGTCGTCGTCGGCGCGCGCTCGGCGGTGTTCGCGCCCGTCGAGCGGCTCGGGCTCGTCTGTGTCGACGAGGAGCACGACGCGTCCTACAAGCAGGACTCGGACCCGCGCTACGACGCGCGCACGGTGGCCGCGAAGCGGGCCGCGCTCGAGGGCGCCGTCTGCCTCTACGGGAGCGCGACGCCGCGCCCCGAGAGCTGGGAGAAGCTCGAGCACCTCTCGCTCGGCGGCCGGCTCGGGGCGCCGCTTCCGCCCGTGCGGATCGTCGACCTGCGGCGCGAGCCCGGCTACCCGCTCTCGACACCGCTCCTCGCCGAGCTCGGGAAGGTGGCGGACGGCGGCGGCAAGGCGATCCTGCTCCTCAACCGGCGCGGGGTCGCGCCGGCCGTCCACTGCCGCGCCTGCGGGCTCACGCCGCGCTGCGAGCTCTGCGACGTCGCCCTGACGCTCCACGGCGACCGCCGGCTCCACTGCCACCACTGCGCCTTCGCGGTCGCCGCGCCCCGCATCTGCGCCGCGTGCGGCTCGCCCGAGATCGTCCGCCTCGGCGCGGGGACCGAGCGTCTCGAGGACGAGCTCGCGGTCGCGCTCCCCGAGCTCGAGCGAATCCGCCTCGACGCCGACACGACCGCCGACCCGGCGCGCCTGCACGAGGCGCTCGCCCGCTTCGCCGAGGCCGACCGCGTCGTCCTGCTCGGCACGCAGATGGTCGCAAAGGGACACCACTTCGAGGGCGTTCGCCTCGCCGCCGTCGTCGACGCGGACACCGGCCTCGCGCTTCCGGACTTCCGCGCCGAGGAGCGGACGTTCCAGCTCGTCACCCAGCTCGCCGGGCGGAGCGGCCGCGAGGCGCCCGGCCGCGTGCTCGTCCAGACGTACCAGCCGGATGCGCGCCCGATCGCCCTCGCCGCCCGCCACGCCGTGGCGGAGTTCCTCGCGGGCGAGCTCGACCGCCGGCGGCTGCTCGGCTACCCGCCGTTCCGCCACCTCGTCGCGGTCGTCGTCTCGGGCCCGAGCGGCACCGGGCCGGAGGCGGTGCTCCGCCAGCTCAGGGCCGAGCTCGAGCGCTCCGGGGTCGGCGAGCTCCTCGGCCCCGCGCCGCTCCTGCGCCTGCGCGGCCGGGCCCGCGCCCAGCTCCTCGCGAAGACGGACGATCCCCGCACGGTGACGCGGCCGGCCGCGCGGCTCCTGTCGGCCGCATCGCGCGCGATGCGCCGCGACGGCCTCAGCGTGTCGATCGACGTCGATCCGCAGACGGTCTAGCGCACGACGCCCGCGTACGCGGAGAGCGCCGGCTGGCCGCCGAGGTGCGCGTAGAGGACGGTCGAGCCGCGCTCGATCTCGCCGCGGCCGACGAGGTCGACGAGGCCGGCCATCGACTTCCCCTCGTAGACCGGGTCGGTGATCATCCCCTCGAGGCGGGCGGCGAGGCGCATCGCCTCGAGCGTCGCCTCGTCCGGGATCCCGTAGATGCCCGCGTGGTAGCGCTCGTCGAGCACGATCTCGTCGTCGCGCAGGTCGCGCCCGAGCTCGACGAGCTCCGCCGTGCGGCGGGCGATGCGCGCGACCTGCTCGCGTGTCTCGGCCGGCTTCGCGGAGCCGTCGATCCCGATCACGCGCCGCCCGCGCTCCTGGCCCGCGAACCCGGCGATCATCCCGGCATGCGTCGAGCCGGTCACCGAGCAGACGACGACCGTGTCGAAGAAGACTCCGAGCCGCGCCTCCTGCTCGGCGACCTCCTGCGCCCAGCGCGCGTACCCGAGCCCGCCGAGCTCGTGGTCTGACGCGCCGGCCGGGATCGCGTACGGCGTCCCGCCCGCGGCCTCGACGTCGGCGAGCGCCTGCTCCCACGACTTCTTGAACCCGATCCCGAACTCCGACTCGACAAGCCGGACGTCGGCGCCCATGAGCCGGGAGAGCTGGATGTTCCCGACGCGGTCGTAGACCACGTCCGGCCAGTCGACCCAGCTCTCCTGGACGAGGACGCACTTCAGGCCGAGGTGCGCCGCGACGGCCGCGACCTGCCGCGTGTGGTTCGACTGGACGCCCCCGATCGAGACGAGCGTGTCGCAGCCCTTCGCGAGCGCGTCGGCGGCGAGGAACTCGAGCTTGCGCGTCTTGTTTCCGCCGAACGCGAGGCCGGAGGAGACGTCGTCCCGCTTCGCCCAGATCTCCGCGCCGCCGAGGTGCTCCGTCAGCCGCTCCAGCCGGTGCACCGGTGAAGGCCCGAAGAGCAGCGGGACGCGTTCGAAGCTGTCGAGGCTCACGGTGGGGCAAGGCTAGACTCACCGCGTGGCCGACGTCGAGGGACAGGTTCGCGACGAGCAGCTCGATCCCGAGCGCGAGGCGCGCCGCCGCCGGGCGCTCACGCAGGTGCGCCAGTACCCCGATCCGGTGCTCCGGCTGCGTGCGCGCGAGGTGGAGGACTTCGACGACGTGCTCGTGCGGCTCGCCGAGCGGATGGGCGCGCTCATGGAGGAGGCGCGCGGCGTCGGGCTCGCGGCGCCGCAGATCGGGCTCTCACAGCGGCTGCTCGTCTACCGGACCGGGGAGGACGAGCCGCTCGTCGCGCTCGCGAACCCGGAGATCGTCGAGGAGTCGGACGAGCGCGAGACCGCCGACGAGGGATGTCTCTCGCTCGGGATGGCGTCGGTCGTCGTCCCGGTCGAGCGCCCTGTCGCGGTCGTCGTCGAGGGGCGGACGCCGGCGGGCGAGGAGCTCCGGATCGACGCGGAGGGGCTCGAGGCGCGCGTGCTCCAGCACGAGATCGACCACCTGGACGGCGTCCTCACGCTCGAGCGCACGACCGACGAGGGCCGCCGCCGCGCGCTCGCGGAGCTGCGCCTCCAGCCCGTGCTCGGCTAGGGCTCCGTGCGGCTCGCCGTCGCCGCGACCGCGCCGCTCGGCGCCGCCGTGCTCGAGGGGCTCGCGGGGCGTCACGACGTCGAGCTCCTCCTGACGCGCCCGGACCGGCCGCGCGGCCGCGGGCGCCGGGTGGGAGCGCCGCCGGCGAAGGAGGCCGCCGAGCGGCTCGGCATCCCCGTCGAGCAGCCCGAGCGGCTCACGGCGTTCCCCGGCTCGGCGCCGGTTGTCGTGGTCGCCGCGTACGGGGCGCTGATCCCGGCGGATCTCCTCGGCGAGCGCCTCTGGCTGAACGTCCACCCGTCGCTTCTCCCGCGCTGGCGCGGTGCCGCGCCGGTCGAGCGCGCGCTCATGGCCGGGGACGCGGAAACGGGGGTGACGATCCACCGCACGACCGCGGAGCTGGACGCCGGGCCGATCGCGGCCCAGCGGGCGCTCGCGATCGGGCCCGAGGACGATGCGGGCGTCGTCTACGAGCGCATCGGGCGGCTCGCGGTCGAGCTCCTGGAGGAGGTGCTCCCCGACCCGTCGTTCACGCCGCAGCCCGAGGAGGGGGCGACGTACGCGGACAAGATCGGGCCGGCGGACCGGGAGCTCGATTGGAGGCGGCCCGTCGAGGAGACCGTGAACCGCGTGCGCGCGCTCGCACCGCACATCGGGGCGTGGGGGAACGTCGACGGTCGGCGGCTCGTCGTCTGGCGCGCGCGCGCCGCCGAGCCGGGCACGGCGGAAGACCGCGACCGGCTCGTCGTCGGCGACGTCGAGCTGCTCGAGGTGCAGCCCGAAGGGCGGAGGCGGATGACCGCCGCCGAGTACCTGCGCGGGCGGCGGTGAGATTGGCGCAGAACCGGCACGATCCGGCACACACCCGCGCGCGTTTCCTGCGTAGCGTGATCAGCGGGCGGGCGGGTTGGGGGCCCCGGCGGACATGACCCCGCGGGACGTGGCCTTCCAGGTCGTGCGACGCGTGTTCGAGGAGGGCGCGTACGCCGACCGCGTCTTCCGCTCGGCGGCCGGGGCGGCGCGCCTCGACGAGCGCGACCGCGCGTTCGCGATGCAGCTCGCCTACGGCACCGTCCAGCGGAGGCGGACGCTCGACCACGCGATCGAGAGCCTCGGCCGGCGGCCCGTCCGGAAGCTCGACCCGCCCGTCGTGGCGGCGCTCCGGCTCGGCGCGTACCAGCTCGCGTACATGGGCGGCGTCCCGGCGCACGCGGCCGCGAACGAGTCCGTCGAGCTCGTCCGGCGCGCCGGTCTCGAGCGCGCCGTCTCCTTCACGAACGCGGTCATGCGCCGCCTCGCCGACGGGATCCACGACCTCGTGCTCGGTCTCGGCGACGCGACGCCGCAGGAGGCCGCGGTCAAGCACTCGTACCCCGACTGGATCGCCGAGACGTTCTGGACGGAGCACGGCCGCGAGGCCGCGGTCGCGCTGCTCGAGTCGCAGAACGAGCCGCCGCCGACCGTCGTCCGCCGGACCCGTAAGGCGCCCGCCGCGCTTCCCGGCGAGCCCGATCCCGACGTTCCGGGCGCGCTCCGCGTCGACCACGTCCCCGAGGAGTGGCTCGAGCAGGGCTTCGCCTGGCCGCAGAGCAAGGGCTCCCAGCTCGCGGGCCTCGCGGTCGGCGCCGAGCCGGGCGACCGCGTCCTCGACCTCTGCGCCGCGCCGGGCGGGAAGGCGACCCAGCTCGCCGAGGTCGCGGCCGAGGTCGTCGCAGTCGAGCTCCACCCGGGCCGCGCGCGCGAGCTCGAGGAGAACGCCCGCCGGCTCGGCGCCGACAACCTGCGTGTCGTGAACGCCGACGCCACCGAGCTCCCCGCGGACCTGACCGGCTTCGACCGCGTGCTCGTCGACGCGCCGTGCTCCGGCCTCGGCGTGCTCGCCTCGCGGCCCGACCTGCGCTGGCGCGCGGAGCCGCTCCCCGACCTCCAGCGCCGGCTCCTCGAGGTCGCGCTCGAGCGGGCTCGCTCGGGAGGAACCGTCACGTACGCCGTCTGCACGCTCAACAGGGCGGAGAACGAGGACGTCGTCGACGCGCTCGGCCTCGAGACGGACGACCTCGGCGCCGACCGGCCGGCCTTCCGCCACCCGACGCGGCCGAAGTTCCTCCTGACGCTGCCGCACGTTCACCGCACGTCGGGGTTCTTCGTGGCGAGAATGCGCGCGTGACGCGCCACGCCCACGCCTGGACGCAGGGAACGGAGATCGAGCCCTCGCTCTACGCCGCCGACCTCGCGCGGCTCGGGGAGCAGGTCGAGGAGCTCCTCGACGCCGGCGTGCGGGTCTTCCACTTCGACGTCGGCGACGGGCACTTCGTCGAGCCGATCACGATCGGGCCGGTCGTCCTGCGCGCGATCGCGGGCCTCGTGCACGCCCGGGACGCCGTTCTCGACTGCCACCTGATGGTGGAGAACCCGGAGCGGCACATCCCGCAGATCGCCGAGGCGGGCGGGGACGGCGTCACGTTCCACTACGAGGCCACCGACGACCCGGAGCGTGTCGCCGAGCTCGCCCGTGGGCAGGGGCTCTGCGCCGGGCTCGCGTTCAACCCGGGCACCGCGGTGGCCGACGCCGCGCGGGCCGGTGCGCCGTTCGACCTCGTGCTCTGCATGAGCATCTGGCCGGGCTATTCGGGTCAGGAGCTCCTGCCCGAGTCGTACGAACGGATTGCCGATCTGCGCGATTCCTTGCCCGACGACGTCGCGGTGCAGGTGGACGGCGGCGTGACCGCCGAGAACGTCGCCGCGATCCGCGAAGCGGGCGCGAACCTCATCGTCGCCGGGAGCTCGGTGTTCGCCGCGGACGATCCGCCCGCGGCGTACCGCGCGCTCGCGCGGTCGGTCGCGTGAGCGACCGCGAGCAGCTCGAACGAGCGCTCGAGCTCGCGGAGCGCGGGCGTCGGACGACGCATCCGAACCCGGTCGTCGGCGCCGTGGTCGTTCAGGACGGCGCGGTGGTCGGCGAAGGCTGGCACGAGCGCGCGGGCGGGCCGCACGCGGAGGTCGTCGCGCTCGCGGCGGCGGGGGAGCGGGCGCGCGGCGCGACGCTCTACGTGACGCTCGAGCCGTGCGCCCACCACGGCCGGACGCCGCCGTGCGCGGACGCGGTCGTCGCAGCAGGGATCGCGCGCGTCGTCGTCGGAGCAGGGGATCCCGATCCGCGCACCGACGGGGCCGGGATCGCACGGCTGCAAGAGGCCGGGATCGAGGTGGTCGCGGCGGAGCCCGACCTCGCGGCCCGGGCGCGACGCCAGAATGAGGCGTTCCGGGTCTGGGCCGCCGCGGGGCGGCCGTTCGTGACGTACAAGGCGGCGGTCACGCTCGACGGACGGGTTGCGGCCTCGTCCGGCGACGCGCGCTGGATCTCCGGCCCCGAGAGTCGCCGCCGGGTGCACGAGCTCCGCGGTGCGTCGGACGCCGTCGCGGTCGGGATGGGAACCGTCCGGGCCGAGAACCCGCTGCTCTCCGCCCGTGACGTCGACGCGCCGCGGCAGCCGCGCCGGCTCGCGTTCGGCTCGGGCCCGCTGCCGGACGGCTCGGAGCTCGAGCTCGTGGAGGGCCCGCTGCCCGAGGCGCTCGCCCGGCTTGCGGAGGAGGGGGTGCAGTCGCTCCTCCTCGAGGGCGGGCCGACGCTCGCGGGCGCGTTTCTGCGGGCTCGGCTGATCGACAAGCTCCTCCTGTTCCTCGCGCCGAAGCTCGTCGGCGGGGACGACGCGCCGCCGCTCTTCGCCGGTCGCGGCGCGCCGACGCTCGCGCAGGCGGTCTCGCTTCACGGCGTCGAGGTCGGCCGCGCGGGAGCGGACGTCGTGCTGACCGCGTACGTCCACGAGCCGTAGCCGCGCGCCCGGCGCGCGCATGAGGTACTCGGGCGCCCGCGCGTGTATCGGGGCCCCCTGTGACCGACGGTCCCAGCACGAACGCTAGCGAGGAAACCGTCACGTGTCCGTGCCGGAACGGCGCCGACTTCGTGCCGATTCGAACGCTGCGGCGAGCGGCGGCGCGGCTCCGCCCGCGTATCGTTCGCGCCCGTGTTCACGGGAATCGTCCGCGAGGTCGCCACGGTCACCGCCGTCGACGCGCGCGAGTCGGGCGGCGCGCGTCTCACGGTCGCCGCGCCGCGCACCGCCGCGCTTACGAGCGCAGGCGACTCGGTCTCCGTGAACGGCGTCTGCCTCACCGCGACCGCCGCACGCGACGCCGAGAACGGCACGCTCGCCTTCGACGCCGTCCCCGAGACGCTCGCCCGCTCGACCCTCGGCCGGCTCACG
The DNA here is from genome assembly GCA_025930955.1 of Thermoleophilia bacterium. Classification (GTDB taxonomy): domain Bacteria; phylum Actinomycetota; class Thermoleophilia; order Gaiellales; family Gaiellaceae; genus JAICNY01. Next base: position 9,114 of record JAICNY010000036.1, read on the forward strand.
CCCGGCGACGCGGTCAACCTCGAGCCGGCCCTCCGCGTGGGCGAGCCCATGGGCGGCCACGTCGTCCAGGGCCACGTCGACGGAGTCGGGACGGTGACCGCGCTCGACCCGGAGGGCGACGGCGCGCGGCTCACCGTCCGGCTCCCCGAGGACCTCCACCGCCTCACCGCGGAGAAGGGCTCGATCGCCCTCGACGGCGTGAGCCTCACGGTCGCCGCGCTCGGGCCGGACGACGAGCGCACCGTCGACATCGCGCTCGTCCCGCACACCCTCGCCGAGACGACGCTCGGTCGCCTCAGCCCCGGCGACGAGGTGAACGTCGAGGCCGACGTCCTCGCGAAGCACGTCGCCCGCCTGCTCGAGACCCGCGACGACGCCTCCTGACCCGGATACGATTTGCCCGTGCAGGAGACCGCACCCCCGCCGGAGCCCGACACGACCGCCTTCGCGTCCATCGAGGAGGCGATCGAGGACGTCCGCCAGGGGAAGATGGTCGTCGTCGTCGACGCGGCCGACCGCGAGAACGAGGGCGACCTCACGATCGCGGCGCAGTTCGCCACCCCCGAGGCGATCAACTTCATGGCCACGCACGGCCGCGGGCTCATCTGCCTCTGCCTGACCGGGGAGCGCTGCGACGAACTCGGCCTGCGCCCGATGACGCTCGAGAACGAGACGCCCTACGGGACGGCGTTCACCGTCTCGATCGAGGCGCGGGAGGGGATCTCGACCGGGATCTCCGTCCAGGACCGCGCCCGCACGATCCAGGTCGCGATCGACCCCGGCCGCGGCCCGCACGACCTCGTCCAGCCCGGCCACGTGTTCCCGCTGCGCGCGCGCCCCGGCGGCGTCCTCCAGCGCGCCGGGCAGACCGAGGCGGCCGTCGACCTCGCCCGGCTCGCGGGCCTCATCCCGGCCGGCGTCGTCTGCGAGATCATGAACGAGGACGGGACGATGGCCCGCGTCCCCGACCTCATCCCGTTCTGCGAGCGGCACGGCCTGAAGATGATCACGGTCGCCGACCTGATCGAGTACCGGCGCCGCACGGAGAAGCTCGTCGAGCGCATCACGTCCGTCCGGCTCCCGACCGCGTACGGCGAGTTCACCGCGGTCGCCTTCCGCGAAACGCTCACCGGCAAGAACCACGTCGCGCTCGTCAAGGGCGAGCTCCGCGGCGCCGAGGACGTGCTCGTCCGCGTTCACTCGGAGTGCCTGACCGGCGACGTCTTCCACTCGCTCCGCTGCGACTGCGGCGAGCAGCTCGAGCAGGCGCTCTCGCGCATCGCGTCGGAGGAGCGCGGCGTCCTCCTCTACATGGCGCAGGAGGGCCGCGGGATCGGCCTCCTGCCGAAGCTCAAGGCGTACGAGCTCCAGGAGGGCGGGCTCGACACGGTCGAGGCGAACCTCGAGCTCGGCTTCCCCGCCGACGCACGCGAGTACGGGATCGGCTCGCAGATCCTCGCCGACCTCGGCCTGACGACGATCCGCATCCTCACGAACAACCCGCGCAAGATCACCGGCATCGAGGGCTTCGGGCTCCGCGTGACCGAGCAGGTGCCGATCGAGATCGAGCCGAACGCCGAGAACGAGCGCTACCTCGACGCGAAGCGGGCGAAGCTCGGGCACCGCCTGCACCACCAGGAGCGGCGCTTCCAGGAGCCCGGCGCGTGACCGAGCGCCTGCCGGGCCGCCTCGAGGGCGCCGACGAGCTCCGGGTGACGCCCCCGTTCGACGCGGAGGCGGAGACTCGGGTCGCGCCCGACGAGCGAGAGGCCGAGGACCCGCCTGCCCCGCCTGCTGACTCCGCACCGCCCGCCGAGCACGCGCCCGGGCGGCTCGTGATCCCGGACGGCGTCGGCGCCTTCGTCGGGATGCCGAGCGGCGTGCGACGCTCCGTCGGGATCGTCGTCTCCCGCTACAACGGCGACATCACGACGAAGCTCCTCGAGGGCGCGCTCGGCGCGCTCACCGCGGCGGGCGTGCAGCGCGACCGGATCGACGTCCTCCAGGTGCCCGGCGCGTTCGAGCTCCCGCTCGGCGCCATGGCGCTCGCGAAGAGCCGCCGCTACGCCTGCGTCGTCGCGCTCGGCTGCGTGATCCGCGGCGAGACGCCGCACTTCGACTACATCGCCGCCGAGGCTGCGAGCGGGCTCCAGCTCGCCGCCCTCGAGACCGGCGTCCCGGTCGTCCTCGGCGTCCTCACGACCGAAAACCGCGCGCAGGCCGAGGCCCGCGCCGGCGGGGCGCACGGGAACAAGGGGGAGGAGGCCGCGAGCTCCGCGCTCGAGATGGCCGACGTCTTCGCGCGCCTGCGCGCCGTCACCGCCGCCCCGGGGCCGAGCGCCGCGTAGGCGGACGCCTCGGTTTCGCTACACTCCGCGGCCGATGTCGAAGGTCTGCGCCGTCTGCGGGAAGTCCCCCGGCTTCGGTCACAACCGGAGCCACTCGATGGTGGCCACGAAGCGCCGCTTCAACCCGAACCTCCAGCGGGTTCGGATCCTCGTGAACGGCGTCGCCCGCCGGAGCTACGTCTGCACCCGCTGCCTCAAGGGCGGCAAGGTGCAGAAGGCCGTCTAGCGCGGTCCCCCACTAGACTCCCACGGGTGCCAGGCGGCGCCCTAACGGTCGTCGAAGCGGCGCTCGCCGCGCTCGAAGCGAGCCGCCGCCGCATCGACGACCTGAACGTCTATCCCGTCCCCGACGGGGACACGGGCACGAACATGACGATGACCGTGCGCGCGGTTCGCGACGCCCTCGCGGGCGCGACGGAGCTCGACGCGGAGGCAGAGCTCGCGCTCGTCGCCCGCTCGTGCCTCATGGGCGCCCGCGGGAACTCCGGCGTCATCCTCTCGCAGCTCGTCCGCGGCGCGGTCGAGGGCCTAAACGGCGGCCCGGAGACCGCGGGTGACCTCGCGCCGCGCCTCCGCGGTGCGTCGGACGCCGGGTACGCGGCCGTCCGGGAGCCGCAGGAAGGGACGATGCTCACGGTCGCGCGGGAGCTCGCGGAGCGCGCCGAGGCGCTCGACCCGGCGCTCCCGCTCGGCGACGCGCTCGCGGAGGTCGTCGCGCACGGCGAGGTCGCGCTCGCCCGGACGCAGGAGCAGCTCGACGTCCTGCGCGACGCCGGCGTCGTCGACGCGGGCGGCGCCGGCGTGCTCGAGCTCGTCCGCGGGATCGCCGCCCTCGTGCGCGGCGAGCCGCTCCCGGAGCCCGAGGTCGGCACCGGCCCGCTCCCCGAGGAGGCGGTTCACCGGGAGCTCTCGCGCTACCGCTACTGCACGAGCTTCTTCGTCGAGGGCGAGGAGGTGGCGCCGGACGCGCTCGAGCGCGAGCTCGGCGCGTTCGGCGACTCGCTCCTCGTCGTCGGCGCGCGCGGCGCGGTCAAGGTGCACGTCCACACGGACGAGCCGGGCCGTGCGATCGCGCTCGCCACGTCCGTGGGGGTGATCGAGGAGGTCTCGATCGAGAACATGCACGTCCAGACCGCCGTCCGCGAGGAGCGGATCACGCATTCGGGCCCGCCGCCGAGCACCGCCGGGCCGGCCGCGACCGCCGTCGTCGCGGTGGTCGCCGGGGCCGGGAACGCACGGCTCTTCCGCGACCTCGGCGCGGCCGCGATCGTCGAGGGGGGGCAGACGATGAACCCGCCGACCTCCCAGCTCCTCCAGGCGATCGACGGCCTCGACGCCGCCGGCGCCGTGCTCCTGCCGAACAACAAGAACGTGATCCTCGCCGCCGAGCAGGCCGCCGCGGAGGCGGGGAAGCCCGTCGAGGTCGTGGAGACGACGTCGATGCAGGCGGGGCTCGCCGCGCTCGTCCCGTTCGACGCGGCGGCGGCGCTCGACGAGAACGCGCGGGAGATGCGCGAGGCCGCGACGGCCGTCCGCTCCGGCGCGGTCGCCCCTGCGTCGCGCGCGGCCACGATCGACGGGATAGAGGTCGCGGAAGGGGAGTTCCTCGGCCTCGCGGACGGCGCCGCCGTCGCCGCCGGGGCGAGCGTCGAGGAGGTCGCGCGCGCCGTCGCGGCCCATCTGCTCGAGCCGGGCGCGGACGTCCTCACCATCCTCCTCGGCGACGGGGCCCCGTCCGTGAACGGGCTGCGCGACGAGCTCGCCGAGGCGCACCCGGCACTCGAAATCGACGTCCACGAGGGCGGCCAGCCGCACTACCCGCTGCTCTTCGCGGCCGAGTAGCGGCACCGGCCGCCCAAACTGGGGCTTTTCCACAAGCGCTCTTTGGCCGATACTCTCAACCTGTGGAAAACGCCCCGTCGACCACAGTCCTCCTCGTCGAGGACAACGAGGTCTTCCGCGAGGCGCTCGAGCTCATGCTCGGCGTCGTCGAGGACGTCCGGGTCGTCGGCGCGGTCGGCGACGGCCGCGCGGCCGTCGACGCGTGCGCGCTCCTGCGGCCCGACGTCGTCCTCATGGACTACCGCCTGCCCGAGCTCGACGGCGTCGAGGCGACCGCCGCGATCCGCGCCTGCTCGGAGTCCGCGGTCGTCGCGCTGACCGCGACCGCCGACGACGCTGAGCTCGATGCGCTCTACGAGGCGGGCGCCGTGGCGTGCCTGACGAAGGACTCGAGCCTCGACGAGATCGTCGCGGCGATCCGTTCCGCCTCCAGCCGCGGTGCGTCTCTCGTCTGAGACGACGGCGGTCGTCCTCGACTCGACCGCCGATCTCCCCGAACCCGCCGCGCGGCACCCGAACTGGCGCCTCGTCCCGCTCTACGTCCGCTTCGGCGACGAGACGTACCGCGACCACGTCGACCTCGGCGCCGTCGAGTTCTACGAGAAGCTGCGCGCCTCGGACGCGCAGCCACAGAGCTCCCAGCCGACCCCCGCCGACTTCGAGGCGGCCTTTGCCGAGCTCGAGGGCTTCGAGCGGATCCTCTGCGTCCTCATCTCCGGGAAGCTCTCCGGCACCGCCGAGAGCGCCCGGCTTGCCGCGCAGGCGCGGGGAGACGACCGCGTCACCGTGATCGACTCGGAGAGCGTCTCGGGCGGCGTCGTCATTCTCGCCGACGCGATCCAGCGCCGCCTCGACCGCGGCACGACGCTCGAGGAGACCGAGGAGGTCGTCGCCCGCTTCCAGCGGGAGTCGACGATCCTCTTCACGGTCGACACGCTCGACTACCTCGTTCGCGGCGGACGCGTCGGGAAGGCGGCGGGGCTCGCCGGCCAGCTCCTCTCCGTGAAGCCGATCCTCGCGATCGACGAGGGCGAGGTCGAGCCGCTCAAGCGCGTCCGCGGCCGCCAGAAGGCGCTCGGCGAGCTCCTGCGGCTCTTCGAGGAGGGGACGGAGGACGGCCCCGCGCTCCACGTGGGCGTCGCGCACGCGGACGCCGAGGCCGAGCTCGAGACGCTCGTCGGCCGCATCCGCGAGCTGCGTCCGCAGGCCTCGCTCGACTTCCAGGCACAGCTCGGGCCGGTGATCGGCACGCACGGAGGGCCGGGGACGATCGGCCTCTTCTGGTTCCGGGACGAGGAATAGAGAGAGGGGAGGCGGCCCCGGCACGACCGCGACGGCCGCGCCGGGGCCTGCGGTGCCCGCGCGCTAGCGGGCAGGCGGGAGAAGCACCGCGTCGACGACGTGGATCACGCCGTTCGAGGCGAGGACGTCGGCCATCGTGACCGTCGCGTCGTTCACGAGCACGCTGCCGCCGTCCGCCGAGAACGACAGGTCGGGGCCGGCGAGCGTCGGCGCCGCGTCGAGCCCGGTCACCTGGTCGGAGGTCACCTCCCCCTCCACCACGTGGTAGAGGAGCACCTGGCGAAGCGCCTCGGGGTCGTTCTGAAGCTGTGTCAGCGTCTCCTCGGGAACGGCCGCGAACGCCTCGTCGGTCGGCGCGAAGACCGTCAGCGGGCCCGCGCCCGACAGGTCCTCGGCGAGCCCTGCCTCCTGGACGAGCGAGACGAGCGTGTCGAAGCTGCCCGCGGCGACCGCGGTCTCGACGATGTCCATCTCCTGCGTCGTCGTCTCGGTCGTCTCGGTCGTCTCCTCCTCCATCGTCGTCGTGTCCTCCATCGCGGCGGCCGGCTCGTCCGTCGCCGCGTCGTCGTCGCCGCCGCATGCCGCGCCCACGAGGGCGAGTGCGCCGACGAGCAACCCGAACGTGAAGATCCTTCTCATCACCGAACTCCTTTGCTTAGACAAACATTCGACAAAAGACCGTACAGGACTCGTTCATACCTTGTCAAGAGTTTGTCGAAACTTCGGCGGCGACAATGCGCCCGTGCCGTCCGGACCGCCTCCGATACTCGGACCGTCCTGGTCGTCGCGGTGAGCACCCGTCCGGCGCTAGCCGGCTTCCCCGGCGTGGACCAGCACGCGCCGAGGGCACGGCGCCTCCCCGACCCGGACGTCTCGGTCGACACGCTTCCCGGCGTCGGCCCGAAGGTCGCGCAGCGGCTCGCGCGGCTCGGCCTGCGGACCGTTCGCGACGTCTCCGACCACCTTCCGCGCGCGTTCCTCGACTGGAGCGAGGCCGGCGGCTTCGACCAGGTGCTCGCGGGGACGGAGGCGACCGTCCGCTGCACGATCGAGCGGATCGGCGTCCGGCCGACGCGCCGCCGCAACCTCAAGCTCGTGCAGGCGAGCGTGCGCGACGACAACGGGAGCCGCGTCACCGCCGTCTGGTTCAACCAGCAGTGGCTCGTCGACCAGCTCCCGCCGGGGACGCGCGTCCTGCTCCACGGACGCCTCGAGGGCGGGTTCGGGCCGCCGACCTTCCGCGTCGAGCGGCACGAGCGGGACACGGAGGACGCCGGCCTGCACACGCTCGGGCTCGTCCCCGTCTACCCGGCGAGCGAGGACGTCTCGACCGCGAAGCTCCGCGAGGTCACGGAGGCGGCGCTCCGAATCGCCCGGCACTGGCCCGACGCGCTTCCCGCCGGCGTGCGCGACGCGGAAGGGCTGCCGCTCCGCACGGACGCCCTGCTCCTCGCCCACCGGCCGGAGCGCGTCGAGGACGCCGAGCGCGCGCGCGAGCGGCTCGCGTTCGAGGAGCTCCTCGTCCTGCTCGTCGGCCTCGTCCGCCGGCGGCGCGGGGCGGAGGAGGGCGCACGCGCGCACACGCTCGACGCGGAGGACGGTGCGCTCGTGGCCGCGCTGCGCGCCTCGCTTCCGTTCGAGCTCACCCCGGAGCAGGAGGGGGCGATCGACGCGATCCGCGCCGACCTCGCCGGCGAGGCGCCGATGCAGCGGCTCCTCCAGGGGGACGTCGGCTCGGGGAAGACGGTCGTCGCGCTCTACGCGCTTCTCCGCGCGGTCGAGGCCGGCCACCAGGGCGCGCTCATGGCCCCGACGGAGACGCTCGCCGAGCAGCACTTCCTCACGGTCGAGCCGCTCGCGCGCGAGGTCGGCGTCGCCGCCGTGCTCCTGACGAGCTCGCTCGGCGCCCGCGCGCTCGGCGAGGCCCGCGACCGCGTGGGGAGCGGCGAGGCGCAGCTCGTCGTCGGCACGCACGCGCTCATCCAGGAGGCCGTCGCCTTCCGCTCGCTCGCGGTGGCGGTCGTGGACGAGCAGCACCGCTTCGGGGTGGAACAGCGCCGGGCGATCACCGGCCCGGCGGGCGGGCGCGCCCCGCACGTCCTCCACATGACCGCGACGCCGATCCCGCGCACGCTCGCGCAGGTCGTCTACGGCGACCTCGCAGTGACGGAGATCGCGCGCCCGCCGCGCAACCGCAGGCCCGTCGTCACCCGCTGGGTGACGCACGAGCGAAGCGCGGAGGCGTACCGGCGCCTGCGCAGGCACCTCGAGGAAGGTCGGCAGGCCTACGTCGTCTGCCCGCTCGTCTCGGAGAGCGAGGCGGTCGAGGCGCGCGCCGCCTCCGAGGAGGCCGAGCGCCTGCGACATGCCGAGCTCTCCGGGTTCCGGATCGGCTGCCTCCACGGCCAGCTCCCTGCGGCGGAGCGGCGCGAGACGATGGACGCGTTCAAGCGCCGCGAGCTCGACGTCCTCGTCGCGACGACCGTGATCGAGGTCGGCGTGGACGTGCCGAACGCGACGATCATGATCGTCCAGGAGGCCGACCGCTTCGGGCTCGCCCAGCTCCATCAGCTGCGCGGCCGCGTCGGGCGCGGGGCGGAGCAGTCCTACTGCCTGCTCGTCTCGCGGCCCCGCGACGAGCTGACCGAGAACGCCCAGCGGCGCCTGCAGGCGCTCGTCGACACATCCGACGGCTTCCGGCTCGCCGAGGTCGACCTCGAGCTGCGCGGCGAGGGGGAGCTGCTGGGCACGCGCCAGTCCGGCCTGCCGGAGCTTCGCTTCGCGCGCCTCACCCGCGACCGCCGGCTCGTCGAGCGGGCCCGCGCATGGGCCGAACGCCTCGCGCCGGACGACGAGAGCCCGCTCACGGCGGCGGCCGACCGCCTCTTCGCCGATGCGGATCATCGCGGGCTCGCGTAAGGGACGGCGGATCGCCGCGCCGCCGGGGCTCGACACGCGGCCGACCGGAGATCGTGTCCGCGAGGCCGTGTTCAACCTCGTCGGCCCGCTCGACGGCGCGCGCGTCCTCGACCTCTACGCGGGGAGCGGCGCGATGGGCCTCGAGGCGCTCTCCCGCGGCGCCGAGCACGCGACGTTCGTCGAGCGCGACCGCGTCGCCGCCGCGACGATCGCGAAAAACGCCGAGACGCTCGGCCTCGCCGATGCCGTCACGCTGCGCCGGGAGGACGTCCGCCGGGTGCTCGCGACGGACGCCTCCGCGGGCACGCTGTACGATCTCGTGCTCGTCGATCCCCCGTACCGCATGCTTCCAGGGCTCCTCCCGGATCTCAGTCGCCTCGTTCCGCCCGTCGTCGCGGCGGACGGGCTCGTCGTCGTCGAGTCCGAGGCGCGCGACGAGCCCGAGCTTCCGCTTCCGGCGCGCACGAGCCGGCGCTACGGCTCCGTCCGCGTGACGGTCTTCGAGGCCGCGTAGTGGCGCGAACGCCCTTCACCGCGATCTGCCCCGGCGCCTACGACCCGGTCACGAACGGGCACCTCGACATCATCACGCGGGCCGCGACCATCTTCGAGCGCGTCGTCGTCGCCGTCGTCCGCGAGCCGCAGCACAAGCAGCCCACCTTCTCGACCGACGAGCGCGTCGCGTTCCTCAAGGAGGCGCTCGAGGGCGTGGACAACGTCGAGGTGGAGGTGTTCTCGGAGCTCGTCGTCGAATTCGCGCGGCGTTGGGGCGCGAAGACGCTCGTGAAGGGGCTGCGCGCGATCTCGGACTTCGAGTGGGAGTTCCAGATGCACCACCTGAACCGCGGCCTCGCGCCCGACATCGAGACGATGTACCTCATGTCGAGCCCGCAGTACAGCTTCCTCTCGTCGAGCGGGGTGAAGGAGATCGCGTCGTTCGGGGGAACGGTGGAGAACCTCGTTCCGCCCGCCGTCGCGCGGCGGTTCGCGGAGATGCATCCCCGCCCCCAGGCGGGCGCCCCGACAAGCCCTCGTGAGTAGACTGGCAGGCCGGAATGGACGTTCTCGTTCTCATCGACAAGCTCGACGACCTCGTGCACAACGCGAAGGCCGTGCCGCTCACCGACCAGGTGCGGATCGACCGCGAGGAGATCTACGACATCCTGGACCAGATGCGCGCGACGATCCCCGAGGAGATCAAGCAGGCGCGCTGGATCGTGAAGGAGCGCCAGGAGATGCTCGCCGAGGCGAAGCGCGAGAGCGACAGGATCCTCGGCGAGGCCCGCGAGCAGGCCGTCCGCGAGGCGTCGCAGACCGAGATCGTGAAGCTCGCCGAGCGCCAGGCGCAGGACATCGTCGAGGACGCCCGCCGCCAGGCGCGCGAGACGCGGCTCGAGATGGAGGACTGGGCCGACTCGATCCTGTCCACGCTCGAGGTGAA
>JAICNY010000122.1 GCA_025930955.1 Thermoleophilia bacterium
GAGCGCCGCCTCCGACGGGAGCATGAGCGTGATCCCGCGCGCCGCCTGCTCGGCGACCGCGCGCACGACGGGCTCGGGCGCGTGGCCGGTCATCGCGCCGGTGTCCCCGAGGCAGAAGTCGACGTACTCGATTCCGTCCACGTCCGTGATGCGCGCGCCGGACGCCTCGACGGCGAAGACCGGGTAGCGGCCGGGCCAGCGCACCATCCAGTGCATCGGGACGCCCGCGAGGAGCGACGCGCCGGCGCGCTCCGCTAGCTCGCGCGAGCGCCGATGGTTGCGCTCGAACCGCTCGAGCTCGCGCTCGAGGAGCCGCTCCGCCCGCGCGTGGATCGCCGCGCGGTCGCTCATCGGAAGGCGTGCGCGCTCGGGTCGACGACCGCCGTGCCCCCGTCCACGAGGAGCTCGGCGCCGGTCACGTAGGCGGCGGCGGGGGAGGCGAGGAAGAGGATCGTCGCGGCGACCTCCTCCGGCGTCGCGGCGCGCCCGAGCGGGTTCAGCTCGTTCGCGCGGGCGTACGCGGTCTCTCGGTCGAGCCCGCGCTCGGCGGCCACCTTGTCCATGTCCTCGTCGGCCATCGGCGTGCGCACCCAGCCCGGGCAGACGGCGTTCGCGCGCACGCCCTGCCGCCCGTAGTCGGCCGCGACGCACTTCGTCAGCATGACGAGGCCGGCCTTCGAGACGCAGTACGACGTCCAGCCGGGCCCTGCGCGAACGGCGCTCACGGAGGCCACGTTCACGACCGACCCGCGCCGCTCGATCAGGTGCGGGAGCGCCGCCTTCGTCATCACGAACGCCGACGTGAGGTTCGCGTGGAGCGTCCGCTCCCAGCTCTCGAGGCTCTCCTCCAGGAGCGGGCCGCTGTCGCCGATCCCCGCGTTGTTCACGAGGAGGTCGAGCCCGCCCGCGTGCGCGACGATGTGCTCGACGGCCGCGGCGGCCGCGTCGGGGTCGGCGGCGTCTCCCTGCGCCACGAGCCCCGCGTCACCGAGCTCGGCCGCCGTCTCCTCGAGCGGCGCGCGCCGCCGGCCGACGAGGCCGACCGCATAGCCCGCCTCCGCGAGCGCCAGCGCGGTCGCCCGCCCGATGCCCGTCCCGGCCCCCGTCACGATCGCCGCCCGCACGGGCGTATTGCATCACGCTACGCTCCCTCCATGCTCTTCTTCTCGCGCGACAAGGTGAACATGGTCGCCCCGGAGGACGCGCTCCCCGGCCGCGACGAGCCGCTCCCGGTGCCCGACCGCCACGAGGTGCTCGGGACGCCGATCACGCCGCCGTTTCCCGACGGGCTCGAGCAGGTCGTCGTGGGGATGGGCTGCTTCTGGGGCGCCGAGCGCATCTTCTGGCGGCTCCCCGGCGTCTACACGACGGCGGTCGGCTATGCCGGCGGCTACACGCCGAACCCGACCTACCAGGAGGTCTGCTCCGCGAAAACCGGCCACGCGGAGGTCGTGCTCGTCGTCTTCGACCCGAAGCAGGTCTCGTTCGACGAGATCCTGCGAGCGTTCTGGGAGGGCCACGACCCGACCCAGGGCATGCGGCAGGGGAACGACGTCGGCACGCAGTACCGCTCGACGCTCTACTGGACGAGCGAGGCGCAGCGCGAGGCCGCGGAGCGGTCCCGCGACCGCTACGAGGCCGAGCTCCGCGACGCCGGCTACGGCGAGATCACGACCGAGCTCGCGCCGGCGGGGGAGTTCTACTACGCCGAGGACTACCACCAGCAGTACCTCCACAAGAACCCGAACGGCTACTGCGGCATCGGCGGCACCGGCGTTGCGTGCCCGGTCGGGCTCGGCGTCTCGCAGAGCGCGTGACCGATCCGACCGTCGCCGACCCGGACAAGTACCGGACGGTCTTCGAGAACGAGCGCGTCCGGGTGCTCGAGTACCGCGACGAGCCGGGCGAGGCGACGAGCCCGCACGCGCATCCCGACAGCGTGATGGTCACGCTCAGCTCGTTCGACCGCCGCCTGTCGGCAGGCGGGGAGACGCGCGACGTCCGGCTCGAGGCGGGCGAGATCCGGTGGCTCGACGCCCAGACGCACTGGGGCGAGAACACCGGCGAGACGCCGACGCACGTCGTCTTCGTCGAGCTCAAGGAGCCGGCGCCCGGGGCGCCCGGCGAGCCCGGCGCGCTCGGGCCCCGCTAGTCGAGCTACCCGAACGGCGAGACACCGGCTGGCCGCACGGCGGCGCACGCGCCGGCGCGCGAAGCTGGCCGACTTGACCGGCGATCGGGGACGCCGCAACCGACGAACGAAAGGAAACGACTATGACCTCGACGACACCGGAGGCCGACCTCAAGGCACGCCATCGCGCGATGTGGGCCTCGGGCAACTACCCCCTGATGGTGGACACCTTCCTCCTCCCCCTCGGGCCGCGCCTCGTGGAGGCGTGCGAGATCGAGCCCGGGATGCGGGTCCTCGACGTCGCCGCGGGAAGCGGCAACGCCGCGCTCCCGGCCGCGCAGCGCGGTGCGAGCGTGACCGCGAGCGACCTCACCCCCGAGCTCCTCGAGGCCGGGCGCCTACGCGCCGAGGCGGAGGGGCTGGAGCTCGACTGGGTCGAGGCGGACGCGGAGCGCCTCCCGTTCGAGGACGGCTCCTTCGACGTCGTCATGTCGGCGATCGGCGGGATGTTCGCCCCGAACCATCAGGCGGTCGCGGACGAGCTCGTACGCGTCACCCGCCCGGGCGGCACGATCGGGCTCCTGAGCTGGACGCCCGAGGGGATGCTCGGCGCGCTCTTCCGGACGATGGGGCCCTTCGCCGCCCCGCCGCCGCCCGGCGCCCAGCCCCCGCCGCTCTGGGGGAGCGAGGAGCACCTGCGCGGGCTGACCGGCGACCGGGTCGACTGGCGCTCGCTCGAGCGCGACGTCCTCGAGATCACCGCCTTCGAGCACCCGCACGACTACGCGACCCACTTCAAGTCGTTCTACGGGCCGACGATCGCCGTCCAGGCGAACGCCCGCAAGGACGGCCGCGAGGCGGAGTTCGAGGAGGCGCTCGACCGGTTCACCGAGGAGTGGAACCGTGGGACGCCCGACCGGGCTCGCTTCGAGAAGGAGTACCTCCTCGCCGTGGGCACGCGCGTCTGACCGAGGCTCGGGGGGCGCCGGCCGGGCCGCACGACGCGGCCCGGCCGGCGCTCGGCTACGACCGCGAGCGGGCGGTCGCCTTCTTCGTCGAGCGCTTCGTCTGCGCCTTCAGGTCGGCGACGAGGCCGGTCGGCTCCTTCGGAAGCCCGGCGGCCTGGCGCAGCTTCGTCGCGATCTCCGCGATCTCCTCCGGCGCGTAGTCGGGCGCGAAGACGGCCGGCTGCGGCGGTAGGTCGCGCGGCGGGACGCCCTCGGGCGCCTCCTCGATCACGGTGAGCTCCTCGCCCGTCTCCGGATGCGGTCCGTTGAAGACGGCCGCGAGCTCCTGGTAGTCGTCCGGCGAGAAACGGTAGAGCCGCAGGTGGTCGCCGCGGTCGATGTGCGGCCGGCACTCGGGGATCTTGTCCGTAGGGATCCGCGGCGTCGGGAAGAGCTTCATCAGGTCCGCGCCGGTCAAGTTCTCGAGCGCACGCGCGTACGCGACCTGGTGCACGCCCCCGCGGACGAGCAGGTACCCCGTCAGCGCGCGGGCGGCGGGGTGGTCGACCATCTCGTACACCTTCAGCTTGTTGCTGCGCGCCCCCGTCTCGAGGAAGAAGTTGTGCGTGAGATCCTCGACGAGGTCGCCCGAGGCGAACACGTAGTCGCCGTTCCACGGGCGGCCGTTCGAGTCCTGCGGCAGCGCGCCCTGGCCCCCGGCGATGAAGTGCTGCGGGTTGCCGACGCCTTTCACGTCCGCGAGCGGGCTCTTCGTGACGAGCGGCGAGCGCGCCGAGCCGTTCGACTCGGCCGAGGCGCCCGTGAGCATCGTGTTGATCGCGGTTGCGACGAGCTCCACGTGGCCGAACTCCTCCGCGGCGATGTTGGCCACGAGGTCGTAGAACGGCCTCGCGCCCTGCCGGCCGCGGAAGTTGAACGACTGGAACGTGTAGTTCATGAACGTTGACATCTCGCCGAAGCGCCCGCCCATCAGCTCCTGGACGGCGGCGGCGCCGGCGGGATCCGGGTCGGACGGCGGCGGGATCTCCATCCCGATTCGGTCGTAACGCAGGATCATCTGCGGCCTCCTTCGGTCTGACGACGAGGGGTCGCGTACCCACCGGCCTCGCGGGCAAACGGGCGCGTAGTCGGCCACAGCGCGGATCCGGTCCCGCGCGGATGCCCCGCAGGCGGCGCGGGCGCAAGCTCCCGGCATGGCGGACGAGGCGGCCGTCGATCTCTACTGGCTTCCGCTCGGAGCGGGCGGCCATTCGGTGCGGCTGAACGGCCGCGTGTTCGAGGCGGTCGCCGCCCGGCTCGCGCACCGGACGCGCTGCGACCTCTACCACTCGGCGCTCCAGGTGCACGTCCCGGAGGGCCGCTACGCGATCGAGGTGACCCCGGTCTTCACCGGCGACGCGGCCGAGCGCGGCGTCGTCGCGGGCGGCGCGGTCGGCGCGCGGGCGGCCGGCCGGCTCCGGATCTTCCGCTACGAGGTGCGCCGCTGGCTCGGCGGGGAGATCCCGGACCTCGCCGAGGCGGTCGAAAGCCCGCAGCGGCTCGCCGGCGACCTCGCGACGGCGCGGCGCGTGCTCGAGCTCGTCCCGCAGGTCCCGACGCCGGTGTGGGGCCGGGACGAGCTGCGCGCGGGCGAGATGTGGAACTCGAACTCGCTCGTCTCGTGGCTCCTCGTGCAGGCCGGGCTCCCGCCCGAGTCGGCCCGGCTTCCCGCGCGAGGACGCGCGCCCGGCTGGGACGCGGGGATCGTCGTCGCCCGCCGCTCGGCCGCCCGAACCAGCCGTCGCGGCGCCGGTACGCTGCGCGCGTGAACGACTCGCCCGCGAGCGCGAAGATCGTGCACCTGAACGAGCTCCCGCGCGTCGCGAACGGGGGCCTCTGGCGTCCGGTCCGGCGCGAGCTCGGCGTGACCGGCTTCGGGGTCAACGCGTACAGCGCCGAGTCCGCCGGCGACGAGCTGATCGAGCCGCACGACGAGACGAGCGCGGGCTCGGGCCGGCACGAGGAGCTGTACCTCGTGCTCGAGGGGAGCGCCCGGTTCCGGATCGGCGACGAGGAGGTCGACGCTCCGACCGGCACGTTCGTCTTCGTACCGCCGGGAGTGCACCGCGAGGCGACGGCCGCGTCCGCCCCGGCGACGGTCGTCGTCATCGGCGGGCGGCCGGGCGACGCGCTCCCCGTCTCGCCCTTCGAGTACTGGTACGCCGCCGAGCCCGCCTACCAGGCGGGCGACTTCGACGAGGCCGTCCGGATCGCGAGCGAAGGGCTCGAGACGTACCCCGAGCACCCGCATCTGAACTACCAGCTCGCGTGCTACGAGGCGCTCGCCGGCCGACGGGAGGCCGCGCTCGCCCGGCTCGAGATCGCCTGCCGCGACGAACGCGTGCGCGGGTGGGCGGCCGACGACGAGGACTTCGCGAGCCTGCGCGGCGACGAGCGCTTCCTGCGCCTGCTCGGCGCGTCCTAGCCGGATGTCGCCAGGAGCGCGTCGAGCCCGCGGATCACCCCGATGAGCCCGGGGACGCGGCGGACGGCGAGCAGCGTCCCCTCCACGTAGGGCCGGGGCGAGCCGCCCGCGTCGTGGCGGATCGTGAGGCGCTCGTCCTCGGCGCCGAACACGATCTCGGTCGAGACGACGAAGCTCGGCAGCCGCACGGAGTGGATCTGCGCCCCGCCGACCGTCGCGCCGCGTGCCTCCCGCGGGCCGTGGAGCTCGTCGAGCGGATGCCCGACCTCGGGCCGGCGCACCTCGCCGAGCCGCTCCGCCAGCTCGCGCGCCGTCCCGCTCGGCACGTCGGGCTTTTCGGCGCTCGCATAGTCGACGATCTCCCACTGCGGGAGGTGCCGAGCCGCGAGGAGCGCCGCCGCCTGGCACATCGCCGCGGTGAGGGAGAAGTTTCCGGACGCGACGACGCCGACCCCGCGCGCGCGGGCGAGCGCGTCGATCTCCTCGAAGTCGTCGGCCGTGAGCCCTGAGCTGCCCACGACAACGCCGACGCCCTCCTCGACCGCCGCGAGGACGTTCGCCCGCACCGCCGCCGCCGAGGTGTAGTCGACGAGCACGTCCACGTCGTCGAGCGCCTCGGCCACCGTCGCGCGCACCGGCACGCCGAGCGTTCGGCCGCCGAGCGCCTCGCCGAGATCGTCGCCCGCGGCCGAGCGCGCGACCGCGGAGGCGAGCCGCAGGTCCTCGGCCGCGAGCACCGCGGGCACGAGCGCGCGCCCCGTCCAGCCCGTCGCTCCCGCGATGCAGACGGCGATCACGCGCGGCAGCGTATCCCGCAGAGGAGGGGGCGGCCGGTCCGGCCGCCCCCTCGATCCTGCGCGTCCGGCTACGGGACGAAGGTGCCCTCGGGGCCGGCAGGAGCCGGAATCTGGAAGTTGCCGGGAACCTTCCTGCCCGGCACCCCGTTCACGGACTCCGTCGAGTACGCGTACGTGAGGATCGCGAACGCGATCGCGTCGGCGTTGACGTCGAGCGCGTGATCGTTGTTGTTCGCGAACGTGTCGCAGGCCTCGTGGTAGCACGGGTCGAACTGCGCGCCCACGGTCCCGCCCCAGATCGCCGCCTGCTCGGCGGTCTTCGGGACCTCCGCGCCGGTGAAGAGCCCGCCGGCGGGGATGCCGTTCAGGATGAACGCCTGGTAGTCGCTGCGTCCGCTGAACTGCGTGTCGTCGTACGGCTCGCCGCGGAGGGTGTAGAAGGACTCGAAGATGTCCTCGATCGCGACCGAGCCGTCCGGGATGGGAACGCCCGCCGGCGGCGGGAAGCTCGACTGGTCGCCGTCGTACACCATGAAGATGTAGTTCGGCGAGCCGACCATGTCGAAGTTCAGGTAGAGCGCGATCCTGTCCTTCTCCGCCTGGCTCAGGCCGTTCACGTAGTTCGTCGAGCCGACGAGGCCGCTCTCCTCCGCGCCCCAGAACGCGAAGCGGAGCGTGTTCTGCGGGTTCAGCTTGGCGAGCTGCTCGGCGGCCTCGAGGATCGCCGCGGTGCCCGAGCCGTTGTCGTTGATCCCCGGCCCTGCGAGCACCGAGTCGAGGTGCGCGCCGGCCATGACGACGTTGTCGTCGTTCACGCCGGTCTTCTCGGCGATCACGTTCGACGTCGGCAGGATCTGGCGCAGGGTGTTCGCGAAGACGCGCATCACGAGCCCCGGAGTGCCCGCGAGCTGCGCGCCGAGCGCGTACGTCGTCCCCAGCACCGGGATGCCGCTCGTGTTGTTCGCGGTGAGCGTCACCGCCGGGATCCCCTGCCGGCTCGGATCGGCCGTGTCGCCCTGGTTGAAGATCACGATCCCGACCGCCCCGGCCGCCGCGGCGTTCTCGGCCTTGAGCTCGAACGTGCAGGTGCCGCGCTGGAGCAGGGCGATGTGCCCGGCCGGGAACCCGACCCAGTCGGAGGCGTCGCAGCCGCTCGTCGACGTGTTGCCCAGCCCGAGCTGAAGGTCGACCGGTGTGACCGGCGCGGTGACGTCACCCGGATCGCTCTGAGTGATGACGCCGAAGTCGACCCCCTCGACGTACGTCGTCGGGTTCGGCGCGATCTGCTGGAGGGTCGACGGGCCGACGACCTCGAACGCGAGGTAGTCGAACGTCTGGATCTCCACGTCGTACCCGGCCGCCTCGAGCCGCTCGGCCACGTAGGCGGCGGAGGCGTCGTAGCCCGGCGTGCCCGAGAAGCGGTTCCCGCCGTTTGCGTCCGCGATCGCCTGGAGCGCCGCCTGGTGCTCACGCACCTCGTCGAGCCGGATGCACTCGAGCAGCTTCGTGTACGTGTTGTTCGTGCGTGTGTCGCACGCCTTCTGTTGTGGCGCCGCCATCGCCTCCCCGGCGGGCACGAGTGCCGCCGCCGCGAGGGCCATGACCGCCATGCGCCGGACGCCTCTGCGCCCGAGCGGTCCTGCAAGTCCCGACATGTGTGCTCCCCTCACTCTCGGTTCCGGCCGGCCGGCGAGTGTGAGCCGCCCAGCCGCAGGGCGCGGAGCATACCCCGTCGCCGGCTCTTACCGAAACCCCCATCCCCGGCGCCCCGGGGGTAAGGTCGCATCATGGCGGTCGACCTGTTCGCCGGCAGCCCGGTGCGCGACTACGAGCAGGCGGTGGCCTGGTACGAGCGTCTTCTCGGCTCCGAGCCCAGCGTCCTGCCCCACGCCGCCGAGGCGGTGTGGGAACTCGCCGAGCACCGGTTCCTGTTCGTCGTCGAGCGGCCCGAGCGCGCGGGCCACGCGATCCACACGATCTTCGTCCACGACCTCGACGCGACCGTCTCCGAGATCGCCGCCCGGGGGATCGAGCCCGCCGAGCGGGAGACCTACTCGAACGGCGTCCGCAAGGCCACGTACCGCGACCCCGACGGCAACGAGATCGGCCTCGGCGGCGCTCCGCTCGCGGCCGCCGCCGAGGCCGACGTGGAAGAGGCTCCGGTTTCCGACACGCTCGCCGACATCCCGACGGCAGCCGTTCCGTACGCCGACGCCCGCTGGCAGCCGATCCGCAACCACTTCGGGCTCACGGCGTTCGGCATGAACGCCTACACGGGGCTGCGTGCCGGCGACCGCATCATCGGGGAGCACGACCACTCGAGCCCCGAGGACGAGCAACACCAGGAGCTGTACTTCGTCCACTCCGGCCGAGCGAGGTTCGAGGTCGACGGCGCGGTCGTCGATGCCCCGGCGGGCACGTTCGTGAGCGCCCGAGACGTCGCCACGAGGCGGTCGGCGATCGCCGAGGAGGACAACACGGTCGTGCTCGTCGTCGGGGCGGAGCCCGGCGCGCCGTTCGAGATCACACCGGCAGAACGTGAGGAGCTCTCCGACGCCGGCCTGCCGGTGCGTCCGGCGTGACCCTGC
>JAICNY010000029.1 GCA_025930955.1 Thermoleophilia bacterium
CCAGGCCGGCTGCGCGCTCTTCGACACGACGGGCATCGAGCGGCTCGCGGGCGGGCTCCGGCCGGCGCTCCGGCGGGCGCTCGACGCGGTCGGCCGCGAGTGGCATCCGCGGATCGGGGCCGGCGCGCGCCGCTTCACCGCGCTCGCCGCGGCGAGCGTCGCGCCGCCGCACCGGATCGTGATCGTGGACGACGACGAGAGCGCGCTCTTCCTCGAGCCGCTCCCGCTCGACCTCCTCTCGCTCACCCCGGATCAGCGGGACGAGCTCTCGGAGCTCGGGATCCGGCGCCTCGGGGAGCTCGCGCGGCTCCCGGGCGCATCGGTCGCCGACCGGCTCGGGCGGGAGGCGGCCGAGGCGTGGCGGATCGTGACGGGGGAGGAGGGGCCGCGCGTCGAGGGGCGGAGGCCGGCGAGCGAGATCGTGGAGGAGCTCGAGTTCCCGGAGGCGGTCGGGAACGAGCTGACGCTCCGCCACGCGCTCGCCGCGCTCCTCGACCGGCTCCTGGCGCGGCCCGAGCGGGGAGGCCGGGCGCCGCGCAAGGTGGCCGTGTCCGCGCGGCTCGTCGGGGGCGGGTCGTGGCGGCGGGCGCTGACGCTCCGCGAGGCGACCGCGGAGCCGGACCGCCTCCGGCTCGCGCTCGGGCCCAAGCTCGCGGAGCTCACGGCGCCCGTCCTCGCCCTCCGGCTCGAGCTCGGAGAGCTCGCGGAGTCGGTCGGCACGCAGGCCGAGCTCGTGCGCCCGCGCGGGAGCCGGCTGCGCGACCGGCTCCGTGACGGGCTCAGGCAGGCTCGGCTCGGCGCCGGGGTCGACGCCGTGTGCAGCGTGGTGGAGGTGGCGCCGTGGTCGCGGATCCCCGAGAGCCGGGCGATCCTCGTGCCGCGCGACGACTGAACGAGCCCCGGCGGGCGCTCGTGGTCACGCGGGGGGTCGGCGCGTCCGCGGAGCCGGTGACGGTGAACCGGATGCAGGTCGCGCGCGTCCGCGAGGTCTGGCGCGTCGTAGACCGCTGGTGGACGGAGGCGCCCGTCCGGCGGCGCTACTTCGACCTCGTCCTCGAGAGCGGACAGAACGTCGTGGCCTACCACGACGAGGAGGCGGGGGGATGGTTCACGCAGCGGGCCTAGGCAGGTGAGCGCGTGGCGGGCTACGCCGAGCTCCACTGCCACAGCGCGTACTCGTTCCTCGACGGCGCCTCGCGGCCCGAGGAGCTCGTGCTCGCCGCGGCCGAGCACGGCTACCCGGCGCTCGCGCTCACCGACCACGACGGGATCTACGGCTCGCTCGAGTTCGCCTACGCGGCGAAGGCGTTCGGCGTCCGCCCGATCACGGGCGCAGAGGTCACGCTCGCGGACGGCTCGCACGTCACGCTCCTCGTCGAGACGCCGCGCGGCTACGCGAACCTCTGCCGGCTGCTCACGGCCGCGCACGCGGGCCGCCGTCTCGATCCGGGGCTCGACCAGGCGCTTCTCGAGGAGCGGAACGACGGGCTCGTCTGCCTCTCGGGCTGCGCGCGCTCGGGCCTCGCCCTGCGCAACCCGAACGCGGCCGCCCGCCTCGCCCGCGCGCTCGGGCCCGAGCGGTTCCTCGTCGAGCTCCAGCGGCCGCTCACACGCGGGGACGCGCGACGGAACGCCGCCCTGCGCGAGCTCGCCGGGACGCTCGGCGTCCACACCGTCGCGACCGGGAACGCGCACGCGCACGCCGAGAGCCGCGTCCGCCTGCAGGACGCGCTCGTCGCGATCCGCCACCGCACCTCGCTCGAGGGCTGCGAGCCGGAGCGGCGCGGGAACGACGAGTGCGCGCTCCTCGCGCCGGCCGAGGTGGCCGAGCGCTGGCGCGACGATCCCGCCTCGGTCGCCGCCGCGGGCGAGCTCGCCGAGCGGCTCACGTTCGACCTCACGCAGGAGCTCGGCTACCGCTACCCGGACTTCTCCGACGGGCCCGACCCGGCGGACGTCCAGCTCGCGCGCGTGACCCGCGCCGCGTTCGACGAGCGCTACCGCGACGCGAGGCCCGGCCTGCGCCGCCGCGCCGAGGAGCGCCTGCGCGAGGAGCTCGCCCTGATCGCCGAGCTCGGCCTCTCCGGGTTCTTCCTCCTCCACTGGGAGGTGCTCGAGCTCGCGCGCGACGTCGCCGCCGAGGTGCGCGGCGCCGGCTCGCCGCGCCATCTGCTCCCGCCCGGGCGCGGGCGGGGAAGCTCGGTCGGCTCGATCGTCTGCTACCTCACCGGGCTCTCGCACGTCGACCCGGTCGCCGCCGACCTGAAGCTCGGCCGCTTCCTGAACCGCGAGCTCGTCTCGGTGCCGGACATCGACCTCGACTTCCCCCGCGACATCCGCGAGAGGCTCATCGTGGCCGTCTGCGAGAAGTACGGGCGCGAGCACTCCGCGCTCGTCGCGAGCTTCGCCACGTACCGGGCGCGCGGGGCGATCCGCGACGTCGGCAAGGCGCTCGGCCTGCCGCCCGCCGAGCTCGAGCGGCTCGCACGCCTCTCGGACGGCTGGAACGCGCGGCGCGTGGCCGAGGAGCTCGAGCTCCTGCCGGAGGCCGAGCGCCGCCGCCGCTCCCCCCGCTGGCGCGCGTTCGCGGAGCTCTGCGGAGAGATCGCGGGACTCCCGCGCCACCTCTCGCAGCACCCGGGCGGGATGATCATCTCGACGCGCCCGCTCACCGAGCTCGTCCCGATCGAGCCGGCCGCGATGGAGGGCCGCCAGCTCTGCCAGTGGGACAAGGACTCGTGCTCGGACGCGGGCTTCCTCAAGATCGACCTGCTCGGGCTCGGGATGCTCTCCGCGGTCGAGGAGTGCGTGGAGCAGATCGCTCTGCTGCGCGACGAGCGGATCGACCTCTCGCGCATCCCGCTCGACGACCCGGCCGTCTACGCGGAGATCCAGGACGCGGACACCGTCGGGCTCTTCCAGATCGAGAGCCGGGCGCAGATGCAGAGCCTCCTGCGCACGCGCCCGGAGAACCTCGACGACCTCACGGTGCAGGTCGCGCTCGTCCGGCCGGGGCCGATCCAGGGGAAGGCGGTGCACCCGTACGTCGACCGGCGCCAGAAGCTCCGCGAGGACCCGGGCTTCATGCCCCCGTACGACCATCCGCTCCTCGCCGAGCCGCTCGAGGAGACGCTCGGAACGATCATCTTCCAGGAGCAGGTGCTCGACGTCGCCGTCGCGCTCGCCGGGTTCTCCGTCGGCGAGGCGGAGGGGCTGCGCCGCGCGATGAGCCGCAAGCGGTCGGAGGCGGCGATCGAGGCGTACCGCGACCGGTTCCTCGAGGGCGCGGCCGGGCGGGGCGTCCCGCGCGAGACGGCGGAGCTCGTCTTCGGGAAGATCAACGGGTTCGCGTCCTTCGGGTTCCCGAAGTCACACGCGGCCGCGTTCGCGCTCCTCGCCTACCAGTCGGCCTGGCTCCGGCACCGGTATCCGGCGGAGTTCCTCTGCGCGCTCCTGAACGCGCAGCCGATGGGGTTCTACCCGCCGGCCTCGCTCGTGCGGGACGCGCAGCGGCGCGGGGTGGAGGTGCGCCCGCCGGACGTGCGCGTGTCGGAGGCGAAGTGCCGGCTCGAGGGCGAGGCGGTGCGCGTCGGGCTCGGGTACGTGCGCGGCCTGGGGGAGGAGCCGGCGAAGGCGCTCGCCGCCGAGCGGGAGCGGCGGGGGCCGTTCACGGGGATCCGCGACCTCGCGCAGCGGGCGCCCGTCGACCGGCCGGCGCTCGAGGCGCTCGTCGCGGGCGGCGCGTGCGACTCGTTCGGCTGGCCGCGGCGGCAGCTCCTCTGGCGGCTCGGCCTCGCGCCCCGCTCGGTCTCGGCCGGCGGGGGCGGGGAGGAGCGCCAGCTCGCGCTCCCGCTCGACCCGCAGACGGACGTCCCGGAGCTGCCGGAGCAGACGTCGTGGGAGCGGATGCTCGCCGACTACCGCGTGACCGGGCTCTCGGTCGGCGTGCACCCGCTCACGCTCCTGCGGCCGTCGCTGCCGGAGGGCGTGACGCGGAGCGACGAGCTGGGCGGGCTCGCGCACGGCGCCCGGGTGGCCGTCGCCGGGATGGTGATCGCGCGCCAGCGGCCCGCGACGGCGAACGGCGTCGTGTTCATGCTCCTCGAGGACGAGGAGGGCCAGGTGAACCTCGTCGTCCCGCCGCCCGTGTACGAGCGCTGCCGGGCGGCGGTGCGCGGCGAGCCGCTCGTCCTCGCGCGCGGCCGCTTCGAGCGCTACGAGCGGAACCGCAACGTCGTCGTCGAGTCGCTCGAGAGCCTCTCCGCCCTCGCCCGCGCCGCGGCCGGGGAGGTCGAGGTGAGCGAGTCGATGCCGCGCGCCCACCACTTCGGCGGGCGCCGCTGACACGGTTCCGGCACGGAATCGTGACCATGCGTGCGCTTCTCGCCGCTAGCGTGACCGATAGGGGGTAACCAGAGGGGGTCCCCCGGGGGAATCACATCCCCGGCTTCCGCGCGCCGAGCCGGTTCGCGAGTAGAGTCACCGCCATGGGACTCCTCGACTGGTTCCGCCGCCGCGGCGCTCCGGGAGCGGGCGCATCCGAGGCCGACGCCGACGCGCACCCGGTCACGACCTCCGAGCCCGAGACGGCGACGGAGGCGGCGACGGAGGCCGGTCACGGCGCCGGCGTCCCGGCCGGGTCTCCGGCCGAGGGGCCGCCGGTCGGCGTGAGCGACCCCGGCTCCATCACGGGCGAGGACGAGCCGATCGCCGCCGGCGAAGGCGACGAGCTCGAGCCGCCGCAGGGCCCGTAGCCGGCGCTACGGCGCCCAGGACGCGAACAGCCCGCCCGCGAGCCGCCGCCGCTCCGAGCCGTCCACCCGCGCGACCGCGATCCGCACTCCGCCCGCGAGCGACGAGGCCGTGAAGAGGAGCCACTCGCCGTCGGGCGAGAAGTGCGGCGTCCACTCGTCCACGAACGCGGTCGCGGTCACCCGCACGAGCTCGGATCCGTCGGCGCGCATCGTCCAGAGGTCGTCGATCACGCCGCCGCGCGTCGACGAGAACGCGATCCGCGCGCCGTCGGGCGACCAGGCGGGCGCCATGTCGGCGACCGGCTCCTCCTCCGTGCCGGCCTCGAAGGTCAGCCGCCGGACGTCGGAGCCGTCGCGCCTCATCGAATACACGTCGAACTGCCCGTCGACGCGCGTCGACGAGAACGCGATCCGGCGGCCGTCCGGCGACCACGCCGGCTGGACGTCGAACCCCGGGCTCCGCGTCAGCCGGCGGACGTCGCCGCCGTAGCGGCCGGCCGCGTAGAGCTCGAAGTCCCCGGAGCGGTCGGAGGCGAAGACGAGATGCCGCCCGTTCGGCGACCACCCCGGGGAGTGGTCGGCCGCGCGGTTTCGCGTCACCTGCCAGAGCGCGGTTCGGTCGAGCCGCATGACGAAGATCTCCTCGTCGCCGTCCCGGTCGCTCACGAACGCGACGAGCCGGCCGTTGGGCGAGACCGCGGGCGCCGCGTCGCTCGAGCGGTTCTGCGTGAGGCGCGTCACGGAGCCCCCGGCCGCCGCCACGCGGTAGAGCTCGTGGTCGCCGTCCCGGCTCGCGGAGAAGACGACCGACCCCGCCGGCTGAGCCGCCGCGGGCGAGGCGACCGCGAAGACGACGAGCAGCGAGAAGGCGAGGCCGAGGAGTCCGGGGAAGCGCATGTGAACCACTCCTTTCGTCGCGCGGGCGGCCCCGCCGTTACGCGGGGCCGCCCGGTCGCGTGCGTGATCGCGTCAGCTGGCGGGGACCGGAGCCGCCTCCGTCTCGTGCGAAACCTGCGGCAGCCACTCGAGCCGGCGCGGGAGGTACCAGTTCCAGTCGCCCAGGAGCTTCATGAGCGACGGGAGGAGCACCGCCCGGACGATCGTCGCGTCGATCGCGATCGCCGTCGCGAGCCCGAAGCCGGCCTGCTTCATCTCGACCGTCGAGAGCGTCACGAAGATCGAGAAGACCGCGACCATCACGAACGCCGCGGCGCTGACGACGCCGGCCGTCGTCTTGATCCCGTGCGTGACCGCCTCCTCGGTCGAGAGACCGCGGTCGAACGCCTCGCGCACGCGACTCAGGATGAACACGTGGTAGTCCATCGAGAGCCCGAACAGGATCACGAACATGAAGAGCGGCAGCCACGACGTGATCGCGCCGGTCGACTCGAAGCCGAGGAGGCTCTCGCCCCAGCCGTGCTGGAAGACGACGACGAGGAGCCCGTAGGCCGCGCCGACCGACAGCAGGTTGAGGACGATCGCCTTGCCCGCGATCACGATCGACCGGAACGAGACGAGCAGGAGCAGGAAGGCGAGGAGGAGCACGAACCCGAAGACGAACGGGGCCCGCT
Source organism: Thermoleophilia bacterium (assembly GCA_025930955.1). Classification (GTDB taxonomy): domain Bacteria; phylum Actinomycetota; class Thermoleophilia; order Gaiellales; family Gaiellaceae; genus JAICNY01. The sequence goes on from JAICNY010000029.1 coordinate 6,326, forward strand.
CCTTCACGAGGTCGTTGAAGTCTTTCGAGACCGCCGTCTCGCCGGTCACGCCGGCGTCGAGGCCGGCCGCGCCGAGCGAGGCCGGGACGACGTCGTCGCGCAGCGCGGCGAGCGCCTGCTCGGAGACCGGGTCGCCGGCGCCCTCGCCCGCGAGCGGGACGGACACGAGCGCGACGCGGCCGTTCGGGCTCACCTGCGTAGTGATCGGGTCGGCCATCACGCCGGTCGCGAGCGCCCGCTCGCGCAGGTCGGCGATCGCCGCCTGCACCTCCGGCGCGGTCACGTTCTCGGCCTCGACTGCGACGATCGCCGGCAGCGGGCCGCCGGGGAACGCCGTCTGGATCCGGTCGTACGTCTGGAGGATCGGAAGGTCCTTCGGCAGGGACGACGCGCCGGGGAGCGACGTGTGCAGCCCGAGCGTCGGCGCCGCGAGGACGAGCAGGAAGCCGCCGGCGGCGACGGCGGAGACGAGCGGCCGGCGCAGGACGCGCGTCAGGATGGCGTCCCACACGCGCGAGGTGTCAGCGTGGCTCCGGCGCCCGATCAGCGGCAGGCGGCCCTTCTCGACCCGGTCGCCGAGGGAGGAGAGCACGGCCGGGAGGACCGTCAGCGAGCCGGCGACCGCGATCGCGACGACGAGGATCGTGCCGATCGCGATCGAGTTCCAGATCTTCGTCCCGCCCAAGAAGAGCCCGGCGAGCGCGACGATCACGGTCAGGCCCGAGATGAGGACGGCGCGGCCCGAGGTTGCGGCGGCCGCCTCGAGCGCGGCCTCCGGGCCCCTGCCGGCCGCCCGCTCCTCCCGTTCGCGCTTGAGGTAGAAGAGCGAGTAGTCGACGCCGACGGCGAGGCCGATCAGGAGGATGACCGAGCCGGCCGCGTCGTCGACCGGGAACCACTGGCTCGGGATCGCCAGGAGCCCGAGCGCGGCCGCGACGGCGGAGAGCCCGAGCAGGAGCGGGATCCCGGCCGCGACGAGCGCGCCGAAGACGACGATCAGGATGCCGAGCGTGATCGGCAGCGCGAGCAGCTCGGCGCGCTCGAAGTCCTCGGCGATCGTCTCGTCGAGGGCGAGCATCGAGCTCGCCTCGCCGAACTGCTCGACGACGAAGCCCGGGTTCGCGGCCTGGGCCTCCTCGACGGCGGCGAGGATCGGCTCGACGGCCTCGGTGCCGTGGGCGTCGTCGCCCTCGACCTCGAACCGGATGAGCGCGGAGCGGCCGTCGTCGGAGACGAGGTGTGCCCCGCGGTCGAAGGGCGTGTGCAGGTCGTGCACGGCGGGGAACGGCGTGATCCGGTTCACGACGTCGGTGACCGCGGCGGCGAAGGCGGGATCGTCCGCGGTGAGCGTCTCGCTCTGGACGAGGATGGTCTCGCCGGAGCCGTCGGCGAACGCGCCGCGGTCGATGATCGCCTGGGCGTGCTCGCTCTTGCCGGCGGCGATGTCGGAGCTGTCGAGCTTGCTCGTCCCGACGAGGCCGCCGACGACGAGCGCGAGGAGGACGAAGGCGAGCCACCCGGCGATCGCGGTCTTCTTGTGCCGGGCGCTCCAGCGGCCCATGCGGGCGGCGAGGTTGGTGGAGCGGGCGAGCGGGGTCATCGGAGTCCTTTCGGGGGCGTGTTCGGAGTCGTGCCCCAGCCTCGCGCCCGTGGCGCCGAACCGGAATGGGGCTGGCCTGCGTCCGTGCGTCGGGGCGGCCGGAGGGCGTGGCGTGCGGCGAACCGCACCACGCGCTACGCGGAGAGCGCGAGCTCGTCGAGCGCGGCGACCGTCGTCTCGGGCTCGGCGGCCTCGGCCCGCTCGCCGGCGATCGCCGGGAGGAACGCGAGCGAGAGCACGATCGGCAGCCCGACGGCGACCCACATCGCGCCGTAGCCCGCGGTCGCGGAGAAGAACGGCGCGCCGAGGTCGATCGCGAGGCCGACGACGACCGGCCCGGCGATCACGCCGACCGCGCGGGAGAGGTTGAAGAGCCCGGAGACCGCGCCCTCGCTTCCGGCCGGGGAGATCCGCATGAGGATCCCATACGGAAGCGTCATGAGGACGGCGCCGGCGAGCGCCACGACCGGGAGCGCGACGAGCATCGGCCCCAGGTCGTGCAGCGTCGCCGCGAAGAGGAGCCCGGCCCCGTAGATCCAGATGGAGACCTTGAGGAGCCGCATGAGCCCGACGCGGTCGGCGAGCCGCCCGGCGACGAGCGCCGCGACGACGTAGGAGCCGGCGACGACGCCGATCACGGCGGTCGCGGTCGTCATCGACTCGCCGAGGCCCTTGAGGACGTAGAGGACGATGAACGTCTTCAGGCCCATGAAGCTCATCTCCCAGAGGAGGTTGGCCGCGGCGAACGCGCGGATGTCCGGCCGGCTCCGGAGCAGCGCGCGCACGCTCTGGCCGCGGGCCGCGCCGGGTGCGGCGACCGGCGCGGCCACGCGGGGGGTTCCGCGCAGGAGCGCGAAGGTGGTGAGGACGACGGCGGCCGCGCCCAGGAGGAAAGGCAGCGGCGCCCACGCCGAGAGCAGGAACCCGCCGCCGACGAGCGCGGCGCCGAGGCCGAGCCCGCGCGCGACGCCCTGGATCCCGACCGCGCGGCCGGTGTGCGTCGCGGGCACGAGCTCGGCGAACATCGCCTGGTACGGCGGGTAGTAGACGAAGTAGCCGACGAAGAAGAGCGAGACGAGGGCGACCGTCCCCGCGAAGGAGCCGGAGAACGGGAGCAGCACGAGCGGCGCGACGAGGAGCGGCGTTGCGAAGAGGGCGTAGGGGAGGCGCCGGCCGAGCCGCGAGCGCGTCCGGTCGGAGAGCGAGCCGACGAGCACCGGGAGGAAGAGCGCGAAGAGCCCCTCCGCGCCGATCGCGAGCCCGATCGCCGCGCCCGAGTCCGTCTTCTCGCCGAGGAGGACGGGCGCGTACGTCGTGAGCACGCTCATCGCGAGCGCGAGCCCGAACGTCGGCAGGGCGAGCGTCCGGAGGAGGCGGCGAATCTCGGCGGCGGAGGGTGCGGGGCTCATGCCGCAAGCCTCGCGCGCGGGTGCGCGGGCGGGAATGGGGCGACCCTGCGTCTCGAGGTTCGGATATCCGCACACGACGAAGGGCCGCCGGCAAGGGCGGCCCTTCGCTCCCCAGGAGGTGGGAGGTGAGAAACCTTGTGGCTAGGCGAAGGCCGGGCGCGGAGCGGGCGCGAGCCGCGGCAGCCTCTTGACGAGCCGGCGGCGCCGCGACGCGGGCGAGACGACCCACTGGGCGCCCCGGATCGTCCAGCCGCCGACCGCGAGGGCCAGGACGCCGAAGACGATGAGGCCGATGAGGAGGATGCGCGTCATGGGTGCAGCTTCGCACCGCGCGGCGCACGCGGGAATGCGGCCTCCCGGCGTCTTCGGGTGCGGATAACCGCCCTAGTTCTTGAGGAACGCGAGCACCGCGAGCACACGTCGGTGGTCGTCCGAGGCGGCGGGGAGGCGGAGCTTCGCGAAGATGCTCGTCACGTGCTTCTCGACCGCGCGCTCGGTGACGACCATGCGGGCGGCGATTCCCTGGTTCGAGCGGCCCTCGGCCATGAGCTCGAGCACCTCGCGCTCGCGCGGGGTGAGGTCGGCGAGCGGGTCGTCGGCTCGCCGGCGGCCCACGAGCTGCGAGACGACCGTCGGGTCGAGCGCGGAGCCGCCCTCCGCGACGCGGCGCACGGAGGCCGCGAACTCGCCGACGTCCGAGATCCGGTCCTTCAGGAGGTAGCCGACGCCCTCGGCGCTCTCGGATAGGAGGTCGAGCGCGTACTCCGGCTCGACGTACTGCGAGAGCACGACGACGCCGGTGTCCGGATGCTTCTCGCGGATCTCCCGCGCGGCGCGCAGGCCCTCGTCCGTGTGCGTCGGCGGCATGCGGATGTCCACGACGGCCACGTCCGGCGAGTACGAGCGCACCTTGAGCATGAGCTCGTCCGGGTTCCCCGCCTGGCCGACCACGTCGAAGCCGGATTCCTCGAGGATCCGGGCGACGCCCTCACGGAGGAGGACGGAGTCGTCTGCGAGCACGACGCGCACGCCCCGAGTCTAGAGCGCGCGCAGGTCGATAATGCGGTATGGGGCAGCGCATCGTCCTCGCGAGCGAGCGGCGCGACCTGTGGGAGCGCGGGCTCGCGGCGACCGGGGACGTGTGGCCGGAGTACAACCTCCACGGCGATACGACGAACCTCTACTGGGGGCGGCTGGACGAGGACTTCCCCGACTTCCAGTTCGTGCTCCACGACGAGGACGCGGACGAGATCGTCGCGCAGGGCTACTCGCTTCCGCTTTCCTGGGACGGGACCGAGCCGGGCCTGCCCGCGGGCTTCGACCGTCTCCTCGAAGACGGGTTCGCCCTGCGCGAGGCGGGCGGCGCGCCGAACGCGCTCTCGGCGCTCGCGATCGAGGTCCCCGCCGCGCATCGAGGACGCGGGACGAGCCGCACGATGATCCAGGCGATGCGGGCGCTCGCCGCCCGGCACGGCTTCGCCTCGGCGCTCGCGCCCTTGCGTCCCGTCTGGAAGGAGCGCTACCCGCTCGCCGCGATCGACCGGTACGCGGCCTGGACCCGGGCGGACGGCCTGCCCTTCGACCCGTGGATCCGCATGCACGTCGCGCTCGGCGCGGCACTCCTCCGGCCGGAGCCCCGGTCGCTCCGGATCAGCGGGACGGTCGCCGACTGGGAGGGGTGGACGGGCATGGCGTTCCCGGACACGGGCGAGTACGTCTTCCCGCAGGGCCTCGCGCCGCTCGCGATCGACCGGGAGGCCGACACGGGGCTCTACTTCGAGCCGAACGTCTGGGTCGTGCACGCCGCGGCCTAGTGGCCGGCGACCGCCACGCGCACGGCGAGGGCGGGTCAGCCCTCAATCGGGATCTCGGCGCGGACGACCGTGCCCTTGCCGAGCGTGCTCTCGACCTCCAGCCGGCCGTCGAGCGCCTCGACGCGGTCGGCGAGGCCGCGCAGGCCGGAGCCGTTCCCCGGGTCGGCGCCGCCGATCCCGTCGTCCGCGACCTCGACGAGCGCGGCGCCGTTCACGCGCGACACCCGCACGGTGGCCGCCGACGCCTCCGCGTACTTCGCCACGTTCGTGAGCGCCTCGGCGACGACGTAATACGCGGCCGCCTCGACCGGCTCGGGGAGGCGCTCCTCCGGCGCCTCCGCGAGCGTCACCGGCACGGGCGCGCGCGTGACGAGGGACTGGAGCGCCGGCTCGAGGCCGCGGTCCGTCAGCACCGCCGGGTGGATTCCGCGCGCGAGCTCCCGAAGCTCCTCGAGCGCGTGCCCGAGCTCGTCGCTGGCCGCCTGGAGCTGCTTCTCCGCCTGCTCCGGATCGGTCCGGACCCGCGCCTGGGCGAGCCGGAGCGAGAGCGAGAGGGACACGAGCCGCTGCTGCGCCCCGTCGTGAAGGTTCCGCTCGAGCCGGCGCCGCTCGACGCTCGCCGCCTCGACGATCCGGGCGCGCGAGCGGCGCAGCTCCGCCTCGTGCCGGGCGCGCTCGGTCACGTCCATCCCGGTCACGAGGTACCGCAGCCGGCCCTGCTCGGCAGGGAGGTACGTGAGCGACCAGGCGACGTCGATGTGGTCGCCCGTCGCCGAGACCCAGCAGTCCTCGCGCTCGTCCACCGAGGCGGTCGCAATCGCCTCGCGCACCCGCTCGCGGTGCTCCGGGATGGGGAAGACCTCCCAGAACGGCTTCCCGCGCACGCGATCGTCGTCCACGAGCCCGGTCGCCCGCTCGAGCGCCACGTTGAAGCGCACGATCCGCCCGCCGCCGTCGAGGATGCAGAAGAAGCTCGGGGACGTCTGCACGACCGCGCGGGAGAGCTCCCGCTCGCGGTCGAGCTCGCCGAGCCGCGCGCGGAGCTCCGCCTGGAGGCTCGCGAGCTCGAGCTCGTGCGCCCGCCGCTCGGAGATGTCGCGGACGATGAGGACGACCTCCTCGGTCCCGATCGGCGAGAGGCGGGCCTCGAAGTAGCGCGCGACTCCGTCCAGCTCGAGCGAGTACTCGACCGACTCGACGTCCCCGGGCGAGCGCAGGCGGTCGATCGAATCGAGGAGCTGCGCCGCCACGGACTCCGGGAGCACCTCGCGCACCGTCCGACCGAGCAGCTCGTCGCGCGGAGCCGCGAGAAGGGACGTCTCGGGCGCCTGCACGTCGAGGTACCGGCCGTCGCGCGAAAGCCGGAACATGAGGTCCGGCAGCGCCTCGACGAGGGCGCGCAGCCGCGCCTCGGAGCGCATGAGCGCGGTCAGCCTGCGCTCGTTCTCGAGCGAGAGCCCGGCGGCGGCGCTGACCGCCTCGAGCAGCCCGGGGTCGGAGGCGAGCGACGCGTCGTGGATCAGTGCCGCGACCGGCTCGCCGGCCCGCTCGACCACGGTGGCGAGCCGGGCGCCGTCCCCGTTTCCGCCCAGGGGCGGCTCGACCGGGTCGCCGTCCGCGTCGACGAAGGAGCGGTGCTCCGGGAGCCAGAAGGCGAGCTGCAGCGACGGGTCGCCGAGCGCCCGCGCGAGGGCGGCGCGCAGGTCCTCGGCCTCGGCGACGTCGTCGAGCTCGACGAGCAGCCGACCGACGCCCGCGCGCGCGAGCCGCGTCTGCAGCAGTCCGACCGCAAACGAGAGCGGCACGGTGAGGAGCGCGACGAGCGCCGCCCAGTAGAAGATCCACGAGGCCCACATCCCGATCACCTGGAGGATCACCGCGACGGCGAGGAGCGAGATCGTCACGCCGAATGCGAGGAACGGCGGCGCGAGCGTCCGGCGCAGCGGCGGGGACGCGGCCCGCCACCGCTGGACGAGCACGGCGATCGCGCCGACGATGAGCGCGAGCGCGAGCCCCTCGATCGCGTGCGAGAGGTTCAGCGAGACGTCCTCCCGGTCGGCGACGAGGAACGCGTTGCCCGGCCCGTCCGGGTGGACGCGGTCGAGGTCGGTGAAGAGGATCCAGATCGGCCGCAGGACGAGGCCGAGGACGAACGCGCCGGCGACGAGCGTCTTCGCCGCGAGTCCCTCGACCCGCCCGGACGGGTACGCGAGGAGCACCCAGGCGAAGAACGCCCAGGCGGCGTCGTTCAGGCCCATCCCGATCGTGAACGGGACGGCGTGGCCCGACTGCGCGAGGGCCGGCAGGAACCACGAGAAGCCCGCGATGACCATGATCGTCCCCATGCGCGTGTCCGGGCGACGCAGCCTGAGGACGAGGCCGGAGCCGACGAACGCGAGCCCGGCGACCGTCGAAAGCACGGATCGCAGCGTCACCTCGTCCGGATGGGGGCTCGTGACCGCCAGGACGAACGCGTACACACCGGCCACGAGGGCCAGCGTCCACAGAACGACCGCAGTCCGGGCGCTCACTCGATCAGAGTAGCGAGCGCTCCTCCCGAAAGCTCAGCTTTTGGCACGAAACCTTTCGCGCCGCTTTCGGCGACGAGCGGGCCGAAATCGGAGGCGTCGCGGCTCGACGTGAGGACGACGGCCGGGGAGTCGCCGTTCGCACTCGTGAGGCGCGCTGCGACCTCGAACCCGTCGAAGTCGGGGAGCTGGACGTCGAGCAGGACGAGATCCGGCTCGAGCTCCTTCGCGGCCCGCAGCCCGGCGATCCCGGTCTCCGCCTCGCCGACGACCTCGAAGCCCTCTGCCTCGAGGAGCGCCCGGGCCATCGCCCGGAAGCTCGGGTGGTCGTCGACGATGAGAACCCTGGTTGCCATCAAGAGCATCGTCGCACGATGTTCCCGGAAACGGCATACGGCTATCCACACCTCTGACTGCGGGCAGTTACTCGACCAGGCGGCGTATGAGCCCGTGTGCGTTGCGGACGGCGAAGCCCTCCCAGTCGTTGTTGAAGTAGACGTAGGCGTCGCCGAGGGCCGCGTGGCGCGCGATGCGGCCGGCCCAGTCGTCGAGCTCCCGCTCCGAGTAGTTCCCTCGCCGTCCCCGGCGACCGTAGTGGAAGCGGACGAACGTCCAGTCCGCCGTCCGGTCCTCCGTCTGGAACGGCCGCTCGGGTGAGTCGCCGATCACAAGCGCGGCGCCGTGCGCGCGCAGGAGCGCGAAGACGTCCGGCACGAACCACGACGCGTGCCGGAACTCGAAGCAGTGCAGCCCGCCGGGCAGCCGCTCGAGCGCGGCGGCGAGCCGCTCGTCGTCGCGGTGGAAGTTCCCGGGGAGCTGCCAGAGCACGGGGCCGAGCTTCGGCGACTCGACGAGCGGCTCGATGCAGGCGTAGAACCGCTCGAGCCCGGGGCCCAGGTCGGCCAGGCGCTTCACGTGTGTCAGATACCGGCTCGCCTTCACGGAGAAGAGGAAGCCGGGCGGCGTCTGCTCCACCCAGCGGGCGACGGAGTCGCGTCTCGGCAGGCGGTAGAAGGTCGCGTTCACCTCGACCGTGTCGAAGAGGGTCGCGTAGTGCTCGAGCCAGCGCCGCTGCGGGAGCCCGGCCGGGTAGACGCGCTCGCGCCAGTGCGCGTAGTTCCAGCCGGAGCAGCCGATCCGGACGCTCCCCATCGGCGGGCACGGTAGCGTTGCCCGGTGCCCGCCGCGCTCGAGCTCCGGAACCTGACGAAGCGGTACGGGAACGTCGTCGGCGTCCGCGACCTCTCGCTCGACCTCGAGCCGGGCGAGGTGCTCGGCTTCCTGGGCCCGAACGGGGCGGGGAAGACGACGACGATCCGCTGCGTCCTCGACATGATCCGCCCGACGGAGGGGCGGATCCGCGTGCTCGGGCTCGACGCGCGCGAGCGGAGCGTGGCGATCAGGCGGCGCCTCGGGTACCTGCCTGGCGACCTCGTCCTCTACGAACGCCTGACGGCCCGGGAGCTCCTCCGCTACTTCGGCCGGCTGCGCGGCGGCGTCGAGGCCGGGCGCGTGGAGGCGCTCGCCGACCGCCTCGAGCTCGTCCTCGACCGGCCGATCCGCCAGCTCTCGAGCGGGAACCGCCAGAAGGTGGGCGTCCTCCAGGCGTTCATGCACGACCCGGAGCTGCTCGTGCTCGACGAGCCGACGAGCGAGCTCGACCCGCTCATGCAGGCCGCCGTGCACGAGCTCGTCCGCGAGGCGGCGGGGCGCGGTGCCGCAGTCTTCTTCTCGTCGCACCAGCTCGCCGAGGTCGAGCGGATCGCGGACCGCGTGGCGATCATCCGGCACGGCGAGCTCGTCGCGGTCGACACCGTCTCGGCCCTGCGCGCCCGTGCGCCGCGGCTCGTGGAGGTGCGCTTCGGGGCCCCCGTCGACCCGGAGCCGTTTCGCGCGCTCGCGCCCGTGCAGGCGGTCGACGGGCAGGGGGAGCGGCTCCGTTTCGCCGTGGACGGGCCGGTCGACGCGCTCGTGAAGGAGCTCGCGCGGCACGAGGTGGTCGAGCTCCTCGCCCGCGAGCCCGACCTCGAGGAGATCTTCATGGCGTACTACCGCGGCGAGGGTGAGGCGGGGTGACCGACATCGCCGTCCGGATGGTGCGCGACGCGCGACGCTCGCTCGCCTGGTGGGCGATCGGCGTCGCGGCGCTCGTCTGGGTGAACGTGATCTTCTACCCGAGCGTCCGCGACAGCCCCGAAATCGAGGGGTTCGTGGAGGACTCGCCCGAGCTCATGCGCGCGCTCCTCGGCGGGCGCGAGAGCCTCGACATCCTCTCGCCCGCGGGCTACCTCGACGGGCAGGTCTTCGCGCTGCTCGTGCCGCTGCTCCTGCTCATCTTCGCGATCGGCCACGGGGCCGGCGCCATCGCAGGCGAGGAGGAGCGCGGGACGCTCGAGCTGCTCCTCGCGAACCCGGTCGGGCGGAGGCGGCTCGTCGGGGAGAAGCTCCTGGGGCTCGTCGGCCTCGTCGCCGTCTTCTCCGCGGTCACGTGGCTCTCGTCGTGGACGTCGGGGCTCGCGGTCGACCTCGGCGTCTCCGCGGCGCGGATGCTCGCCGCGACCGTGGCGGCCGGGCTGCTCGGGCTGCTCTTCGGCGCGCTCGCGCTCGCCGCCGGGGCGGCGACCGGGCGGCGCGGGCCGGCGATCGGCGTGCCCGCGGCGCTCGCGGTCGGCGCGTACCTCCTCATGGCGCTCGCACCGCTCGCCGACTGGCTCGAGCCCTGGCGGGTGCTCTCGCCGTTCTACTACTACGCGAGCTTCGACCGGCTCGTCCAGGGGATCGACTGGGGCGCGTCGGCGATCCTCGCGCTCGTCACGCTCGTCGTCGCGGCGGGGGCGACCGTCGCGTTCGACCGCCGGGATCTCAAGCTCTAGATGAGGTCGAGGCCGAAGCGGGGAAGCCGGCGGCGAACCTCGCGGTCGAACGCCTCGCGGTACGCCTCCGCCGTGTCGTCGTCGAGCGTGCGCGCATAGGAATCGCGGAGGTCGGCGAGGAGCTCCTCGCCCTCGGCGGCCAGGTCGCGGAAGTCCCCGTAGCGCTCCTCGGCCTCGTCCTTCGACGCCCGGTCGTACGCCGCGAGCGCCTCCTCCGTCGCGCGGACGAGCGCCGCGTGCTCCTCCTCGAAGAGGTCGAGCTGTCGATCGACGAGGTCGGCGAAGGGACGGCGGCGGAAGCGCATGCGCATCGGCGAGACTACGCGGCCGTGTCGTTCGTCGTCCGCACCTGGAACCTCTTCCACGGCCGCACGCATCCGCCGTCGCGGCGGACGCACCTGCGGCATATGGTCGAGCTCGTGACGGAGGACGGCCCGGATGTCGTCGCGCTCCAGGAGGTGCCCGTCTGGGCGCTCGGCCGGCTCGAGCGCTGGAGCGGGATGACGGCACGCTGGGCAGTTACCGTGCCGGCGCTCCTCCTCGGCCCCCTCGCGCGCCTCGTGACCGAGATCGACGCCGCCCGCCTGCGCTCGCTCCTTACCGGGCAGGCGAACGTCGTCCTCGTCGCTCCGCGGCTCACGGTCCGCGAGCAGCGGCTCCGGCAGCTGAACGACGCCGGGCGGTGGGAGTGGCTGCGCCTGGGCCGGCAGCAGCGGTGGTGCCAGGCGGTCGGCGTGGAAGCGTTCGTCGTCGCCAACGTCCACGCGACGAACGAGCCGAAGGCGGCGGCGGATGAGGCCGCCCGCGCGGCGGCGTTCCTCTCCGGGGAGGAACGCGTCGTGCTCTGCGGCGACTTCAACGTGGCGGCGCACGCGGTCGAGGGGTTCTCGCCGCCGATCGCGGGGATCGACCAGATCCTCGTCCGCGGCCTCGAGCTCGTCGAGCCGGCACGCGCCTGGGAGCCGGGACGCCGTACGCTCGGCGGCCGGCTGCTCTCGGACCACGCGCCCCTCGAGGCGGTGGTCGCGTGAGTCGCCTCGAGCGGCTCCGGGCCGAGCTCCCGGTGCTCGGGCACGCCGCGTACCTGAACGCCGGCACCTTCGGGCCGCTTCCGCGCCGGACGGTCGAGGCCCAGGAGCGGTGGCTCCGCCGCGGCCTGGAGGAGGGCCGCGCGGGCCATGCGTTCTTCGTCGAGGTGCTCGGCCTGCGCGACGAGCTGCGGGCCCGGCTCGGGGCGCTCGTCGGGGCACCGCCCGAGGCGCTGGCGCTCACGACCTCGACGACGGAGGGCTGCAACATCGTGCTCGCGGGGCTCGGTCTCGGGCCTGCGGACGAGGTCGTGACGACGGACTCCGAGCACCCGGGCCTCCTCGGGCCGCTCAGGACGTCCGGTGCGCGCGTGCGCGTCGCGCGCGTGTCCGAGGTGCCGGCGGACGGGGCGCTCGAACTGATCGAGCGGGAGATCACGCCGGCGACCCGGCTCGTGGCGCTCTCGCACGTCCTCTGGACGACCGGCCACGTGATCCCCGTCGAGCGGCTCGCGGGGCGCGGCTTCCGCCTGCTCGTGGACGGGGCGCAGAGCGCGGGCGCGATCCGCGTCGACGTGGGCTCGCTCGGGGTCGACTTCTACACCGTGTCCGGCCAGAAGTGGCTCTGCGGGCCGGACACGACCGGGGCGCTCTACGTCCGGCCCGACGAGCGGGGCGGGCTCGCGATGCGCACGGCCTCGTACCTCTCGTGGGAGGACGTGCAGGAGCTCGAGCCGTGGCCGGGCGCGCGGCGCTACGAGTCGGTCTGGCTTCCGCCCGGCTCGGTCGCGGGGCTCCTCGCCTCGCTCGACCTCGCCGACGAGGCCGGGGACGAGCGCTTCGCGGCGGCCCGAGCGACGACCGAGCGCTGCCGAGAGCTCGTCGCCGAGCGGGCCGACGTCGTCACCGAGCCCGGCCACGCGACGCTCGTGAGCTTCCGCCCGCGCGGCGCGGAGCCGGCGGAGGTGGTCGAGCGCTGCGCGGAATGCGCCGTCGTCGTCCGCGAGCTCCCGGGCACCGGGATGGTCCGCGCGTCGTGCGGCTGGTGGACGAACGAGGACGACCTGCGCCGCCTCGTCGAGGCGCTCTAGTCGGGCTGCTCGGCCTCGCCGCGCGTGGAGAAGGGCAGCCGCCAGTTCTCGCCGCCCTCGCCGTTCACCGTGAGCCGCCACTCGTAACGCCCGCCCGGCTGGATCGGCGGCCCGGGAAGGTTGATCGCGATCGGCACGTCGAGCGGCGTCCCCGGCTTGAGCCCCGGCGGGCGGCCCGCCTCGAACTCGCCCTCGATCACGAGCGGCTCCTCGCCCTCGTCGGTCGGGACGAAGACGACGTGCCCGTCCGAGTCCACGAGGTCGAGCCGGAACCGGTGCTTCATGTTCGCGCGGTCCCACGGCACCTCGAAGAGGATCGCGATCGCGAACGGGACGGGCATCGGTCCGGTCACCGACCACCCGCCGCCGACGATCGTGAGCTTGCCGTCCGCCACCTGGGCGTAGTCGGCGAGGAGCATCGTCACCTTCACGCGGGCGCCGCCTCCGTCCGGAGGCCGAGCTCGCCCGCGACCGGCCGCATGAACCGGATCACGTTCGCGATGTGCTCGTCGAGGTCGATCCCGAGCTCCTCGGCGCCGTTGCGGACGTCGTCGCGGCTCACGCCCGACGCGAAGGACGGCTGCTTCAGCTTCTTCTTCACGGAGCGCGGCTCGAGCGTCTCGATCCCGTCCGGGCGCACGAGCCCGCACGCGTGGACGAAGCCGGCCAGCTCGTCGCACGCGAAGAGCGTCTTCTTGAGCGGCGTGTCGCGCGGGAGCGACAGGTGCTCGGCGTGGGAGAGGACGGCCTCCACGACAGGCTCCGGCCAGCCCTCCTCGCGCAGGATCGGCGCGCCGTCCTGCGGATGCCGGTCGAGCGTCGGGTGCATCTCGTAGTCGAAGTCGTGCAGGAGCGCGACCGCCCGCCAGAGCTCCTCGTCCTCGCCCCGCTCGCGCGCGTAGCCGCCGACCGCCGCCTCGACGGCGAGCGCGTGGCGGCGCAGGGCCTCGCCCTTCGTGTACTTCGTCAGAGTCTCCCAGGCGCGCTCGCGCGTCACTTCCATCGGGCCGGGTAGGATAGCCCGCCGCGGCCGACCGAGGGCCGCCGGGCCCGTGGACAGCACCCTGACCGACATCATCGCGACCGACGCGTCGTCGGAGTCCTTCGTGATCGAGGGCGGACGCCCCCTCGCGGGACGGATCCGGAGCGCGGGGAACAAGAACGCCGCCCTCCCGATCGTGGCCGCGTGCCTCCTGACGGACGAGCCGGTGCTCCTCACGAACGTGCCCGCGATCCGCGACGTCGCGACGATGCTCGACCTCGTGCAGGCGCTCGGCGTCCACGTCGAGCGCCACGGCGGCGGCGAGGTGCTGATTCACGCCGCGAGCGAGCCCGGCACCGAGCTCGACGAGGAGCTCTGCCGGCAGATCCGCGCCTCGATCCTTCTCGCCGGGCCGCTCCTCGCCCGTGCGGGCGAGGCGATCGTCCCGCCGCCGGGCGGCGACGTGATCGGGCGGCGCCGCGTCGACGTCCACATCCACGCGCTCGAGCAGCTCGGCGCGGCCGTCGAGGTGAACCGGCGCTTCACGATGCGGGCGGAGCGGCTGCGCGGGGCTCCGCTCTTCCTCGACGAGCCGTCCGTCACCGGCACCGAGAACGCGGTCATGGCGGCCGTCCTCGCGCCCGGCGAGACCGTGGTCGGGAACGCCGCCTGCGAGCCGCACGTGCAGGATCTCTGCCGCTTTCTCGTCGCGCTCGGCGCCGACATCGAGGGGATCGGCTCGAACGTGCTCAGGATCGGCGGCGTCGAGCGGCTCCACGGCGGCGAGTGGCGCATCTGCCCGGATCACATCGAGATCGCGAGCTTCGTCGGCCTCGGCGCCGTCACGGAGGGGGAGATCGTGATCGA
>JAICNY010000074.1 GCA_025930955.1 Thermoleophilia bacterium
GTCGAGGCGAGCGGCAGCCCGTGCCCGACGAGCGGGCGCAGGTGGAGGCCGGCCGGAGCGACGAGGACGAGCTGCTCCACGCGCTCGGGCCCCTCGGCGGCCACGCGGACCGCGATCGCCGCGCCCATCGAGTGCCCGGCGAGGCCGAACCGCTCCAGCCCGACCGCGTCCGCCCAGGCGACGAGCCACCCGGCCGCTGCGGCGAGCGGCACGCGCCGCGTCCGCCTCCCGAGCCCGCCGAACCCGGGCAGGTCGCCGAGGTACACCGAGCGCCGCTCGGCGAGCGCGGGCACGACCGGCTCCCACCAGCGGCTCGACCCCGCGAGCCCGTGCACGCAGACGAGCGGCGGCCCTGCGCCCGCGACGCGGTACGAGACGCGGACGCCGTCGACCTCCGCCTCGCGGAGCTCAGACCTCGCGGATCTCTTCCTCGCGGGGGACGATCGCATCCCTGGCCGGCTTCTCCGGCTCCTCCTCGACCCGCGTCCCGTGCACGAAGACCAGCGAGCCGCCGATCCACCCGCCCGCCGTCAGCGTCCCGAAGCCGAGCAGCGTGAGCACGAGCGGGGCCGCGTCCAGCTCCCCGTCCGACCAGGCGCCGTAGCCGACGATCGCGGCGAGCCCGAAGAGCACTGCCGCCGCGACCATGACGAGGAGGTGCGTCGTCGCCGTGCGCTTGAGCGGCGTGCCGGGTGTGATCTCGAGCCAGTCGAGCAGGCCCGTGACGCTCGTGGGCGCGTTGAAGACGAGCCCGACGACCAGCGTGATCCAGAAGGCGGGCGCGAGCTTGTCCTCCGCGACGCCGAACGCCGCGAGCAGGGCCAGCGCAGTCGCCGCCGTGTACGCCCCGATCGTCGCGTCGGTGAGCGGCGGATGGACGGGGTGCCCGCGCGGCCCGTGCAGGAGCGCCCTCATGCGCGCTCGCCTACCCGGGAGCGCGAGCGGCTACGCCCTGAGCGCCTCGTTCACGATCCGGTCCTGCTCCACGAGGTGCGCGGTCGGGTAGCCCTCGCTCGGGCTGGCGCGCCACGGGCGGCCGCAGTAGCGGAGGTGCACGTCGGAGGGCAGGCCCTCCTCCAGCCGGTGCCGGATCGCCCGCCAGGCGCCCATGTTCTGCGGCTCCTCCTGCGTCCACACGACCTCGGTGACGCGCGGGTAGCGCGAGAGGAGCTGGTCGTACGCCGCGACGGGAAAGGGGTAGAGCTGCTCGAGCCGCGCGACGGCTGTCCCCTCCGCCTCGCCGCGCGCCGCGTGACCGACGATGTCGTAGTAGACCTTCCCGGTGCAGAGGACGAGCCGCTGCGTTCGCGCACGCTGCTCGGCGTCGAGCGTCGGATCGTCGAGGATGGGCTGGAAGCGCCCCTCGGCAAGCTCGACCGCGTGCGAGGTCGCCTGCTTCAGGCGCAGGAGGCTCTTCGGCGTCAGCACGACGAGCGGCCGCGCCTTCCCGTGCAGCGCCTGGCGGCGGAGCAGGTGGAAGAACTGCGCCGCCGTCGTGCAGTTGACGATCCGGATGTTCTCTTGCGCGGCCATCTGCATGAACCGCTCGACGCGTGCGCTCGAGTGCTCGGGGCCGTTCCCCTCATAGCCGTGCGGGAGGAGGAACGTGAGCCGCGACGTCTGGCCCCACTTCGAGAGCGAGGCGACGACGAACTGGTCGATGATCACCTGCGCGCCGTTCACGAAGTCGCCGAACTGGGCCTCCCAGAGGACGAGCGCGTTCTGGCAGGCGCCGGCGTAGCCGTACTCGAACCCGACGCACCCCGCCTCGGAGAGCGGCGAGTTGTAGACCTCGAACGGGGCCTTCGCGCCGGGCAGGTGCTGGATCGGCGCGTACTTCCGTCCCGTCTGGACGTCGTGCAGGACGAGGTGGCGGTGCGCGAACGTGCCGCGCTCCGTGTCCTGGCCCGTGAGCCGCACGGGCGTCCCCTCGGTGACGAGGCTGCCGAGCGCGAACGCCTCGGCCTGCGCCCAGTCGATCCCGCCTGCCTCGCCGAGCGCGTCGAGCCGGCGTTCGAGCTGCTTGCGGAGCTTCGGGTGCACCTCGAAGCCCTCGGGCACCTCGAGGAGGAGCCTGTTCAGCTCCTCGAGCCGCTCGAGCGGAATCGCCGTGACTGGCTCCTCCGTGCCCACCCGCCCGGGCCGCCGCTCGCGCCGCGAGCCGGCGCCGCCCTCGGCGATCGCCTCCTTGAGCGCCTCGTGCGCCTCCTTGATCCCGCGCTGCACCTCGGTCACGAGGCCCTCGGCCTCCTCCTCGGTGACGACGCCCTCCTCGGCGAGCTGCCGTGCGTAGAGCGCGCGCACGCTCGGGTGGCTCTCGATCTTCTCGTACATGAGCGGCTGCGTGTACGCCGGCTCGTCGCCCTCGTTGTGGCCGAAGCGCCGGTAGCCGACGAGGTCGACGACGACGTCGCGGCCGAACCTCTCGCGGTACCCCATCGCGAGTCGGATCGCGGCGATCGTCGCCTCGGCGTCGTCGGCGTTCACGTGGATGATCGGCGAGTCGTAGCCCTTGGCGATGTCGCTCGAGTAGCGCGTCGAGCGCCCCTCGTCCGGGTCGGTCGTGAAGCCGACCTGGTTGTTCGCGATGATGTGGAGCGTCCCGCCGGTCGAGTAGCCGCGGAGATCCTGGAGGTTCATCGTCTCGGCGACGATCCCCTGGCCGGGGAACGCCGCGTCGCCGTGGATCAGCACGGGGAGCGCGACGCGCGGGTCGTGCGTCCCCTCGGGCGAGTCGTGGTCGGTCTGGAGGGCGCGGGTCGTCCCCTCGACGACCGGGTTCACGGCCTCGAGGTGGCTCGGGTTCGACGCGAGATGCACGTCCACGTCGCCGTTCCCGGTCGTCCGCGTCCCCTCGGAGCCGTAGTGGTACTTCACGTCGCCGGTGCCGCCCTCGGCGAAGTACGTGACGGCCTCGAGCAGGCGCTCGCCCTCGAACTCGCGCAGGATCACGTCGTACGGGCGCCCGAGCGTGTGCGCGATCACGCTGAGCCGCCCGCGGTGGGCCATGCCCATGACCACGTCGTCCGCGCCGGCGGCGGAGGCGACCTCGATCGCCTCGTCGAGCATCGGCACCATCGCGTCGAGCCCCTCGATCGAGAACTGCTTCTGCCCGAGGAACGCGCGGCGGAGGTACCCCTCGAAGCCCTCGACCTCGGACAGCCGCGTGAGGAGCGCGCGCTTCTCGTCGGGGGAGAGCGGCTGCCGGTAGGCGCCGGACTCGATCGCGCGCCTGAGCCAGACCCGCTCCTCGTGGTCCGAGATGTGCTCGATCTGGTACGCCATCGTCCCGCAGTAGACGGCGCGGAGGTTCGGCAGCGCGTCGGCGAGCGTCTCGCCGGGGCAGTAGAGGCGCAGAAGGCTCGCGGGGATCCGAGCCTGGAGCTCGGGCGTCAAGCGCGGCAGGAGCTGGTCCGGGTCGAGCGCCGGGTCGCCGGGCGGCTCGCTCCCGAGCGGGTCGAGGTGCGCGGCCAGGTGGCCGTGCATGCGGAAGGCCTTCACGAGCGCCATCGCGGCGGCGACGCCGCCGAGCAGCTCGCGGTCGGGCTCGGGCGCGGGGGCCTCTCGGGCGGGCGGCGCCGCCGGCGCCGCGGACGGAGCGGTCGCCCCGTTCCCGCCGTTCACGCGGATGCGGCCCCCCGCGGGCAGGTGGCGGAGCAGCGCGTCGCCCTCAGACTCGAAGTAGGCCCGCCATTCCGGCGCCACGGAGTCGGGCGCGGTCAGATACTCGACGAAGAGCTCTTCGACGAAACCGAGATTGGGATCTTCGAGCTGGCTTGGATCCACCTCAGAGTGAGCATAGCGAGCGCCCCCGTGCGCACCTCCCCAGGTTCAGGGACGCCGCGTTAGGAGCGTGTTACGCGCCGATCGACGCCCGGACGAGCTCGAGCGGGTGGACGATCGGGAGCGGCCGGCCGGCCTCCTCGAGGTACGTCTGGAGCTGGAGCGCGCAGCCCGGGTTCGCCGCGGCGATCACGTCGGCGCCGGTCGCGAGCAGGTTCGCGGCCTTCCGGCGTCCGAGCGCCGCGGCGGCCTCCGGCTGGAGGACGTTGTAGAGCCCTGCCGAGCCACAGCAGAGCTCCCACTCGTCGGGCTCGACGAGCTCGACGCCGGGGATCTGCGCGAGGAGCGCGCGCGGCTCGGCGCGGACGCCCTGTGCGTGCGCGAGGTGGCAGGCGTCGTGGTAGGCCACGCGGAGCTCCGTGCGGCCGCGCGGCGAGCGCGGCTTGTCGGCGGCGAGAAGCTCGGTCGCGTCGCGCACCTTCGCCGAGAACGCGGCGGCGCGCTCGTCGTCGAGCAGCCGCCCGTAGTCGCGGAGCGCCGAGCCGCACCCGGCCGCGTTCGCGACCACGACGTCGCAGTCCTCGGCCGCCGCCACGAGCTCGCGGGCGAGGGCGAGCGCCTCCGGCTCCGCGCCGGCGTGGAGCATGAGCGCGCCGCAGCAGCGCGGACGGTCGAGCGCGACGACGTCCCAGCCCTCCGCGGCCAGCACGTCGGCGGTCGCGGCGTTCACGTCCGCGAAGAACGTCCGCTGGACGCAGCCGAGGAGGAGGCCGGCGCGGCCGCGCATCTCTCCACGCGCGGGCGTGAGGGAGGGGACGCGGGCACGACCGTGCCGTTCCGGTGTCAGGCGCAGGACGGCACCGAGCCGCGAGGAGTCGGAGAGCGCGCGGCCGAGCCGGCGCGCTCCGAGCCGCGCAGCCGCCCCCGCGAGCGGCGCGAGGACGCGAAGGCGATCCGGCCGGGTGAGCGTGGCGAAGGCCGCCCTCCGGGCGAGCCGCTCGCGTCGCGTGCGCGGATGGTTGCGCTCGACCTGCGGACGGGTGTCCTCGAGCAGCCGGTCGTAGCGCACGCCGGACGGGCACGCGGTCACGCACGCCATGCAGCCGAGGCAGCGGTCCCAGTGCGTGACCATCGCGTCCGAGAGGACGTCCGCCTCGCGGAGCGCGGCGTCCATGAGCACGATGCGCCCGCGCGGCGAGTCCATCTCCTCGCCCCAGAGGACGTAGGTCGGGCACGTCGGGAGGCAGAAGCCGCAGTGGACGCACGTGTCCAGATCCTCAGCGGCGGGCGGCCGGTGAGCGTCGAACGCGGTCACGCGAGGGCTCCCGCCGGGTCGAAGCGCTCGCGGACGCGCCGCTCGAGCGCAACGAGCGCGGGATCGCGCGTACCGAGCCGGTCGAGGCCGGGCGGGCCGTCGGTCACGACGCACGGGAACGGCGCCAGCTCCTCGCGGACGGCGTCGACCGCGGCGGGATCGAGCCGGAGCCACGAGGTGCCGATCCCGGCGCGCCCGACGAGCGCGGCGCCGTGGTGCTCGGCCGAGGCGAGCACACGCTCGAGCCCGGCGGGGAGGCCGGCGACGCGGAGCACCGTTCCCGCCGGGTCGCGCTGGCCCGCGCCCTGCTCCGCCCAGAGCTCGTCGTCGTCCTCCTGCGCCGCCGCCTCGAGGCCCGCGTCGCGCATGAGGCCGGCCGCCCGCTCCGCCCGCGCGACCGCCGAGACGCCACCGGCCTGCGCCAGGAGCACGCCCTTCCCGCCAGCCCAGCGGACGTCGAGGCGCTCGAGCTCGAGCGGGGCGGCGGCGAGCGCGAGCGCGGCGCGCGCGAGCGCCGCGGTGTCGCCGGCGCCGACCGTGGTCGCCGTCGTGCCCGGGCGGGGGTGGAGCCGGACGACGACCTCGGCGATCGTCCCGAGCGTGCCGAGCGAGCCGGCGAAGAGCTTGGGGAGGTCGTAGCCCGCGACGTTCTTGATCACCTTCCCGCCGGAGCGGGCGACCGTCCCGTCGGGCAGCGCCACGGTGACGCCGAGCAGGAGGTCGCGCGCCGCGCCGTAGCGGTGGCGCAGCGGGCCGGAGTCGGCCGCGGCGACGATCCCGCCGACCGTCGCGCCGTCCGCGGGCGGGTCGAGGGCAAGCATGAGCCCGTGCTCCGCGCACGCGGCCTCCACCTCGGCGAGCGGCGTGCCCGCGCCGACGACGGCGGTGAGATCGCCCGCGTTCAGCTCCAGGATCCCGGCGAGCCCGGCGGTGGAGAGGACGACGTCGGGGACGGGCGCATCGGCCCAGCCCCACTTCGTGCCGCCGCCGCGCGGGCGCACGCGGGCGCCGGACGCGAGCAGCTCGGCCGCCTCGCGCGCCGACCCGGGAGTCTCGACGCGCGCGCTCACAGGCGCTCCGCGATCCCGGCGGCCTCGAGCGGGTGCTCGCGGTACGGCCCCGGCACCTCACCGCAGAGCCGCGGCGTCGGCATGACCTTCCCCGGGTTCGCGCGCTGCGCCGGGTCGAACGCGCAGCGGAGCTTCTGGAACGCCGCCAGGTCGTCCTCGGAGAACATCGCCGGCATGAAGCGCTTCTTGTCCACGCCGACGCCGTGCTCGCCGGTGATCGAGCCGCCCGCCGCGACGCACGCGAGGACGATCTCGCCCGCGAGCTCCTCGGCCCGCTCGGCCTGTCCGGGGACGCGCGCGTCGTAGGCGACGAGCGGGTGGAGGTTCCCGTCGCCCGCGTGGAAGACGTTCGCGACGGCGAGCCCGTACGCCGCGGCGAGCTCGTCGATCCGCGCGAGCACCTCGGCGAGGCGCGTGCGCGGGATGACCGAGTCCTGGACGTAGTACGAGGGCGAGATCCGGCCCATCGCGGCAAACGCCGCCTTGCGGGCGCGCCAGACGAGCTCCCGCTCGGCCGCGGTCTCGGCCACACGGACGCCGCGGGCGCCGTTTCGCTCGCAGACGCCGAGCACGTTCTCGAGGCGCGCCTCGCACTCGGCGGTCGGCCCGTCGAGCTCGACGATGAGCGCGGCGCCGACGTCGAGCGGGTTTCCCGCCGCGGTCGCCTCCTCGGCGGCACGGAGCGAGAGTCGGTCCATGATCTCGAGCGCGCCCGGGACGAAGCCGGACGCGACCACGTCGGAGACGGTGCGCCCCGCGTCCTCCATCGTCTCGAAGTAGGCGACGAGCGTGCGAATCGTCTCCGGCACCGGCACGACGCGGAGCGTGATGCGGGTCGCGACGCCGAGCGTCCCCTCGCTCCCGACGAACGCGCCGACGAGGTCGAGCCCCGGCCGGTCGAGCTCCGCGCCGCCGAGCTCGACGACCTCGCCGTCCGGGAGGACGACCTCGAGCCCGGTCACGTAGTTCGTCGTGAACCCGTACTTGAAGCAGTGCGCGCCACCGGAGTTCTCGGCGACGTTCCCCCCGACCGTGCAGACGACCTGGCTCGACGGGTCGGGCGGGAAGAAGTGCGTGGGCGCGACGGCGCGAGAGACGGCGAGGTTCGCGACGCCCGGCTCGCACGTGACGCGGCCGTTCGGGAGGTCGACGGAGAGGATGCGCCGTAGGCGCGAGAGGACGAGGAGGACGCCGTCCGCGACCGGCAGCGCTCCCCCCGAGAGGCCCGTGCCGGCGCCGCGCGCGACCCACGGCGTCTCCGCCGCGTGGCAAGCGGCGACGACGCGACGCACCTCCTCCGCCGTGCCGGGAAGAACCGCGACGGCGGGCCGCTCGCGCAGATGGAGGAGCCCGTCCGACTCGTACGTCCGGAGCCGGTCGCG
Source organism: Thermoleophilia bacterium (assembly GCA_025930955.1). Lineage (GTDB taxonomy): Bacteria > Actinomycetota > Thermoleophilia > Gaiellales > Gaiellaceae > JAICNY01. The sequence continues at coordinate 7,551 of JAICNY010000074.1, forward strand.
GTCGGTGAGGACGTGCTCGCGCCCGCAGATCCGCTCGAGCTCCGCAACGAGGCTCATGCGCGGAGCCTAGACGGCCGTGTCGGGCATGCGGTTCTCGAGGAGGGCGGCCGTGAGCGCCTCGACGCAGAGCCGCCCCATCGCCTCGCGGGCCTCGTGCGTCGCGCTCGCCGTGTGCGGGGTGAGCACGACGTTCTCGAGCTCGAGCAGGCCGGGATGGACGGCTGGCTCGTGCTCGAAGACGTCGAGCGCGGCGCCGGCGATCTGGCGCGCGCGGAGCGCGTGGACGAGCGCTGCCTCGTCGACGATCGGGCCGCGCGCCGTGTTCACGAGGACGGCCTCAGGCCGCATGAGGCCGAGCTCCTCGGCGCCGATGAGCCCGCGCGTCTCGTCGGTGAGCGGCACGTGGAGGCTGACGGCGTCGGCCCCGGCGAGCAGCTCGCCGAGCGGGAGCCTGGGGTACGGGACGTCGCGCGGCGTGCGCGCGGTGTAGACGACCTCGAGGCCGAGCGCGGCGGCGAGCCGGGCGACCTCCGCACCGATGCGGCCGAGGCCGACGAGCCCCAGCGTGCGGCCGGCGAGCCCGTGCCCGAGCATGAACGTCGGCGCCCACACCCACGGCTCGCCGCGGCGCAGCAAGCGATCGCCCTCCGCGATCCGGCGCGTGAGCGCGAGAAGGAGCGCGATCGTGTGCTCGGCCGTCGCACGCTCGAGCACCCCGGGCGTCGTCGTGACGGTGACGCCGCGCTCGCGGGCCGCCGCGAGGTCGACGTTGTCGTGGCCGGTTGCGTGGTTCGCGACGACCCGGAGCTCCGGGCCGGCCGCGTCGAGGAGCTCCGCGTCGACGGAATCGGTCAGCATCGTGAGGAGCCCGCCGGCGCCCGGGACGAGCGCGAGCAACTCGTCGCGCGCCGGCGGCCGCTCCGAATCGTGGATCCTGAGCTCGAAGCGCCGCCCGAGCTCGTCGCGCACGGAGGGGACGACGCGGCGGGTGACGGCGACGAGCGGCGGCACGCCGGGAGCCTAAGCGGCCGCGCCCCGATCGGCCACGACCTGGGGACTGTCCCCGGGACACGGCCGCTACGGACACGCCGGCCGCCGAGCTCCGACCGCCGCGAGCGTTCATCCATGGGGCCCGACGACTCCAGCGTGTCCTCTTCGACCATGGACGAGGGCCTGTCCCCGGGTCACGTCCGCCGGGGACACCCGCGCTACGCCGGCCGCTCCTCGTCCGGCGGGTAGATCGGCAGCCCGGTCGCGACCTTGCGCTTCCCGCCGACCTCGTAGACCACGTCGACGGAGTCGTTCTTCCGGTACGTCCCCGCCACGCCGAGGAACATGCTCGCCCACCGCGTGACGCCGAGCCGCCCCTCACGCGCGAGCGGCTTGCGGAAGCGGAGCGTCCGCCCCGCGACCTCGTAGTCGCGCCCGCGCTCCTGCAGGACGCCGTTCACGAAGACGTCGAACGACGCCGGCGCGTCGGAAGGGAGTGGAACAGTCCAGACGTCGACCACCGCAGCGCCGAAGCCTAGACCCCTGCTCCCTTCCTCGCGCCAGACCCCCTTCACTCTCCCCTGCTGCTACGGCTCTCCCGTCCGAGGCAGTTGCCGTCCCTCCCACTGAACCACAGAAAGGGGGAAACTCAATCCCTCGAACGAGCGACCGCGCACGAGCCGCGCAGGCCGGACCGCCCGCGGCCGCGAGCGCCCTTAGAATCGGCCCGGATGCGCCGCACGGTTCTCGTCCTCCTCGCGCTCGCCCTGCCGGCCGCCGCGGTCGTCGCCGCGCTCTTCCTCCCGGGGATCGCACCGCCCCGGACGGTCACGGACAGCGGGAGGACGATCCACGAGATCTACTGGGTGACCTTCGCGCTCGCGGCGCTCGTCTTCATCCTCGTCGAGGCGGCGCTCCTCGCGTTCATCTTCCGCTTCCGCCGCCGCCGCGACATGCCGGACGGCCTCGAGGGCCCGCAGATCCACGGGAACACACGCGTCGAGATCATCTGGACGACGATCCCGGCCGTGCTCCTCCTCGCCCTCGCGATCTACGCGATCGCGCGCGTGCCCGACGTCGAGGCGACCCCGCCGAGCTCCGCCGCCGGCGAGGTGCTCGAGATCGAGGTGACGGCCAGGCAGTTCTACTGGCAGTACGAGTATCCGAACGGCGCGATCTCCTACGACGCGCTCTACGTCCCGGTCGACACGCACGTGACCCTGTTTCTCCGCTCGACCGACGTCGCCCACTCCTGGTGGGTGCCGGACCTCAGCGGGAAGCGCGACGCGATCCCGGGGCGCCTGAACCGGATCAACTTCCGCGCCACCGAGACCGGCTTCTTCGAGCACGGCGTCTGCGGCGAGTTCTGCGGAACGCAGCACGCGCGGATGACGACCGACGCGCACGTCCTCTCCGCGGAGGAGTTCGAGCAGTGGCTCGCCGACAACGAGCCGCCGCTCGAAGACGACGCGACCGTCGCCCTCGGCGAGACGCAGTGGGCGGCCGCGTGTGCGAAGTGCCACGGGCTCGCCGGCGAGGGCGGCTACGGGCCTCCGCTCGCCGGCAACACGACGCTCGTGACGGAGGACGCGCTCCGCCAGATCGTCACCGAGGGCCAAGACCTCGACGCGAACCCCGGCTACATGCCGCCGGTCGGCCGCGGCTGGACCGACGAACAGATCCGGTCGCTCATCGCCTACGTCGAGTCGAACCCCGACCTCGCCCCGCAGGGAGGGAGCCGCTGATGGCCGTCGACGCCCCGACCGCCGCCCGCCCGCGCCCGGCCTGGAACGAGGGGCCCGTCCTCAGCTGGCTGACGACGACCGACCACAAGCGAATCGGAATCCTCTACATCGTCACCGCGTTCCTCTTCTTCCTCCTGGGCGGCGTGATGGCGCTGCTGATCCGGATCCAGCTCATGCGGGCGGACTCGGACTTCATCACCGAGGACACCTACAACGCGCTCTTCACGATGCACGGGACGACGATGATCTTCCTCTTCATCGTCCCGGTGCTCGCCGGCTTCGGAAACTACCTCGTCCCACTCATGATCGGCGCCCAGGACATGGCGTTCCCGCGCCTGAACGCGATGACCTACTGGCTCTTCCTCGCCGGCGGGCTCGTGCTCATGGGGAGCTTCTTCGCCCCAGGGGGCGCCGCGAAGTCCGGCTGGTACGCGTACCCGCCGATCTCGTGGCAGTACCCGAACGTCGGCCAGGACCTCTGGATCCTCGGCATCCACCTGACGACGATCGCCTCGATCGCGGGCGCGATCAACTTCATCGTCACCATCCACAACATGCGCGCGCCCGGGATGACGTGGATGCGCATCCCCCTCTTCACCTGGGCGATCGAGGCCTACAGCGTCCTCCTCCTCCTCGCCCTGCCCGCGCTGACGGCGGCCGTGACGCTCCTCCTGCTCGACCGCCAGGCCGGGACGAGCTTCTTCCTCCCGGACGAGGGCGGCAGCGCGGTGCTCTACCAGCACATGTTCTGGTTCTTCGGGCACCCCGAGGTCTACATCATGATCCTGCCCGCCTTCGGGATGGTCTCGGAGATCATCCCGGTGTTCTCGCGTAAGCCGATCTTCGGCTACAAGGCGATCGCGTTCTCGACGATCGGGATCGCGTTCGCGTCGATGCTCGTCTGGGCGCACCACATGTTCACGGTCGGCCTCCCGACCTGGCTGAACGCGTTCTTCGCCGTCACCTCGTTCTCGGTCGCGGTGCCGACGGCGATCAAGATCTTCAACTGGATCGCGACGCTCTGGCGCGGGCAGCTCCAGTTCAAGGCGCCGCTCATGTTCTGCCTCGGCCTCATCGCGTTCTTCACGATGGGCGGCCTGAGCGGGATCCTCGTCGCCACCTTTCCGTTCGACTACCAGGCGCACGACTCGTACTACATCGTCGCGCACATGCACTACGTGCTCTTCGGCGGGACGGCGTTCGGGCTCTTCGCGGGCTCGTACTACTGGTTCCCGAAGATCACCGGCCGGATGTACAACGAGCGCCTCGCGCAGTGGCACTTCTGGCTCATCCTGATCGGCTTCAACATGACGTTCTTCTTCCAGCACATGGTCGGGCTGCTCGGGATGCCGCGGCGCGTCTACACGTACTCGCGCGGCGGGTCGTTCGAGCTCTACAACCTGCTCTCGACGATCGGGACGTGGATCATGACCGTGGCGATCCTGCTCTTCCTCTGGAACATGATCAGAAGCTGGCGCACCGGGCCGCGCGTCGGGCCGGACCCCTGGAAGGCCGACACGCTCGAGTGGTACGCGGACTCACCGCCCGCGCCGCACAACTTCACGAGCGTCCCGCCGGTGACGAGCGCCCGGCCGCTGCGCGACCTGCGCATGCGGATCAAGGAGCAGCGATGAGCGGCGCGCCTCGCCCCGGCTCCTGGCTCCGCCTGCTCGCCGTCTCCGCGGCGTTCGCGACGGCGGTCGTCGTCGTCACGGGCCCGTGGTCGCGCTCGCACGAGGCGAGCGTCCTGACCGCGCTCGGGCTGCTCGCCGGCGTCTGGCTGAGCGTCTGGTTCGGGCACCGGGCCTCCCGCGGGCTCGTGTGGACGTCGAGCGTCGCGCTCGGGCTCTTCGTCGTCCAGATCGGGATCGGCGGGATCGTCGCGCTCGGCGGGGAGTCGACCGTCGCGCTCGCGCTCCACGTCGGGCTCGGCGCCGTCTCGCTCGCGGCGGCCGCCGTGACGGCCGGGCTCGCGGTGCGCCGCGGCGGCGTGGTCGCCCCGCCCGCGCCGTGGCGCGACTACGTGACGCTGACGAAGCCGCGGATCATGTCCCTCCTGCTCCTCACCGGGGCGGGCGGGCTCGTGCTCGGCGAGGGCGGCCTGCCGGCGCTCGGCCTCACGCTCGCGACGCTCGGCGGGCTCGCGCTCGCCTGCGGCGGCGCCTCGGCGCTGAACCACTACCTCGACCGTGACATCGACAAGCTCATGGGCGAGCGGACGCAGGCGCGGCCGGTCGCGTCGGGCCGCGTCGCGCCGGCGCGGGCGCTCGAGTTCGGGCTCGCGCTCCTCGCGCTCTCCTTTGTCTGCCTCGTCGTCTTCGCGAACGTGCTCGCGGCGGTGCTCGCCATCTTCGGCGGCGCCTTCTACGTCCTCGTCTACACACGCTGGCTCAAGCGGACGACGCCGCAGAACATCGTGATCGGCGGCGCGGCGGGCGCGATCCCGCCCGTGGTCGGCTGGGCGGCGGCGACGGGGAACCTGACGCTTCCCGCGCTCCTGCTCTTCCTCATCGTCTTCTTCTGGACGCCGCCGCACTTCTGGGCGCTTGCGCTCCTCATCCGACGGAACTACGAGGCGGCCGGCGTGCCGATGCTCCCCGTCGTCCGCGGTGACCGCGAGACGGCGCGGGCGATCGTCCGCTACTCCGTCGTCATGGTCGCGATCACGCTCCTCCCGGTCCTCGCGCGGACGGTCGGCGCCGTCTACCTGGCGAGCGCCCTCGTGCTCGGCGCGCTCTTCCTCTGGCTGGCGGTCGCGCTCGCGCGCTCGACGACGCCGGTCGCAGCACGCCGCCTCTTCACGTACTCGCTCGCGTACCTCGCGCTCCTCTTCGTCGCCCTCGCAGTCGACCCGCTGGTGGTGTAACCGTGGATCCCGAGCTCGCCCGCAAGAACATCCGCCTCGGGCTGATCCTGTTCGCGCTCGTCGTCGTGCTCTTCGCGGGCTCGATCGCCGTCGCGGAGCTCTACAACGCCTTCGCCGACTGACCTGTCCCGAAGGGTCGAGGCCGCGCTCGCGGCGATCCGCGAGCGGGACGGTGAGCTGAACGCCTTCGTCACGGTGCGGCTGGAGGCGGCCGGCGAGGAGGGGATCCCGCTCGCCGTCAAGGATCTCTTCGACACCGCGGGCCTGCGGACGACGTACGGGTCGGGGATCTTCGCGGGCCACGTGCCCGACCGCA
>JAICNY010000070.1 GCA_025930955.1 Thermoleophilia bacterium
CCTCGGCGCGGAGCCCGACGAGCAGCGGGCCGCCCGTCGCGTTCTGCACCGTCGTCCGCTGCTCGAGGCCGTCGGCCGGCTCCGAGGCGCGGAGCGTCCGGGAGGTCACCGTTCCGCCGGGCGGCGTGAGGGCGAGCTCCTCGGACGGCGCGGCCGCGAACGTCACCTCGGCGGGCGGGGTGTCGATCCCGCCCTGGACCTGCCACCCCGCGACCGCGAGGGCCGCGAGGGCAGCTCCGAGGAGCAGGGCCGTCCACTCGATGTGCGTTCTGGCCGCATGCATTGGAGTCGCTCCGTTCCGTGAGGAGAGCGGGGAGGGGCCCGCTCTCCTCGACTCGGGCGCTCGTCCTAGTTGTTGCGCGCCTCCCAGGTGAAGGAGTGGGCGCCGGTGCTCACGCTCGCGCTGTGCGCGTTCGGCGTCGGGTCGTCGACGACCTCGACCGTGAACCGGTAGTCGACCGCGTCGTTCTGCGCCCACGCCGCGCCGCCGGCCTTGCCGTCGATGCCCCCGGCGTACGTCGCCGCGAACGTGTCGAGGGTGCCGTTGAACGCCGTGGAGGAGGCGGAGAAGCCGGTGCAGTTCATCGTGTTGTCGGGCGAGGAGAGGCCCGAGCCGCGCTCGACCGTGAGGTTGAAGGCGTCGCCGTTCGAGGGCGCCGCCGACGCGTAGAGCCTGACGCTCGACGCGAGCGAGCCCGTGTACGTGACCCGCACGCAGCCGACCGTCGTGGCGCCGGGGCCCTGGTTCGCCGCGGAGTAGAGCGTCGTCGCGCCGGCGTGCTGGCCGATCGCCACGGTCCCGGCCGTGATCGTGTTGCCGCTGTTCGTGGTCGTGGCCGTGAAGGCTGCAAAGACCCCCCAGGCCGCGACGCTCCCGACCGCTCCCACGACGAGGAGCGAGAGGAGCAGCTTGCGCGTTCGCCTCGCCATGTCCGTATCTCCTTTAGGTAGCCGCAGTCTTTGAAATTCCCTTGCGATTGCTGTGTCGGCGCGTTTCGGGGACGGTGCGACCCCCTAAAGGGGTGATCGCCGACGCGCGGTTTCGCGTAGGGCGGGGATACGATGGGCGGCGTGGAGACCGGGGCGGGCCACGCGACGCCGGAGGCAGGGCTCGAGCGGGAGTGGTGGCTCCGCACCCTCGCGGTCTTTGCGAGCCCCGTCTCGACGTTCGCGGCGCTCCGTGACCCCTCGCCCTCCCGCGCGGACGCGCGCGAGGAGCCGGTGCTCCTCCTCGTCCTCCTCGCCGGGGTCACGAGCGTCCTCGCGACGCCGGCGGTGGGAGACCTGCTCGACAGCCGCACGCGGAGCGCGGCGACCGTCGCCGTGATCATCTTCCTCGCCGGCGCGCTCTACGGGACGGCCACGTACTGGATCGGCGGCGGGTTCCTCCGGCTCGGGCTCCGCGCGGCCGGAAGCGAGGGCACGTACCGGCAGGCGCGCCACCTGCTCGCGTACGCCGCGGCGCCGCTCGCGCTCGCGCTCCTGCTCCTGTGGCCGCTCCGCCTCGCCGTGTACGGCGGCGACCTCTTCCGCGAGGGCGGCGCGGACGAGAACGGCGTCGGGCGCGCGTTCGACGCGGCCGAGGTGGGGTTCTTCGCCTGGGCCGCGTTGCTGCTCGTGCTCGGCGTGAAGGTCGTGCACGACTGGCCGGTCGTCCGCTCGATCGGCGCGCTCGCGCTCGCGGCGCTGGCGCTCCTCGTCTTCAGCCTCGCCTTCCTGATCGTCGGCGGGCGCTAGGCCCTACGCTCGAGCCCCGCCTCGAACTCGGCGAGCTCGTCGTCCGGGATCGAGTACGTGTGCTCGTCCTCCGGGAAGGCGCCGTCGCGAACGTCCGCGGCGAACCGCTCGAGCGCGTCGCGGATCGTGTCCCCGACCTCGGCGTACCGGCGGACGAACCTCGGCGAGCGGCCGGGGTAGAGGCCGAGGATGTCGTGGAGCACGAGCACCTGCCCGTCGCACTCGGCGCCGGAGCCGATCCCGAGCGTCGGCACGGAGAGCGCCTCGGTCACGCGGGCAGCGACCGGCGCGGGCACCGCCTCGAGGACGACGGCGAAGCAGCCGGCCGCCTCGAGCGCGAGCGCGTCCGCGAGGAGCCGCCGGGCCGCCTCGGCCGTCCGGCCCTGCGCCCGGAAGCCGCCGAGGAGCGTCGCCGACTGCGGCGTCAGGCCGACGTGGCCCATGACGGCGATCCCGGCGCCGACGAGCGCCTGCACGCGGCCGAGCGTCGGGCCGGCGCCCTCGACCTTGACCGCATCCACTCCGGCCTCCTTCACGAAGCGGACGGCGTTTCGGACCGTCTCCTCGTCCGAGACCTGGAACGTCCCGAAGGGCATGTCCCCGACGACGAGCGGCCGCCGCGCGCCGCGTACGGTCGCGCGCGCGAGGAGGATCATCTCGTCGAGCGTGGCCGGAACGGTCGAGTCGTGCCCGAGCACGGTCATGGCCGCCGAGTCGCCGACGAGGACGATGTCGACGCCGGCCTCGTCCGCGAGCCGCCCGCTCGGGAAGTCGTACGCGGTCACCATGACGATCGGGCGCCCGTCGCGCGCGAGCTGCGCGAGCTCGGGGAGCGACACCTTCGCCGGGCGGTCGCCGGTCGTGCTCATTCCCACCCTCCTTCGAGGACGACGTTGTCGATCAGGCGCGTCGAGCCTACGCGGGCCGCGGCGACGAGGACGGCGCGCCCGTTCCAGTGGGCCACCTCCACGTAGTCGGGCGCGACGCGTGGCTCGGCGGCGAGCGCGGCGCGGGCGGCTGCGGCCGGGTCGCCGCCCTCCCGGTGAGCCTCGGCGCCCGCCGCGAGGGCGCGCGGCAGCGCGCGTGCCGTGCGGCGCTCCTCCGGCGAGAGGTACGCGTTCCGGGACGAGAGCGCGAGCCCGTCCTCGTCCCGCACGGTCGGGACCACGCGGACGTCGATCCCGAGCGCAAGGTCGTCGACCATCCGCGTGACGACCTCCGCCTGCTGCGCGTCCTTCTGGCCGAAGTAGGCGCGGTCGGGCCGCACGATCGCGAAGAGCTTCAGGCAGACGGTCGCGACGCCGCGGAAGTGCCCGGGCCGCGAGTCGTCCTCGAGCCCCCGGCCGAGCTCAGCGACCTCGACCCAGGTCTGGAAGCCCGGCGGGTACATCTCCCCGGCGGACGGGACGAAGGCGAGGTCGACGCCCGCTTCCTCGAGGGCGGCGAGGTCGGAGGCCTCGTCGCGCGGGTAGCGGTCGAGATCCTCGTTCGGCCCGAACTGCGCAGGGTTCACGAAGACGCTCGCGACGACGGTGTCGCACTCCGCCCGGGCGGCCGCGAGGAGCGCCCGGTGTCCGGCGTGGAGCGCGCCCATCGTCGGCACGAGCCCGACGCTCCCGCCGCGCCGCGGCTCGAGGCCGGCGCGGGCCTCGGCGACCGTCCGCGCGACGATCATGCCGGAGCCGGGGCGGCCGCGGCGGTCGTGGCCCCGGCGAGGGCGCGGTAGAGCGGCTCGAGCTCGGGACGCCGCTCGCGGAGCTCCGCGAGGTGGCGCTCGACGGTGGCGGCGTCGCCGCGGACGAACGGCCCGGTCGGCTGAAAGCCGTTCTCCATCGTGCGGCGCATGAGTGGGACGAGCGCCTCCGGCGGGGCGCCGGCGGCGGCGAAGATCTCCGCGGCCGCGTCGTGCACCGTGACGAGGAAGCTCGCTGCGAACGTCGCGCCGGCGTGGTAGAGCGGCCGGTCGTCGTCCGCGAGCTCGAACGCGTGCACGTCGAGGAGCCGCGCCAGCTCGCCCGCGGCGTCGAGCGCCTCCGGGGTCTCGCCGCTCACGGCGGCCCACGCGCCGTCGAGCTGCTCGGGCCCGCGCGTGTGCGTGAAGGTCTGGAGCGGGTGGAGGCTGAACCGCCGTTCGTGCGGGTCGAGCGCCGCGAGGGTCGTCGCTCCGCTCGTGTGCGCGATCCACGGCCCGGGCGGAGTCGCTGCGGCGACCTCGGCGATCGCCCGGTCGGGAACGCAGAGGAGGACGAGGTCGGCGTCGCCGACGTCGAGATCGCGCCCGACGGCGCGCGTGGGGACGAGCGGCTCCAGGCGCGCCACAAGTGCCGCGCCGACGCGGCCGCGTCCGACGATCGAGATGGAGGTGAAGGTCATCGGGCTCCAGTTCCGCTGGGGATACCGGGCCCTTCGAGTCTAGCGGGCGCCGTCCGGGACGGCGAGCGGCTCAGTCGCCCTTGCCCTTCTCCTTGCCCTTGCCGCCGTTCCCGCTGCCGCCGCCCTGGCCGTCCCCGCTCGCGCCCGAGGGAGCGCCGCCGTTCCCGGCGGGCGGCTCGGCGGGGGTCGCCGGCTTCGCGGGCTTGCCCGGCTTACCGGGCTTCGCCGGCTTGGCGGGCTTGGCCGGTTTCGCGGGTTTCGGCGGCTTCGGCTTGCTCGGCTTCGCCGGCTTCGGCGGCTTCGGCGGCTTCGGCGTCTTGCCGTTCCCGTTGCCGTTGCCGCCGCCGGGGTTCCCGGCAGGCGGTCCGCCCGGGGGCGGCGGCGGCGCCGGAGGCGGAGGCGGAGGACCGGGCGGAGGCGAGGGAGGAGGATTGCCGGGGGGCGCTGCCGGAGGCTGGAAGGGCGCGGGTCCAGGCCGGGCGCTCGGATCGGGATCCGGCGTGCCGCCGCCCGGCGACCCGCCCGGCGTCCCGCCGGGCCCGCCGAAGTCTCCGCCGCCGCCGAAGTCTCCGCCGCCGGCGGCGCCGGCCAGGCCGCCGTCGCCGTCCGCTCCTGCGTCGCCGCCAGGGCCGCCCCCGGCTCCGTTCTCGCCCCCGGGGCCGCCGCTCTCGTCGCCGGCGCCGCCCTCGTCGCCCGAGGGCGCGACCTCGACGGACGACTCGCGCGATCCCGGCACCGGGTCCGGAAGCGGGGGCAGGGCGTCGGCGATCGGACCGGCCGCGCGGATGAGGGCGTAGACGATCAGCGCGAGGGCGAGCCCGGACGCCGGAACCGCGGCAAACCGCAGTGCTCCGAGCACTCGGCGCAGGACCCCATGAGTTTCCGTCTGGGAGACGGTGGCACCCCTCAGTCTTCGATTGTCCCGTCGAAAGTCGCCGGCCGCCCCTAACGGCTCACGCGGCTCTCCCTGCACCTATCGGCCGATGGCCTCTCTGAGCTTAATCGTAGCCTCGGAGAAGTTCCATCCCAGGCGCCGCTTTCCTTGCGGCGCGTCCGGGCGCATGCCTACACTCAGGCGGCGATGCCGATCTACGAGTTCGTGTGCATGGAGTGCGAGAGCCATTTCGAGGAGCTCATGCGCCTCGACGACGACGCTCCGAGCTGCCCCGACTGCGGCTCGGCGCGGACGAACCGGCAGCTCTCCGTGTTCGCGGCTCACGGCACCGCCGAGCAGCCGAGCTTCGGCGGATCCGGAGGCGGATGCTGCGGCGGCTCGTGTGGGTGCGGCTGAGCTAGCGGGCATCGATCGCCTGGCGGAGTACGCCGCCGCCACGGCTGCGTGCACGCGCTGCCGGCTCGCGGAAGGGCGGACGCAGGTCGTCTTCGGGTCGGGCGACCCGAGCGCCGACCTCATGTTCGTCGGGGAGGCGCCCGGGTTCCACGAGGACAAGCAGGGCGTCCCGTTCGTCGGGCAGGCCGGGAAGCTCCTGGAGCGGCTCCTCGCGGGGATCGGGCTCGAGCGGAGTGACGTCTACATCGCGAACGTGCTCAAATGCCGCCCGCCCGGGAACCGCGACCCGCAGCCGGACGAGATCGAGGCCTGCGAGGCGCACCTCTTCCACCAGCTCGAGCTCATCCAGCCGCTCGTCGTGGCGACGCTCGGGAACTTCGCGACGAAGCTCCTCTCCGGCAAGCCGCACGGGATCACGCGCGTGCACGGGACGCCGCAGGAGGCGACGGTCGGCTCGCGCCGCGTGACGCTCTACCCGCTCTTCCACCCGGCCGCGGCGCTCTACACGCCGCGCATGCTGCAGACGCTCGAGCAGGACTTCGCCCGCATCCCCGCGCTTCTCGAGCGCGAGGCGCCCGCGCCGGCCCCCGTCATCCCGCTCCCGGTGGCGGCTCCGCCCGTCCCGGCGCCCGCGCAGGCCGAGCAGCTGGGCCTGTTCTAGGAACTACCCTTCGCGTCATGGAGGTCGAGTCGTCCTCGCCGGAGGAGACCGAGGCCGTGGCGGCCGAGATCGCGGCCGGGCTGGAGCCCGGGGACGTCGTCACCGTGGCGGGCGAGCTCGGCGCGGGGAAGACGACCTTCGTCCGCGGCGCCGCCCGCGCGCTCGGCGTGACCGAGCCGATCACGAGCCCGACCTACGCGATCGGCAACCGCTACGCGGGCCGCGTGCCCGTCTCGCATCTCGACCTCTACCGCCTCGCCGAGTTCGAGGAGGCCGACTGGGCCGACCTCGAGCCGTACTTCGAGGCCGCCGTCGCGTTCGTCGAGTGGCCCGAGGCGGGAGAGGCGTGGCTGCCCCCTCCGACGGTCAGCGTCCGTTTGCGGCACCGGGGGGCCGAGCATAGACTGATTCTCGTCCAGGAACGCAATAAATCCCTGGAAATCGGCCTTTCCTGACGTGCTGACGCTCGCGTTCGACACCGCCACCGACGCGGCCACGGTCGCGCTTCTCCGGGACGGGGACGTGCTCGGCGAGCGTCGGACGAAGGCCGCGCGCCTGCTCGCCGACGCGGAGGAGCTCTGTGCGGCCGCCGGTGTCGCGCCGGCCGAGCTCGACCGGCTCGTCGCCGGCACCGGCCCCGGCGGCTACACCGGCCTGCGCATGGGGCTCGTGACCGCGCGCGTGCTCGCCTTCTCCCTCGGCCTCGACGCCGCGGGCGTGTCGACGCTCGACGCGCTCGCCGCGGCGGCGCCCGGGGCGGAGCCGCTCCTCGACGCGCGACGCGGGCAGGTCTTCGCGCGCGGGAAGAGCGGCGAGCCGCGCCTCCTCGCGCCCGAGGACCTCGAGGTCGAGCCCGGCGCCGTGTTCGTCGGCGACGGGGCGGTGCGCTACCGCGAGCTCGTCGAGGCGCGCGGCGGCGTCGTGCCCGCGGACGATGACGAGCGCCACGTCCCGTGGGCGCGTCACCACGCCGGGCTCGCGCGCGACTTCGGCTCGGCCGAGCTCCTCGAGCCGCTCTACCTCCGCGAGCCGGACGCCGAGCGGAGCCTTCGGGAAGGGAGGCTGCGCATATGACGATCGAGCTCCGGCGCCTCACGCTCGGCGACCTCGGCGCGATCGAGCGGATCGAGCGCGAGGCGTACCCGACGCCCTGGTCGCGCTCGATGTTCGCGGGCGAGGTGGCGAAGCCGTCCTCGATCTCGCTCGGCGCGTTCGACCTCGACGGGGAGGGGACGCTCGTCGGCTACCTGATCATCTCCCGCTACGTCGACGCCTGGCACGTGATGAACATCGCGGTCGCGCACGCGTACCGCCGCCGTGGGATCGCGAGCCGGATGCTGGAGGAGCTCTTCCGCCTCACGGAGCACGATCGCAAGCGCGGCTACACGCTCGAGGTGCGCGTCTCGAACACGAGCGCGATCGCCCTCTACGAGCGGCTCGGCTTCAACGCGACCGGGATCCGGCGCGGCTACTACACGGACAACCGCGAGGACGCCCTGATCATGTGGAAGGACCCGGTGGCGAAGAGCGGAACCGTCGCGGCGGCGCGGGCGCCGGCCCGGTGATCCTCGGGCTCGAGACGTCCTGCGACGAGACGGCCGCGGCGCTCGTCACGCGCGACGGGGAGGTGCGCGCGAGCGTCGTCGCCTCGCAGGCGGAGCTCCACGCGCGCTACGGGGGCGTCGTCCCAGAGGTCGCCTCGCGGCGGCACCTCGAGCTCGTCGAGCCGGTCGTGCGCGAGGCGCTCGGGCAGGCGGACGCGCGGCTCGAGGAAGTCGAGGCGGTCGCGGTCACGCGCGGGCCCGGGCTGATCGGCGCGCTCCTCGTCGGCGTCTCGGCGGCGAAGGCGCTCGCGTGGTCGCGCCGGCTTCCGCTCGCGCCGGTCGACCACCTGCACGGCCACGTCGCAGCGCTGTACCTCCGGCCGGAGCCGCTCGACCCGCCGTTCCTCGCCCTGCTCGCGACCGGCGGGCACACGCTCCTCCTCGACGTCCAGGACCGCTCGGGCTACCGCGTGGTCGGCCGCACCCGCGACGACGCGGCGGGGGAGGCGTTCGACAAGGGCGCGCGACTCCTCGGGCTCGGCTACCCCGGCGGCGCGGCGCTCGACCGGCTCGCGCGCGAGGGAGACCCGGAGGCGTATCGCTTTCCCGTCGCCCGCGTGCCGGGGCTCGACTTCTCCTTCTCCGGCCTGAAGACGGCGCTCGTCTACACGGTGCGCGAGCTCGAGCCGGACGAGCTCGAACGGCGCAGGGCGGATCTCGCCGCCTCGTACCAGCGCGCGATCGTCCGCGCGCTCGTCGAGCGCACGCGGGCCGCCGCGGAGGAGCTCGGCGCCGAGCGGGTCGCGGTCGTGGGCGGCGTCGCCGCGAACTCGGAGCTCCGGGCGTCGCTCCCCGACGCGACGCTCGCCCCGCTCGCGCTCTGCACCGACAACGCGGCGATGATCGCCTCCGCCGCCCGGTATGTCGCGCTTGTCCCGTTTCCCGACTATCTTGGTCTGGATGCGTATGCGACCGCGGCGTAGGTCGTTCCCCGCGCGCCTGCGCGTGGCCGTGCTCGCGCTCGTCGCCGCCGGCGCCGCGGGCGTGGCCGTCGTCCCGCCCGTGATCGGCTCGGGCGAGTCGGCCGTGCGGGCCGCAGCCTCCGCCTGGGACGGCGTCTTCGGCGAGCGCGCGCAGCCCGTCGCGGAGGGCCGCATGATCGTCGTCCTCGAGGCGCCCTCCGTGGCCGAGCGGATCGCGCAGGCGGAGGCGCCGCCGACCGCGGAGGATCAGATGCGCTGGGTCGCGGAGGCCGATGCGTCGCAGCGGCTCCTCGTCGCCCGCCTGCGCGAGCGCGGGCTCGACGTCGAGCGCGTCCGGAGCTTCACGAAGACGCTGAACGGCTTCTCCGCCGTGCTCGACGCGCGTGCCGCGGCGGAGCTCGGCCGGATGGACGGCATCGCGGGCGTCTATCCGGTGCGCACGCTCTACCCGGCCTCCCTGACCGCCGAGATCCTGGCCGGGGCGCAGTTCCGCGCCGGCGCCGGCCGCCGGCCCGAGCTCGGCCTCGCGGGCTACGACGGGAGCGGGATCAGGATCGCGCTCCTGGACGGCGGCGTCGCGCTCGACCACCCGTCGCTCGAGGGGAGGGTCCTGCGCGGGTTCGACCTCGTCGATCGCGACCGCCTGCCCGAGGCCGAGGCGAAGCCGGACGAGCCGGCCGTCGTCGACACCCACGGGACGCGCATGGCCGGCATCCTCGTCGGAAGCGGCGGGCCGGCCGGGCTCGAAGGCGTCGCGCCGCGCGCGCAGCTCCTGCCGATCAGGATCCTCGGCTGGGAGCGCGCCGCCGACGGCGAGTACGCGCTCCTCGGCCACGGCGACGACCTCCTGGCCGGGCTCGAGCGCGCGGTCGACCCGAACGGCGACGGCTCAACGGAGGACGCGCTCCCGCTCGCGCTCGCGGCGGTCGTCGAGCCCTACGCGTCCTTCCCGGACAGCCCGGAGTCGCGCGCGGTGGAGGGTGCCGCGCGGCTCGGCACGCTCGTCGTAGCGGCGGCCGGAAACGACGGGCGCGCGGGCCGCGGGTTCGGCACTGTCGGCGCGCCGGGCGGTGCCCCGGCCGCGCTCACGGTCGGCGCGTCCGACTCGCGGGCCGAGGCGATCGAGAGCTCCGTCCGCCTGACCGTCGACGGGGACGAGATCCTCGCGGAGGCCCTTCCGGTGCTCGGCAGCCTCCCGCCCGGCGGCTCCCTGCCGGTCGCGGCGCTCGGCGGCGCCTCGCTTGCGGAGCCCGCGCGTGCGGCGGACGACGTCGCCGACGGCTCGGTGCTCGCGGACTTCTTCGACGCGCAGGGCGTGAGCCGGGTCGCCGGCCGCGCGGCGCTCCTTCCCGGCGGCGGCCCGCTGGACGACCGCGTGCGGAACGCGGCCGCGGCGGGCGCGAGCGTCGTGCTCGTGGCCGGCGGCGACGCGGCGGCGGGCTCGGTCGACCTCGACGAGACGACCGCCGTCCCGGTCGTCTCGCTGCCGCCCGAGGCCGGCCGCGAGGCGTTCGAGACGCTCGCGGACGGCGGAGCGGTGTCGGTCGCCTTCGACGAGGCGCGGCTCGTCCCGAACGAGACGGCCGGCGAGGTCGCGCCCTTCTCCTCGGGCGGGATGGCCTTCGGCGGCCACGTGAAGCCCGACGTCGTGGCGCCCGGGGTCGGGATCGCGACGACCGACGCGGGCACCGACGCCGACGGCTCGGCCCGCTACGCGACCGCGACCGGTTCGAGCGTCTCGGCCGCGCTCGTCGCGGGCTCGGCCGCGGCCCTGCTCCAGGCGCGCCCCGGCCTCTCCGCGGCGGAGCTACGCAGCCTCATCGTCGGAAGCGCCCGCCAGATCGTCCTCGACGGGGAGAGCGTCCCCGTCACCGTCCAGGGAGCCGGGATCGTCGATCCCGCCGCCGCGGCCGCCGCGGAGCTCGTCGTCGAGCCGGTCTCGCTCGCCTTCGGGCGCGCCGGCCGCGACGAATGGCAGGTGAAGCAGACCGTCCGGATCCGGAATCTCGCCACGCGCGCGCTCGAGCTCGGCTTCGGCCTCTCGCGCGACACGTCCGAGGGCCCCGAGCTCTCGTTCTCGGCCGTTCCCGCGTCGCTTTCGCTCGAGGCCGGCGCGTCGGGCGAGGTGACGCTCCTCGCCTCCGGCACCGGCCCGCTCGAGGGGCAGGCCGGCGGGGCGTTCGTCGTCCAGCCGGAGGGCTCGCGCGCGGTGCGCGTTCCGTGGGCGGTGAGCTTCCGCGGCGAGTCGCCGCCCGCGCTCCTCACCGAGGTCCGGCTCTCCGCGGAGGAGTTGCGCGCCTCCGACGCCTCGCCCGCCGTGCTGACCTTCGTCGCGGGCGGCGTCGTCGCCGAGGCCGACGGCCAGGCGATCGAGCCCGTCCAGCTCCTGACCGCCGAGCTCTGGACGGCGAAGGGCCGCCGGCTCGGCGTCCTCGCGCGCATGCACGACCTCCTCCCGGGCCGCTACGCGGTCGGCGTCACCGGCCGCGACGGGAATGGGAAGGTGCTGCGGCCGGGCCGGTACGTGCTCCGGCTCGTCGCCCAGCCGCCGGCCGGCGACGTGGGGACGCAGGCGACGGTGCGGGACGTGCCGTTTAGACTCCTGCCGCGGTGACCGCGCTCGACACACCCGCGCCCTCCGTCCAGGAGAACGCCTGGGAGATGGCGCGGGAGCAGCTCCGCCGGACGGCGCTGCTCGCGGAGCTCGACGAGAGCCTCTTCAACGTCCTCGGGGACTGCAAGAAGGCGGTCGAGGTCTCCGTCCCGACCCGGATGGACGACGG
Source organism: Thermoleophilia bacterium (assembly GCA_025930955.1). Lineage (GTDB taxonomy): Bacteria > Actinomycetota > Thermoleophilia > Gaiellales > Gaiellaceae > JAICNY01. Next base: position 11,373 of record JAICNY010000070.1, read on the forward strand.
CTCCGTCGAGGTGTTCACCGGCTACCGCGTGATCCACAACGTCGCGCGCGGCCCCTCCAAGGGCGGGATCCGCTACCACCCGCTCGTCACGCTCGAGGAGACGAAGGCGCTCGCGATGTGGATGACGTGGAAGTGCGCCCTCATGGAGCTCCCGTTCGGCGGCGCGAAGGGCGGCGTCGTCTGCGACCCGAAGCTGCTCTCCCCGACGGAGCTCGAGCGGATGACGCGCCGCTACACGACGGAGATCGTCGACCAGATCGGGCCGGAGACCGACATCCCCGCGCCGGACGTCGGCACGAGCCCGCAGGTGATGGCCTGGATCTTCGACACGTTCTCGATGAACAAGGGCCACTCGGTGCTCGGCGTCGTGACCGGCAAGCCGCTCCACGTCGGCGGGTCGCTCGGGCGCGAGAAGGCGACGGGGCGCGGGGCGGGCTACTGCGTCCGCGAGGCTCTGCGCCGCAAGGGCCGCCACGTGGCCGGCGCGAAGGTCGCGGTGCAGGGCTTCGGGAACGTCGGGCGGAACCTCGCCGTCCTCCTCGAGGAGGCGGGCGCGACGATCGTCGCCGTCTCGGACTCGCAGGGCGGGATCCACAACCCGAACGGGATCGACGTGCTCGACGCCGCGCGCCACAAGGCGGAGACCGGCTCGCTCGGCGGCTACTCCGAGGCGGAGGACGTCACGAACGCCGAGCTGCTCCTCCTGCCGTGCGACGTGCTTGCGCCGTGCGCGCTCGAGCAGGAGATCACGGCCGACAACGCGGACGCCGTGCAGGCCTCGATCGTCTGCGAGGGCGCGAACGGCCCGGTCACGATCGAGGCGGACGACATCCTGGCCGACCGCGGGGCCCTCGTCCTCCCGGACGTCCTCGCGAACGCGGGCGGCGTCGTCGTCTCGTACTTCGAGTGGGTGCAGGGCCTCCAGGAGTACTTCTGGAAGGAGGAAGAGGTGAACGAGCGGCTGAACGAGATCGTCACGCGCGCGTTCGACCAGACCTGGACGCTGCACGAGACCCGCTCGGTCACGATGCGCCAGGCCGCGTACCTCCTCGCCGTCGGCCGCGTGGCGGAGGCGACGATCACCCGCGGGCTCTACCCCTAGCGTGGACGCGGGCGCGCCGCGCGTCGTCCTCTACGCGGCGCCCGGCTGCCACCTCTGCGCCGCCGCGCGCCGGGTGCTCGAGGGCGTGCGGGCCGACACGCCGTTCGCGCTCGAGGAGGTGGACATCTCCGCCTCGCCGGAGCTCGAGCGCCGGTACCGCGAGCGGATCCCCGTCGTCGAGGTCGGCGGGGAGGAGGCGTTCACGTACTTCGTCCACCCGGAGGGCCTTCGCCGGCGGCTCGCACAAAGTCGGTCGCCGAGCGGGAGTTCGTGACAGCGCAGGTTCTCTCCACGCCTGCACTTCCGCGCGGGCTATGCTCCGTCACAAGCGATGTCGCGGCTGGCCGAACTCAGCACGGATACCGAGCGGGCGGGAGGTGACCGCCTCACGGTCGGCGTCGCGGCGCGCCTGAGCCAGTACCTCCGCGTCCTCACGCAGGCGCGCAAGGTCGGCAAGGACAGGATCTCCTCCCAGGAGATCAGCGAGTACACGAACATCAACGCGACGCAGATCCGCCGCGACCTCTCGGGCTTCGGGAAGTTCGGCAAGCGCGGCGTCGGCTACAACGTCGACGCGCTCTCGGGCGAGATCCGCAAGATCCTGCGGACGCAGGGGCAGCACAACATCGCGCTCTTCGGGGTGGGGCGGCTCGGGCAGGCGGTCGCGAACTCGTCCGTCTTCGCCGACCACGGCTTCAACATCGCGGCCGCGTTCGACACCGACCCCGCGAAGGTCGGCCGCACCGAGGACGGCCTCGAGGTGCTCGACTACGGCCGGCTCAAGAGCGTCATCCGCGAGAAGAACATCATCGTCGCCGTGCTCGCCGTCCCGGCCGAGGCCGCGCAGAGCGTCGCGGACGACGTCGTCGCGGCCGGCGTGAAGATCATCTTCAACTACACGGACGCGCTCCTCGACGTCCCGTCGGACGTCACCGTCCACACGACGAGCCCGGCCGTCGAGCTGCTCTACGCGCTCTACTTCTACCTGACGTAGCCGGACACACCCGCGCGCCCCGGTGTCTCTTCCGGCCATGGGCAGGGGACTGTCCCCGGGTCACGTCCTTCGGGGACGCGTATGCGTGGCCGGGCGGTTTCGCGAGCCCG
>JAICNY010000194.1 GCA_025930955.1 Thermoleophilia bacterium
GGCGTCTTCGAGGTGAAGTCGACGAACGGCGACAACCACCTCGGCGGCGACAACTTCGACAAGGCGATCGTCGACTGGATGGTCGGCGAGTTCAAGCGCGAGCAGGGCATCGACCTCGCGGCCGACCGCATGGCGCTCCAGCGGCTCTACGAGGCGGCCGAGAAGGCGAAGATCGAGCTCTCCTCGACGCAGGCGACGCAGATCAATTTGCCGTTCATCACCGCCACGCAGGAGGGCCCGAAGCACCTCGACCTCCAGCTCACGCGCGCGAAGCTGAACGAGCTGACCGCGGACCTCGTGAACCGGACGGTCGGCCCGACGAAGCAGGCGCTCGCCGACGCGGGGCTCGAGCCGTCCGCGATCGACCACGTCGTCCTCGTCGGCGGCATGACCCGAATGCCGGCCGTCCAGGAGAAGGTCAGGGAGGTCGTCGGCAAGGACCCGCACAAGGGCGTGAACCCGGACGAGGTCGTCGCCGTCGGCGCGGCCATCCAGGCGGGCGTCCTCAAGGGCGAGGTGAAGGACATCCTCCTCCTCGACGTGACCCCGCTCTCGCTCGGGATCGAGACGAAGGGCGGCGTCTTCACGAAGCTGATCGAGCGCAACACGACCATCCCGTCGAAGAAGTCCGAGACGTTCACGACCGCGGAGGACAACCAGCCGTCGGTCGAGGTGCACGTCCTCCAGGGCGAGTCCGAGATGGCGGCGTTCAACAAGACGCTCGGCAAGTTCCAGCTCGTCGGGATCCCGCCGGCGCCCCGCGGGATGCCGCAGGTCGAGGTCACGTTCGACATCGACGCGAACGGGATCATCAACGTCTCCGCGAAGGACATGGGCACGGGCAACGTGCAGCAGATCCAGATCACCGGCGGCTCCGGGCTCGACGAGTCCGAGGTCGAGCGGATGGTCGCCGACGCGGAGGCGCACGCCGACGAGGCGCGCAAGCTCCGCGAGCTGGCCGAGGCCCGCAACAACGCGGAGACGCTCGTCTACTCGACGGAGAAGAGCCTCGCGGAGCACCGGGACAAGCTCGACGAGGAGACGATCACGACGATCGAGTCGCGCGTCGAGGAGCTGAAGACGGCGCTCGACGGCTCCGAGGCGGCCGAGATCCGGGCGAAGTCGGACGCGCTCATGGAGGCCGCGCACAAGCTCGCGCAGGCCGTCTACGAGCAGGTGCAGGCGCAGCAGCAGGCCGGCGCGGCCGCGGGCGGCGACGGCGCCGCGTCCGACGACGAGGTGGTCGAGGACGCCGATTACGAGGTGATCGACGAGGAGGCGAAGCAGTCGTAATGGCGCGCGACGCCGACAAGCCGGACACCCCCGAGGCCGAGGCGTCCGAGGAGGCCGCGGTCGAGGAGCGGATCGCCGCGCTCGAGGCCGAGCGCGACGAACTCCTCGACCGGCTCCGCCGGACGGCGGCCGACTTCGACAACTACCGCAAGCGGGCCGCGCGCGACCAGGAGAGCCTCGTCGCGCGGGCCCACGAGCGGCTGATGAAGGCGCTCCTCCCGGTCGTCGACGACCTCGAGCGGGCGCTCGTCGCGGCGGCAGAGCACGAGGAGGCGAAGCTCGAGGAGGGCGTGCGCCTCGTCGCGCGCGAGCTCCACGAGGCGCTCAAGCGCGAGGGCCTCGAGGAGATCGAGGCCGAGGGGAAGTTCGACCCGCACGTCCACGAGGCGCTCCTCTCGCAGCCGTCGGAGGCCGACGAGGGCTCCGTGATCGAGGTGCTCCAGAAGGGCTACAGGCTCGGTGACCGGGTGCTGCGGCCGGCCCGGGTCGTCATCTCCCAGGGCGTCGCGCAGGAGACGGAGTAGCCCCATGGCTACGCAGGCCCGCGACCTGTACGAGATCCTCGGCGTTCAGAAGAAGGCGTCCGCGGACGAGATCAAGAAGGCGTACCGCAAGCTCGCGCGCACGTACCACCCCGATGCGAACCCGGGGGACGCCGAGGCGGAGGAGCGCTTCAAGGAGATCCAGACGGCGTACGACGTCCTCGGCGACGCCGAGAAGCGCAAGCAGTACGACCAGGTCGGGCCGCGCCTCTTCGGCGGCGGCGGGCCGGCCGGGAACGGCGGCTTCCAGTGGAGCGGCGACCTCGGCGATCTCGGCGACCTGCTCGGCGGGCTCTTCGGGAGCGGCGGCGCCGGGCCGTCGGCGCGCTCGAGCCGCCCGCGCGGCGAGCCGGGGCGCGACGTCGAGGTCGAGGTGACGGTCTCCTTCGAGGACTCCCTGCGCGGCGCGACGATCCGGATCCCGGTCGAGCTCGAGACCGCCTGCTCGGCGTGCAACGGCTCGGGCGCGGAGCCCGGCACCGTGCCGGTCGTCTGCCCCGAGTGCCGCGGCCGCGGGGTCGTCTCGGAGAGCCAGGGCCTCTTCGCGCTCTCCCAGCCGTGCCCGCGCTGCGGCGGGAACGGCACCGTCGTCGAGCAGCCGTGCAAGCAGTGCAAGGGCTCGGGCCGCGAGCGGCGGACGAAGCGCTACACCGTGAAGATCCCGGCCGGGGTCAAGGACGGGACGCGGATCAAGCTGAAGGGCAAGGGCGAGGCCGGGCGCGCCGGCGGGCCGCCCGGCGACCTCCACGTGGTCACGCGGGTCGAGCGCTCGTCGCTCTTCGAGCGGAAGGGCTCCGATCTCGTGATCGACGTCCCGGTCACGTACGCGGAGGCCGCGCTCGGCGCGACCGTCGAGGTGCCGACGCCCGAGGGCGGGCGCATCTCGCTCAAGGTTCCGCCGGGGACGCAGGACGGCCGCACGCTCCGCGTCCGCGGCCACGGCGCGCCGAAGCTCAAGGGCTCCGGCAAGGGCGACCTGCTCGCCCGTGTGCGCCTTGCGGTCCCGACGCGCATGTCGAAGGCCGAGCGCGAGGCGATCGAGGAGCTCCAGAAGGTGCAGAAGGTGAATCCGAGGGAGGCTACGTTCTCGTGAGCGTCGACGAGCGGAGACAGCCGCGCTACATGATCTCGGTCGCCGCCGAGCTCGTCGGGATGCACCCGCAGACGCTCCGGATCTACGAGGCGAAGGGCCTCGTGACGCCGAAGCGGACGCCGGGCAACACGCGGCTCTACTCGGAGGCCGATCTCGAGCGGCTCAGGCTCATCCAGCAGCTCACGACCGACCTCGGGCTGAACCTCGCGGGCGTCGAGCTCGTCCTGCGTCTCCGGGACGAGGTGCAGCGGCTCCGCGCGCGGATGGAGCGGGTCGAGCGCCAGGCCCGCGACGAGGTGCAGCGCGTCCACAAGCAGTACCGGCGCGACCTCGTCCTCTACAGCGACGTCCACGACACGCGACCCGTGAAGGCATCCAGATGGACTTCCAGAGGCTGACGATCAAGTCCCAGGAAGCGGTCGCCGCGGCCCAGGAGCTCGCGCGCCGCGCCGGCAATCCCGAGGTGTACCCCGAGCACCTGACGATCGCGCTGCTCGGCCAGGACCTGCCGCGTACGCTCGTCGAGCGCGCGGGCCACGATCCGGAGGCGCTCCGCGCCGAGTCGGAGGGCGCGCTCGGCAGCCGTCCGCGCCTCCAGGGCGCCGCGCAGCAGCCGACCGCCTCGACCGCGTTCGCCCGCGTCCTCGACGACGCGGAGAAGGAGATGCGCCGGCTCGAGGACGAGTTCGTCTCGACGGAGCATCTGCTCCTCGCGCTCGACGTCGTCGACCGCGGCGCGCTCGAGGAGGCGCTGCGCGAGGTGCGCGGCTCGCAGCGCGTCACCTCGCAGGACCCCGAAGGCTCCTACCAGGCGCTCGAGAAGTTCGGCCGCGACCTCACGCAGGCGGCCGAGGAGGGGAAGCTCGACCCGGTGATCGGCCGCGACGAGGAGATCCGGCGCGTGATCCAGGTGCTCTCGCGGCGGACGAAGAACAACCCCGTCCTGATCGGCGAGCCCGGCACGGGCAAGACGGCGATCGTCGAGGGGCTCGCGCAGCGGATCGTCGCGGGCGACGTCCCGGAGGGGCTCAAGGGCAAGCGCGTCTGGGCGCTCGACATCGGCTCGCTCCTCGCGGGCTCGAAGTACCGCGGCGAGTTCGAGGAGCGGCTGAAGGCCGTGCTCGGCGAGATCCAGGCCGCGGCCGGAGAGATCGTCCTCTTCATCGACGAGCTGCACACGATCCTCGGCGCCGGCGCGGCCGAGGGCGCCGTCGACGCCGCGAACCTTCTGAAGCCGATGCTCGCGCGCGGGGAGCTGCGCGCCGTCGGCGCGACGACGCTCGACGAGTACAGAAAGCACGTCGAGAAGGACGCGGCCCTCGAGCGGCGCTTCCAGCCGATCCTCGTCGGGGAGCCGTCCGTCCC
>JAICNY010000229.1 GCA_025930955.1 Thermoleophilia bacterium
GAGGACCTCCACTGGGCGGACGGGTCGACGCTCGACCTGCTCGCGTTCCTCGCGCACGGCGTCGCGCGCGCACCGGTGCTCGTCGTCGGGACGTACCGAACGGAGGAGGTCGCTCCCGGCGCGGCGCTCCAGCGCCTCGCGGCGAGCATCGTCGGCGCGCGCGCCGCGGTCTCGCTCGAGCTCGAGCCGCTCGCGGCCGACGCGGTCGCCGCGCTCGTCCGCACGGACTGCACGACGCCGCCGCCCGAAGAGCTCGTCGACACGATCGTCTCCCGCTCCGAGGGCAACCCGCTCTTCGCTCAGCAGCTCGCGGCGGCGGCGGCGCGCGGCGAGACGGCACTCCCTCCGGCCCTGCGGGACATGCTCCTCGCGGACGTGGCCCGCCTCGACGCGAGCGGCCGCGCGGTGCTCCGGATCGCGGCCGCCGCCGGGCGCGACGCGCCGTACGACCTCCTCGCCGCGATCGCGCCGCTCGAGGAGCTCGAGCTCGCCGAGGCGCTCCGCCAGGCGGTCGAGCAGGACCTGCTCGTCCCCGACCAGGAGGCCGGGACGTTCCGCTTCCGCCACGCGCTCTTCGCGGAGGCCGTGTACGAGACGCTCCTCCCCGGCGAGCGGGAGGTGCTCCACGGGCGGATCGCGCGGGCGCTCACCGAGGAGCCGCGGCTCGCGATGGGCGGCGCGGCCGGCGAGGCGGCCCAGCACTGGGCGGCCGCCCGCCGCCCGGCCGAGGCGCTCGCGGCGTCCCTCCAGGCGGCGAAGGAGGCGGAGCGGATCTCAGGCCTCGCCGAGGCGCTCGGCTACCTCGAGCGCGTCCTCGCCCTCTGGGACGAGGTGCCGGACGCCGAGGCGCTCGCCGGCGTCGCGCTCCCGGCCGTCCTCTCGCGCGCCGCCGAGCTCGCGAGCATGTCGGCCGCGAGCGAGGACGAGCTCGACCTGCGGCGCGTCGTCGGCGTGCTCGACTTCGAGGAGTGGGTCGACGTGGAGACGGTCGCGAAGCGGCTGGAGACGTCGACGGCGACGGCCGAGCGCTGGCTCGCGTCGCTCGAGCACTCCGGGCTCGTCGAGCAGCGCGACGACCGCTTCCGCGCCGCCCCGCTGGCGATGAGCGAGGCGCGGCGCCTCTACCCGGCCGCCGTCGTCCTCGAGAGCGTCGCCGTCCGCCGCTCGCCCCGCTTCGGGGAGGAGAAGCTCCGCGCGCTCCGCGAGGCGAACGCGGCTCTCCGGGCGGCCGCCGGCGACGCGGCGGCGGCGAGCGCGGCCGACGACGAGTTCCACCGGCGCCTCACCGCGGACTGCGGGAACGAGGAGCTGACCGCCGCGCTCCTCCCGATCAAGCGGGCGCTCCTGCGCTACGAGCTCGTCTACATGGACGACCCCGGGCGCGTCCGACGCTCGGCCGACCAGCACGACGAGATCGTCGCGGCCCTCGAGCGCGGCGACCACGCCGAGGCGGCCCAGCTCCTGCGGGGCAACCTCGCCCACGGCCTCCCCGATCTCCAGAAGGCCGTGGAGGACGGAAGCGGGAGCGCCCCCGCCGTCACGTGACGAGCGTGAGCACTCCCGCGACGACGAAGGCGCCTGCCCAGAACTGATCCGAGTTCACCCAGGCCCTGCGGAGAAACGTGAGCCCGAGCTTCTCGTAGACGAGGAGCGCGACGACCGCCATGACGGCCAGCATCGCACCCACGTGGACGGAGACCGCGACCGCCGCGTCCGCGATGCCCATCACGTCCGAGGACGAATGGCTCGCGTGCCCGCCGTGCGCGTGGGCCGTCTCGGTCGCGCCCGTCCCGAGGAGGACGGGCGCGACCATGAGGCCGGCGCCGTGGGCGCTCGACATGAGGAACGACCACCAGGTGAGCTCCTTGCGGGTGACCCGCATCGTCGTCCAGCGCGGGTGCGCGCGGGGCCGGGCGAAGCGGAAGATCCCGAACGCGATGAGCGCGACCGCCCCGACGACCTTGAGCGGGGCCGGGTCGGCGAGCGCCCCGAGGCCGACCACGAGCGCGGCGACCACGACGATCGCGAGCTCGTGGCCGGCCGCGATCGGCGGCAGCGCGCGGAGCACCGACCGCCGGCTGCGGTCCTGCATCCCGAGGCCGACGGCGAACAGCCAGCCCATCGCGGGATTGAGCCCGTGGTAGGCGCCGAGGAGCGCGACGGTGACGAGAGGCAGGGTCTCCATCAGTTTCCGTTCGGGAAGCAGTAGGAGTCGGACGAGGCGTCGCCGCCCTGCAGGCGCACCTGGTGCGGCCGCTCCCCCTCCGGGAACCCGACGAAGAAGCCGGGGTCGAGCGCGAGCGAGCCGTCCTCGGCCGCGTCGAGCTTGACCATCCAGCCGCGGATCCCCTCCGGGTAGAACTGCTCGTCCCACGAGCGGTAGAGCGAGTTCGTGAGGTAGACGCGGCGGCCGTCACGGCTCAGCTCGACCATCTGCGGGCCGCCGTTCACGGGTCCCGCGGCCGGGTGAGGCGCGTTCGCGACGATGCCGCCGATCCGCACCGAGCCGGTCTCCCTCGGCTTGCGCGGGACGCTCACGTCGTAGCGCTTGATCTCGCCCGTGCCCCAGCAGGAGACGTAGAGCGAGCGGTCGTCGACCGAGAGCGCGATGTCGGTCACGAGCGGCGGCACGGCGCCGAACGGCTTGAGCGCGGGCGGAAGGTGCTCCTCCTCGGCCGGCTCGGCCGGGATCGAGATGACCTTCTCCGCGGCGAAGGTGCCGTCCGGGAGCCGCTCCCACATGAAGA
>JAICNY010000035.1 GCA_025930955.1 Thermoleophilia bacterium
ACAGGGTAGCCGAGCCGGGGCGGGCTCAGGCGGTGACGCGGTCGCCGAGCCCGGCGGCGGCCCGCAGCGCGTCCGCCTTGTCCACGGCCTCCCACGTGAAGTCCGCGTCGGCACGGCCGAAGTGCCCGTAGGCCGCCGTCTTCGCGTAGATCGGGCGCCGCAGGTCGAGATCCCGCAGGATCGCCGCCGGCCGCAGGTCGAAGTGCTCGCGCACGAGCTCCTCGATCCGCGCCGCCGGCAGCGCCTCGGTCCCGAAGCACTCGACCTGGATCGAGACCGGGTGCGCGACCCCGATCGCGTATGCGATCTGGAGCTCGCAGCGGTCGGCGAGGCCCGCGGCAACGATGTTCTTCGCCACGTAGCGCGCCGCGTAGGCCGCCGAGCGGTCGACCTTCGTCGGGTCCTTGCCGGAGAATGCCCCGCCGCCGTGCCGCGCCGAGCCGCCGTACGTGTCGACGATGATCTTCCGCCCGGTCACGCCGGTGTCCGAGATCGGGCCGCCGGCGACGAAGCGCCCGGTCGGGTTCACGAGGACGAAGTCCCGCTCCTGCAGCCGGTGCTCGTCGTAGAGGTCGGGCGGGAGGATCGGGTGGAGGACGTGCTCGACGACGTCCGGCTTCACGAGCGTCTCGATGTCGAGGCCGTCGCGGTGCTGCGTCGAGACGAGGACGCGCTCGATCTCGGCCGGGCGCATCCGGCCGTGCACGTCGACCTCGTAGCGCACGGTCACCTGCGCCTTCCCGTCCGGGCGCAGGTACGGGAGCACGTCCGCCTTCCGCACCTCCGCGAGCCGCTTCGTGATCCGGTGCGCGAGCATGATCGGGAGCGGCATGAGCTCCTCGGTCTCGGTGCACGCGAAGCCGAACATCATCCCCTGGTCGCCTGCGCCGACCTTGTCGAGCGGGTCGTCGTCGGACGGGTCGTGCTGGGCCTCGTACGACTGGTCGACGCCCTGCGCGATGTCGGCCGACTGCTCGTCGAGCGCGACGATCACGCCGCACGTGTCCGCGTCGAAGCCGTACTTCGCGCGGTCGTAGCCGATCTCGCGGATCCGGTTGCGGACGAGCCGCGGGATGTCGACGTACGTCTCCGTCGTGACCTCGCCCGCGACGACCACAAGGCCCGTCGTGACGAGCGTCTCGCAGGCGACGCGGCCCTCCGGATCATCGGCGAGCACCGCGTCGAGGACGGAGTCGGAGATCTGGTCGGCCATCTTGTCAGGATGGCCCTCGGTCACCGACTCCGAGGTGAAGAGAAACTCGCGCGCGGGCCCGGGCCCGTCGCCGCTCGAAGGGTTCTTGCTCATGGGCCGGGAAGGCTAGTCGAAAGCGAGCAAACCTTCGACCTTGACCCGGTCGTCCGCACCCTCCGCGGTGAGGAACAGCGTGTCGAGCGGCTCGAGCGCGCCCGCCCACGGCTCGTTTGCGCCCTCCGAGCGCGCCTGCCCCGCGGCGGCCTCGAGGTCGAGGTAAAGGAGGGCGTCGTCGTCGGTCGGAGGCTCGCCGAACGCCGCCTCGGCGGCCGCGACGTAGCGCCGGTCGTTCGAGAGCGGCGCCTCGCCCGCCGCGAGCACGCCGGCGACCCCCCGCTCGGTGTTGCTGACGACGAGGACCCCGAGCCCGGCGCCGACGTAGAGCACCGGCTCGCCGTCGAGCAACACGACCTTTGCGCCCGTCGAAGCGGACTCGCCGAGGTTGACGTCCTCGACCGTGAGGCCCGGGACGAGCGCCGACACGAGGCCGGCGAGCTCGTCCACCATGCCGAGCGCCTGCTCCTCCTCGGCGAGCTCGGCGTAGAGGGAAACCGTCGGCGGGCTCGGCCGGTCGGAGCCGACCGGCGCCGGGTGGACCGCGACCGCGACCTCGCCGGAGAGGAGCGACGTCGCGCCGCCGCCGAGCAGGCGCAGGAGCTGGAGCGCCTCGCCGTCCGCGCCCGCGGCGCAGGCGAGCGCACGGTCGAGACCCTCGGGCATGCTCGCCGCGCCGGCCACGAGGAGCGGCCGCTCGGGGATCGTGTCCGTGATGTTCTCGAACCCGTCGCCGCCGTCCGGCCAGTCGGCCGGCCGGTCGAGCGCGCCGTCGATTCGCACGCCGTCCTCCTCCGGGCTGAGCGCAAGCGCCGCGGAAGGAACCTCCCGGCCGGCGGCGAGGCACTCGAGCGCCCGGCCGAGCTCGCCCGGAAGCGCAGGCAGGTCGGCGAGCGCGTCCTCGACGGGGCCGCCGCGGACAAAGATCCGAACGAGCGCGTCTTCCGGCAGGTCGCCGGTCAGCCGCTCGAAGTCCTCGCGCTCGGCGAGCGCGCCGTCGGCGTCGCGCGCCGCCAGGAGCCGCTGGATCGCCCGCTCGTCCGGCGCGGCCGCCCACCAGCCGCGGTCGAGCTCCGCGACCGCGCCGCCGGCCTCGTCCACCAGACGCCGAAGCGCCGCGGGGTCGTCCGGCTCGGTCAGCGCAACCGCCTCCTCGTACTCGAGGTTCACGACCGCGAGCGCGACCTCCGCGCCGAGCGCCGCGTCGAGCTCCGGGCCGTGCTCGGCGAGCAGCTCGTCGACGAGCCCATCGAGCCTGGGGAACGACTGGAGGAGCTCGCGCGCCTCCCCCCACCGCTCGCCCTCGAGGTCGCCGTCGGACACGACGTACAGGTCGACCGAGGACGGAACGAGGTCGGCGGCGCCGTCCGCGACAGGAGCGGACGCGAGCGTGCTCCCGCACCCCGCGAGCACGACCGGGAGCAGGAAGACGAGCGCGGCGAGCGCGAAGCGACGCACCCTCTGAGGGTAGCTACTCCTCGGTCGGCGTTCGACCCATGAGCGCTGCGACGGCCTCCCGCGGGCCGACCCCGTCGAGCACGGCGCAGACCGCCTCGGTGATCGGCAGCTCGATCCCGAGCCGGCGCGAGAGGTCGCGCAGCACGGGCGCTGTCGTGAGCCCCTCCACCGCCATCGCGATCTCGGCGCGCGCCTCGGCGGCCGTCGCCCCGCGCGCGATCAGCTCGCCCGCGCGGCGATTGCGGCTGTGGCGGCTCCAGCACGTGACGATCAGGTCGCCCATCCCGGCGAGGCCGGAGAACGTCTCGGGGCGCGCGCCGGCGGCGAGCCCGAGGCGGCTCATCTCGGCGAGCCCGCGCGTGATGAGCGCGGCCTTGCCGTTGTCGCCCATCCCGAGCCCGTCGACGGCTCCGGCGCCGAGCGCGATCACGTTCTTCGCGGCCGCGCAGAGCTCGACGCCGACGAGGTCGGCGTTCACGTACACGCGGAAGCGCTCCGAGTGGACGGCGTGCTGGAGCTCGTTCGCGAGCTCCTCGTCCTCGCTCGCGATCACCGCCGCCGCGGGCAGCCCGTCCGCGATCTCCTCGGCGTGGTTCGGGCCCGAGAGCACCGCGACGGGCCGCCCGTCGACGACGCGCGACAGCCGCTCGCCCGAGCCCGGGTCGAGGCCCTTCACGAGGCTGAGTACGGGCGTCCCGCCGTCGGGGAGACCGGCAACGACCTCCCGGAAGGCGCCGCTCGGGACCGCGATCACGTGCAGCTCGGCCTCCGCAAGGCGCGGGTCGTCGAGCGTGCAGGCCACGATCCCGGCGAGCGAGAGGCCGCGCACGTAGCGCGGGTTGTGCCCCGTCTCCTCGATCGCGGCGACCTGCCCGGCGTCGCGGCACGCGAGCGCCACCTCGTGCCCGCGCTCGCGCAGGAGCGCCGCGAACACGGAGCCCCACGAGCCGCCGCCGACGACCGCGATCCTCACGAGCGCCGCACGAAGTCGATCACGACGGGGACGCCCGCGAGGCCGAAGCGCTCGCGCAGCCGGTTCTCGACCCAGTAGCCGTAGTCGCGCGTCATCAGGCCGGGATCGTTCACGAAGATGCGGAAGCGCGGCGGGCGAACGCTCACCTGCGTCCCGTAGAGAAGGTTCAGGCGCTTCCCGCCCTTCGACGGCCCGGGGCGCTGCTCGCGGAGCTCCTGGAGGAACGTGTTCAGCCCGGCCGTCTGCACGCGTGAGGTGTGGCGGGCGAAGAGCTCCTCGATCCGCTCGAGCAGCCGGCGCAGGCCGCGCCCGGTCTGCGCGGACACGGTCACGAGCGGCGGGCGCTGGCGCAGGCGCTCGTCGAGGCGCGGCCGGACGTCCTCGACCTCCACCACGGTCGCGTCCCACTTCGAGAGGACGACGAGCGTCGAGCACCCGGCCGTCCGGGCGACGTCCGCGACGGCCAGGTCGCCGTCCACGAGCCCCTCGGAGGCGTCGACGAGGACGAGCGCGACGTCGGCGCGCTCGGCCGCCTGGAGCGCGCGCAGCTCCGAGTAGTACTCGATCCCCTGGCGCTGGCGCCGCTTCCGGCGCAGGCCGGCCGTGTCGACGAAGACGAACGTCCGCTCGCCGCGGCGGACGACCGTGTCGATCGAGTCGCGCGTCGTGCCGGGGACGTCGGAGACGATCACGCGCTCCTCGCCGGCGATCGCGTTCAGGAGGCTCGACTTGCCGACGTTCGGCCGGCCGAGGACGGCCACGCGGATCGCCTCCTCCCCCACCTCCGGCCGCGGCGCCGGGCCGAGCCGCTCGAGGTCGGCGACGAGCCGGTCGAGCAGGTCGCCCGTGCCGTGCCCGTGGAGCGCCGAGATCGCCACGGGGTCGCCGAGCCCGAGCCGGTGGAACTCGAGCGCGTCGAGGTCGCGCGCAGGGTCGTCCACCTTGTTCGCGACGACCACGACCGGCTTCCCCGCGCGGCGCAGGATGTCGGCGATCTCCTCGTCGCCCGGCGTGACGCCCGCGCGCGCGTCGACCGCGAACAGGACGAGGTCGGCCTCCGCGACAGCGCGGCGTGCCTGCTCGGCGATCTGGCGCGTGATCTCGGAGGCGTCGGCGAGGTCGACCCCGCCGGTGTCCACGAAGACGAGGCGCTTCCCGGCCCACTCGCAGACGATCTCCTTGCGGTCGCGGGTGACGCCGGGCGTCTCGAAGACGACCGCCTGGCGCGTCGCCGTGAGCCGGTTCACGAGCGTCGACTTGCCGACGTTCGGAAACCCGACGATCGCGACCGACCCGAGGAGCGGCGCCTCGGCGACGCCCGCGCTCATCCGGCGCGCGACGGGAGCTCGGCGCGGCGCGGCGGCGTCCCGTCGGGCCGGCCGAGCCGGTGCATGTCCACGAGGAAGCTCCAGAGGCGGAGGATCTCGGCCTGGATCTCGGTCGTCGCCTCCTTGTAGCCGCGCGAGTTGCGCGGGAGGTGCTCGAAGCGCATCGGCTCGCCCCACGCGACCGAGACCGGATTCCGGTTTCGCGGCGTCCACTCGTACGAGCCGTAGACCGCGGCCGGCAGGACGGGAACGCCCTCCTGCATGGCGATCATCGCCGCGCCGGGCTTTGCCTCGCCGGGGCGGCCGGCCTGGCGCGTGCCCTCCACGAAGACGCCGAGCAACTGGTTCGCGCGGACGGCCTCGCGGGCGAGCCGCAGGGCCTCGCGGTCGCTCTCCCCGCGGCGCACGGAGAGCGTCCCCATCGAGCGCATGAGCTGGCCGAAGCCGGGAACCTCGTGCGCCTCCGACTTCGCGAGGAAGACGATCCGGCGCGGGCAGAGGGTGCCGATCGCAGGGACGTCGATCCAGGCGAGGTGGTTCACGGCGAGGACGACGCCGCCCTCGCGCGGGATGCGCTCCCGGCCGTAGTCCTTGAGCGGGACGACGAGCCGCGTGGCGCTCGCGAGGATGCCCTTGCCGACCGTCCACCACATGAACGCGTTGGCGGCGCGGGTCGCGCTCACGGCTTCGCCTCCGCGGCGCGGGCGGCGGCGAGCGCCTCGATGCGGCCGACGACGTCCTCGATCCCGAGGTGCGTCGTGTCGATCCGCTCGGCGTCCGGCGCGGCCTCGAGCTGCTTCGCGTCGCGCCTGTCCCGCAGGCGCAGGTCGGTCGCGAGCGCGTCGGCGCCGAGGCCGGGCCGCTCGTCGGTCCGCCGGCGCGCGCGCTCCTCCGGATCGGCGGTGAGGAAGATCTTCACGTCGGCGTCGGGGCAGACGACCATGCCGATGTCCCGGCCCTCCATGACGGCGTCGCCCTCGGCGGCGAGCGTGCGCTGGCGCTCGCGGAGGATCTCGCGCACTTGGTCGTGGCGGGCGACCGAGGAGACGACGCGGTCGATCTCGACCGTGCGGATCGCGGCGCCGATCTCGTGCCCGGCGATCTCCACGGAGTCGCCGTCCACCGTCACGTCGTGCGCGCGGGCGAGCCCGGCGAGCGCGTCGGCGTCGTCGAGCGAGACGCCCCGCTCGAGCGCGAGCCACGTGAGCGCGCGGTACATCGCGCCCGTGTCGAGGTAGCGGAAGCCGAGCCGCTTCGCGAGGAGCCGCGCGACCGTGCTCTTCCCGGCCCCGGCCGGGCCGTCGATGGCGATGATCATCCGCGGCTCCGCACGGGCTGCATCATCGCAGCGCGAGCGAGTCGAGCACGGCGAAGAACTCGGGATACGAGACGGCGACCGATTCGGCGCCTCGGATCTCGACGCCCTCGCGGGACACGGCGCCCGCGACCGCGGCCAGCATCGCGATCCGGTGGTCGCCGTGCGCGTCGACCGAGACGCCGCCGCGCGGCCGGGCCGGAACGCCGCGGACGCGGAACCCGTCCTCGGTCGTCTGGATGCGCACGCCGAGCGGGCGGAGCACCTCCTTCACGGACTCGAGGCGGTCGGACTCCTTCACGCGGAGCTCCTGCGCGCCGGTGACCGTGCTCTCCCCGCGCGCGAGGCCGGCGACGAGCGCAAAGAGCGGGAGCTCGTCGACGAGGAGCGGCACCTCCTCGGGGCGGATCTCGGTCGCGACGAGCTCGGTGGGCGCGACCTCGACGTCGGCGATCGGCTCGCCGCCCGCGGCGCGGCGGTTGAAGAGCGAGACGCGCGCGCCCATCCGGTCGAGCACCGAGAGGAACCCGGTGCGGGTCGGGTTGATGCCCACGCCGTGGATGCGCAGGTCGCTCCCGCTCAGGAGCGTCGCGGCGACGACGAACGGCGCCGCGGAGGAGAAGTCGCCGGGGACGTCGAGGTCGAGCGGGCGCAGGCGCTCCGCCGGCCAGACGGCCGCCCGGCGGGGGCTGCGGCGGATCCGCGCGCCGGCGGCCTCGAGGAGCCGCTCGGTGTGGTCGCGCGTCGGGGTGCGCTCGACGACGGTCGTCGGGCCGTCCGCGGCCTGGAGGCCGGCGAGGAGGATCGCCGACTTCACCTGTGCGCTCGCGACCGGCAGCTCGTACGTGATCGCGCGCAGGCGCGCGCCCTCGATCGCGAGGGGCGCGTGGCCGTCGTCCGTCGTGACGGTCGCGCCCATCGCGCGGAGCGGCTCGGCGACGCGCTCGAGCGGGCGGCGGGAGAGGGACGGGTCGCCGGTCAGCTCGTAGCGGCGGCCCTCCTGCCCCGCGAGGATCCCCGCGAGGAGGCGGAGGAGCGTGCCGGCGTTCGCGCAGTCGATCGGGCCGTCGGGATCGACGAGGCCGTCGAGCCCGGCGCCCTCGATGAGGGCGGTCTCGCCGTTCAGCTCCACCGCCGCCCCGAGCGCGCGGACGGCGGCTGCGGTGGCGAGCGTGTCCGCGGAGGCGCCGAAGCCGCGGGCTACGGTCGTCCCCTCGGCGAGCGCGCCGACGAGGAGGACGCGGTGCGAGATCGACTTGTCGCCCGGGACCTCGAGGTCGCCCACGAGCGCCGCCGCCGGCTCTACGCGCACCCTGCCTCCGGCCGTGCGAGGCGCCGCGCCCGGTGGCCGTGTGCCGTCCTGGCCCGGTCCGCGCGGGCGCGCCCGGCGTGCGGGCGTTCCCCCCCGATGGGGGCGCGAGGCACCCAGGAAGAACGGTAGCGAGGCCCTGCGCCCCGCCCCCTGTCCTTCGTATGCCGGAAGTGTGCCGGTTCGTCCACAGCGCGGGAGCCTACGCGGCGCGGAGGCCTCACCCCTCTTCGAGCGCCGGGGCGACGACGACCGAGTACCCCTGGGCCTCGAGGAGCGCCGCCGCCCGCGCGGCCGGCTCCTCCCCGGCGACGAGGATCACGAGCGTCCCGCCCCGCTCCGGCGACATGTGGTGGAGGTCGAAGTCCTCGATGTTGATCCCCTCGGCGCCGAGCGCCTGCGTGATCCCCGAGAGCACCCCGGGCCGGTCAGGGACGTGGACACGCAGCCGCTGGAGCGAGCCCGGGTCGCCGTACGACTCCTCGAGGAGCCGCCGCCGGTGGCCCGCCGCCTCCCCGATCCAGCGCGCGAGGTACCCGGCGTCCGCGCCGGCGAGAGCGCCCTCGAGCTCCTCGATCCGCCGCCGGTGCTCGCCGAGCGCCGCGCGCACCTCGTCGGCGTTCTCGAGGAAGATGTCGACCCAGATCCGCGGGTTCGCGCCGGCCACGCGCGTCATGTCCCGCAGCGACCCGCCGGCGCCGGCGAGCGGCTCGTGTCCGTCCACCCGCACCGAGCCGACCTGGTTCGCGAGCACGTTCGCGAGCGCGTGCGGCACGTGGCTCGTGAGCGCGACGAGCCGGTCGTGCGCCCGCGCGTCCACCGCCACCGGCACCGCGCCGAGCGACGAGACGAACCAGTGCAGTGCCCGGTAGCGCTCGGGATCCGTCTCCGCGACGGGCGTCAGGAACCACGTGGCGCCCTGGAAGAGCTCGCCGCTCGCGTGCTCGGGGCCGCGCGCCTCCGAGCCGCAGACCGGATGCCCGCCGATGAAGCGCGCGCGGTCGCCCGCCGCGTCCACGACCGCCCGCTTCGTCGAGCCGACGTCCGTCACCGTGCACGCGTCGGCGCTCGCTGCGAGCGTCGCCGCGACCTGCGCGGGGAGCGTCGCCACGGGCGTCGCGACGACCGCGAGCTCCGCCCCGTCGACCGCGTCGGCGAGCGTCTCGGCGGCGACCTCGACCGCGCCGCGCTCGAGCGCGACCGCGAGCGAGCCGCCGTCCGCGTCCCAGCCGGCCACGGAGACGCCCCGCGCCCGCGCGGCGAGCCCGACCGAGGCGCCGATCAGCCCCGTGCCGACGATCGCGATCCGCTTCATGACCGACGCTCGGCGCCGCGCTACCCGATCACGCGGCCCATGAGCGAGGCCAGAGCGCGGATCTCGTCCGCGAAGTGCCCGAAATCGGCCGTCGGAAGGAGCTGCGGCCCGTCGCAGAGCGCCTCCTCCGGGTGCGGGTGCGCCTCGACGATGATCCCGTCCGCGCCCGCCGCAACGGCCGCGCGGGCCAGCGGCGCCACGAGCTCCTTCTTCCCGGCCGCGTGCGACGGGTCGACGATCACCGGCAGGTGCGTCTCCTGCTTCAGCACCGGAATCGCGCCGATGTCGAGCGTGTAGCGCGTGCTCCGCTCGAACGTCCGGATCCCGCGCTCGCAGAGGATCACCTGCGTGTTCCCCTCGCGCACGACGTACTCGGCCGCCATCAGGAGCTCCTCCACCGACGCCGACGGCCCGCGCTTCAGGAGCACCGGCTTCGCCGCGCGGCCCACCTCGGCGAGGAGCGTGAAGTTCTGCATGTTCCGCGCGCCGATCTGGATCACGTCCGCCGTCTCGACGACCGGCTCCACGTCGCGCGGGTCCATCAGCTCGGTGACGAGGGGCAGCCCGGTCTCCTCGCGCGCCTCGGCGAGGATCTCGAGCCCCTCGATTCCGAGCCCCTGGAACGAGTACGGCGACGTGCGCGGCTTGAACGCGCCGCCGCGGAGCATCGTCGCCCCGGCCTCGTTCACCGCGCGCGCCGTCTCGAGCGTCTGCTCGCGGTACTCGACCGTGCATGGGCCGGCGATGAGCCCGAAGTAGCCGTCCCCGATCCGCCGCCCACGCGCCTCGATCACCGTCGGCCCGCGGCGCATCTCGCGCGAGACGAGCTTGTACGGCTTGAGGATCGGCAGCACCTGCTCCACCCCGGGGAACCCCTCGAGGGGAAGCGTCGCGAGGAGCTCACGGTCGCCGATCGCGCCGATCACGGTCGCGTCCTTCCCCGGGGTCACGTGGGCGTCGGCTCCGGCCTCCGCGAGGCGCGCGACGACCTCGTCAACCTGCTCGGGTGTCGCGGTCGCGCCCATGACGATGAGGAGCTCGGGGGATCCGGTGACGGCCACGCTTCCCTGAGTGTAGTTTCCGCAGGCGATGCGGATCTTCTCGGGCATCCAGCCGACGGGCGACAAGCACCTCGGGAACTGGAGCGGGGGCTTCCGCCAGTACGCCGCGACGCAGGACCGCGGCGACGACGCCTTCTTCTGCATCGTCGACCTCCACTCGATCACGGTCGAGTACGACCCCGAGGAGCTCCGCGAGCAGACGCTCGACCTCGCCGCGATGCTCTTCGCGACCGGGCTCGATCCCGAGCGCTCGACCGTCTTCATCCAGAGCCACGTGCCGGCGCACACCGAGGCCGCGTGGCTCCTCGGCTCCGCGACGAGCTTCGGCGAGCTCCGCCGCATGACGCAGTTCAAGGACAAGGCCGAGCGGCAGGAGTTCATCTCGGCCGGGCTCTTCACGTACCCGGTGCTCCAGGCGGCGGACATCCTCCTCTACCAGACCGACGCGGTGCCGGTCGGCGAGGACCAGCGCCAGCACATCGAGCTCGCGCGCGACGTGGCCGAGCGGTTCAACGCGCGCCACGGCGAGACGTTCACCCTCCCGGCGATGATCGCCCCGGAGGTCGGCGGGCGGATCATGGACCTCCAGGAGCCCGAGCGGAAGATGTCCACGACGGGCGGGACGCCGCAGGGGACGGTGCGGATGCTCGACGAGCCGGAGGTCGTGCGGAAGAAGTTCAAGAGCGCCGTCACGGACTCCGGCTCGGAGGTGCTCCGGGCGGACGACAAGCCGGGGATCACGAACCTGATCGAGATCATGGGCGTCGCGACGGGCGAGCCGCTCGAGGGGATCGAGTCGCGCTACGACGGGGCGGGCTACGGGGCGTTCAAGACGGACGTGGGCGAGGCGGTCGTCGAGCTCCTCGCGCCGATCCAGGCTCGCTACCACGAGCTGCGCTCCGATCCGCGCGAGCTGCAACGGCTCCTCGCGCGCGGGGCCGAGAAGGCGCGGGAGGCGTCCGACCCGACGCTCCAGGCGATGCTCGACGCGATGGGGTTCGTCCGCTCGGAGTTCGGGCGGAACTTCGGGGCGGCGCGGCCGCGGGAGCTCTAGGGGCTCGGCATGGCGCGCGACCCGGACCTGAACGTCGTCGGCGGCGATCTCCTCCCGTGCGGGACGGATCCGGTCACAGGGTTCTTCCGGGACGGCTGCTGCGCGACCGGGCCGGAGGATCTCGGCAGCCACACGGTCTGCGCGATCGTGACGGACGAGTTCCTCGGGTTCAGCCTGCGGGCGGGGAACGACCTCTCGACGCCGCGGCCCGAGTGGGGCTTTCCCGGGCTCGTGGCCGGGGACCGATGGTGCGTCTGCGCGGAGCGGTGGCTCGAGGCGCACCGCGCCGGCGTGGCGCCGACGGTCGTGCTCGGCGCGACGCACGCGCGGGCGCTCGAGGTCGTGCCGATCGAGCTCCTCACCGCCGCGGCGGCCGAGCCTCCGCGCGGAGTCGCTCCACCTCCTCCGCCGTGAGCTCGCGCCACTCGCCGGGCGCAAGGCCGTCGAGCGTCAGGCCCGCGTAGCGCGGACGGTGGAGGCGCCGCACCCGGTGGCCGACCGCCTCGCACATGCGCTTGACCTGGCGGTTGCGGCCCTCGTGCAGCGTCAGCTCGAGGCGGCCGGGCCCGAGGCGGCGCACCTGTGCAGGCGCGGTGCGGCGGCCGTCGTCGAGCTCGACGCCGTTCGCGAGACGGCGGATCGTCTCGTCGCTCGGGTCGCCCTCGACCTCGGCCTCGTAGGCCTTGTCCACCTCGTAGCGCGGGTGCGCGAGCCGGTGCGCGAGCGGGCCGTCGTTCGTGAGGAGGAGCGCGCCGGTCGTGTCGGCGTCGAGGCGGCCGACCGGGACGATCCGGCTCGCGTGGTCGACGAGCCCGACGACGGTCGGCCGGCCCTGCGGGTCTCGCGCCGTCGTGACGACGCCGGCCGGCTTGTGCAGGAGGACGTACGCGAGCGGCTCGGGGCTGACCGGCTCGCCGTCGAGCTCGACCCGGTCGCTCGGCGCGACGAACGTCCCGAGCCCGGCGGCCTCGCCGTTGACGCGGACGCGCCCGGCCCGGATCAGCTCGTCGGCCCCGCGGCGGGAGGCGACGCCGGCGCGTGCGAGGAAGGCGTTCAGGCGCATGTATCCAGTTTGGCCGTGTCCCCCGGTTCGAGCGCGGGATTCCCGACCCTAGGCCGTTCTTCCGCACGAATGTGTGCCAAATGTGCCGAGATCGTCAATGATTCGCGGCGCGTGCCCGTCTACATCTCCCTGATGAAGTGGACGTCCCAGGGGATCGGCGGCATGCCGGCGTGGCGCGACCGGATCGAGGAGGCGGAGCGGGCGATCGAGGAGCGCGGCGGCCGGCTCGTGGACACGTACGTGACGCTCGGCCGCTACGACCTCGTGGAGATCTTCGAGGCGCCCGACGACGCGACCGCGTACCAGATCCTCCTCGCGGTCGCGAAGTACGGGAACGTCACGACCGAGACCCTCCGCGGCTTCAACCGCGACGAGGCCGAGACGATCGTCCACAACGTCTGAAGTCCGGCCGCGCTGCGCGCGGCCATGACGACTTCAGGCGTCCGGAGGCGAGGGACGGGCGTGCTCGAGCCGCGCCGGGCGAAGCCCGCCGCGGCGACGACCTCGGCGGCACGTCTCCGGCGGACACGGCCCGGGCCTGGCACCGGACGATGGCCAGGCCGCCCACGTCTCCCGCGGACACGACCGGTGCCTGGCACCGGACACGGCGATCGCGGACGTGGCCCGAAAGGCGCGGCGCAGGAGCGCGCCGGTCAGGCGCCGCGCCGCTCGGCGATCGACTCGAGCCGGGCGCGGATCTCGGCCGCGTCGCCGCCGAGGTCGTCGAGGTCGGGCAGCTCGTCGAGCCCGGCGAGGCCGAAGACGCGCTCGAAGAGCGGCGTCGTCTCGTAGCGCACCGCGCCGCCTTCCCCGGCCCGGCCGGCCTCGGCCACGAGCCCGCGCTCCACGAGCCCGGCCACCGCCGAGTCCGCGGCGACGCCGCGCAGCCGCGCGATCTCCGGCCGCGAGACCGGCCCGAGGTACGCGACGACCGCCAGCGTCTCGAGCGCCGCCGGCGAGAGCCCCCGCGCGACCGGCCGGTCGAACAGCCGCCCGCACGCCTTCGCCGCCTCGCGCGCCGCCCGGAACGCCCAGCCGCCCGCGACGCTCTCGAGCACGATCCCGCTCCGCCCCTCGCGGTACCGCCCCACGAGCAGAGCCAGCGCCGTCTCGACCCGCTCCCCGTCCTCGCCGGCCGCCGCCGCGAGCTCCGCGACCGAAAGCGGCCGCGACGCGACGACCAGGACCCCCTCGAGCACGCGGGCCAGCCGGTCGACGGGGTTCTCGACTACGCGGAGGTTGGGCTGCTGCATGCGGCTACGGAGATCGGCTCGAACGGCGCGAGCTGGCGGATCGTCACCTCCCCCGCCTTCCGGAGCTCCAGGAGCGCGAGGAACGCGACCGCCTGCTCGACCCGCGACAGCCGCGCCACCTCGCGGTCGAAGAGAAACCGCCCGCTTCGTGAGAGCACGGCGCGGAACCGGGCGAGGAACTGCGAGACCGGCGGGAACGTCCCCATGTGCCGGAGCGAGGGCGCGGGCGGCTCGACCGCGAGCCGGCGCATCGCCTCCGCGAGCGAGGCGACGTTCTGCGGCGGCAGCTCCTGCGGCGCCGCGGCGACCGGCACCGGCGCGGGCCCGACCCGGAACCACCGCTCGCCGGACTCCCCGAGCCGCCAGTCCAGCCACCCCGCGGCGGCTTTCACCCGCCGGTAGGCGGCGAGCCGCTCGGCTAGCTCGTCCGCCGCCTCCTCGGGATCGAGGTCGAGCACGTCCTCCTCCCCGGGGAAGAGCTCGCGCGCCTTCAGCTCGAGCAGCGCAGCCACGAGCACGAGGAACTCGCCGCACGCCTCGAGGTCGAGCGTCTCACGCTCCACCGCCCGTGCGACGAACGCGAGCACGATCTCGGCCACCTCGACGTCCGACAGCTCGAGCTCGTCCCGCAGGACGAGGGTCAGGAGCAGGTCGAACGGCCCCTGAAAGGCGTCCAGGTCGAGCGGGAGGTCCCGGACGGCGACCCCGGTCACGGCGCCGAACCCTACTCCGGCTACCGGACGCGCCCCTTCGGTACGGCCATCGTCTTCTCCGGCTTCGGGACCGGGCGGTCCTTCGGCTTCGGCGGCTTCTCCCTGCGCCGCTGCGACCACACGAACCCGATCGCGGCGAGCACGAAGAGGACGGCCGACACCCAGGCGTTCAGCCGGAGGCCGAAGAACTCGTGCGCGTCGTCGATCCGCAGGAACTCGATGAAGAACCGCAGGCCCGTGTACCAGAGGACGTAGAGGCAGAAGAGGCCCGGCGGACGGATGCGGAAGAGCCGTTCGACGACGAGCAGGACGCCGACGCCGAGGAGCGCCCAGAGCGACTCGTAGAGGAAGAGCGGGTGGAACGTCTCGTTCGCGAGGTACTCGACCGGCCGGTTCTCGACGTCGATCTCGAGCGCCCAGGGGCGCGAGGTCGGCTCGCCGAAGAGCTCCTGGTTGAAGTAGTTCCCCCAGCGCCCGATCGCCTGCGCGAGGAGGAGCCCCGGCGCGACTGCGTCCATGAACGGGAAGAGCGGCTGCCCGGAGCGGCGCAGCGCGATCCAGCCGGCGAGGACGCCGCCCGCGATCCCGCCCCAGATCCCGAGGCCGCCGCGCCATATCTCGAAGACGCCCTGCCACTTCGGATCCGGAACCTCGCTCCAGCTCGTGGCCACGTGGTAGAGGCGCGCGCCGACGATTCCGCCGACGACGCCCCACATGGCGACGCGCAGGACGAGATCCCAGTCGCCCCCGCGGCGCGTCCAGCGGATGCCCGTGAGCGCGGTCGCGGCGAGGATCCCGAGCAGCAGCATGAAGCCGTAGGCGTGGAGCGTGAGCGGCCCGACCTCGAGCGCGCCGCTCGAAGGGCTCGGGATGGAGGCGAGCGCCTGCATGCCGGGACAACCTTAAGGGTTCCCGGCGGCCCCGTCCGACCCGATGGGATTTCGCTAGAGGAGGATGCGGAGAGCGGTCTGGTGCGGGCACCCGCGCCGCACGAGCCCGACCGCGCGATGCAGGTCCACATCGACGCGCTCGGCGAGCTCCCACGCGGAGCGGGCGTCGTACCCGGCCCGCTCGAGCTCCTCGAGCCGCCAGCTCAGAATCCGCTCGGCCTCGGTCTCGCGTTCCTCGATGGCATTCGCCGCCATAGCCCCTCCATCGCCCCGGTGCGCGCGGCGTCTCTCCCCGGATCGGGGGATTTCTCCGCCCGATCCGGGGATGCGCGCCGGCTCAGGCGTGCGGGGCGGCGTCGGGCTGGCGCCGGCGGCCGAGGAGGACCGCGGCCCCGAGGCCGAGCGCGACGATCGCAACCGCGAGCGCGACGGCGAGGGCGCCGCTCATCCCGTCGTCGGCGGCCGGCGACGGGGCCGCCTGCGCGGGCTGCGCGGGCGGCGGCGTCGCGGCGCCTTCGCCGCCGATCGTGATCGCGGAGAACGTGTGCGTCTGCGCGCAGTTCCAGGAGCCGTCCTTCGCCACGAAGCCGTCGTACGCCTCGTAGCGCCAGGGGCCCGTGCTCGGGAAGACGACGTCGGCGCGATAGACGCCGACCGTGTCGGTCTTGCGCGCGGCGAACGTCTTCCGCTCGCCGGTCTCGTCGTTCACGATCGTGAGCGTCGGCTCAGCGGCCGGCAGCGGACGCACGCCGTGCTGCTTCACGAGCATCTCCGCGCGCCACGTCTCGCCCGGCTGCAGCCCGGCCGGCGGCGGCGCGAGGCCGACGGTCGCGGCGCAGCCGGCGTAAGCGGCGCCGGGAGCGCCGAGAGCGGCGAGCACGGTGGCGGCGATCAGGCGGGTTCGCATGGGTCCTCCTCGGTCGTTTCCACCTCTACGCCCCGGCGCGGCGAGAGGTTCCCGTCAGAGCGAGCGCGCGACGGCGAGCGCCTGCTCCCGCGTGAGGTCGCCCTCGAGCCGGAGGGTCAGCGGGCCCCGTTCCCAGAGGAGCGTGTTCCGAGCCAGGCGGAGCGTCTCGTCGCGCGGCTGGCCGGCCTCGTCGAGGTAGTAGAAGCCGTGCGGCTCGCCCTCGAGCCAGATCCCCCGCCCGCCGTCGACGTCGACGAGGGCGATCTCCGTCCCCGGCCCCGCGAGCTTCTCGACGAACTCGAACCCGAGCGGCGCGCGGAACTCGGTCAGGAGCGCGGTGGCGGCGCCTCCGTCGTCGAGCCAGAGGAACGCGACCTGGCCGCCCGCGGTGAGCGGGTCGAAGCGGACCTCGTCCGGCCGGCCGAGCGGCGACGCGCCCGGCGCGGCGACCTCGAAGCCCGCCAGGCCGCGGGCCGCCTCCAGCGTGACCGGGTCGCCGAGCCCGTACTCGTCGGGGACGACCGGCGCGTCCGGCTGCGTCTCGACGCGCTCGACCGCGGCGCCGCGGATCCCGAGCCACTCGAGGAGCGCGGTCCGCGCCTGCGGAACGGCAAGTGCGCCGAGTGCGGCGAGCACGAGGGCAGCGAGGGCGACGACGAGGACGCGGCGCCGGCTCCGGGAGGGCCGCGCGGGCGGCTCCCCGGCCGCGACCGTCTCGCGCACGCGCGCGGCGAGGCCCTCGGGAGGCTCGGGCAGCGCGAGCGCCGCTCCGAGGTCGCGCAGCTCGCGCTCGACGTCACGCACGGGCGTCCTCCCCCAGCTCGTCGCGCAGGCGCGCGAGCCCGCGCGAGGCCCGCGACTTCACGGTGCCGCGCCGCACGCCGAGCGCCGCAGCGGTCTCTTCCTCCGACAGGTCGAGGAAGAAGCGGCACGCGAGGACGAGCCGCTCCTCCTCCCGGAGCCGCTCGAGCGCGCCGAGCAGCTCGCGGCGCCGCTCCGCCGCCTCGGTCGCTGCCTCGGGGGACGGGGCCGCGCCCCCCGAGGGCCCTGCGCCGGCGAGGCGGAGGTCGAGCGCCGCGCGCCTCCCGGCCGAGCGGCGGCGGTTGCGCGCCTCGTTCGCGACGATCTGGAGCAGCCACGGCCGGAACGGCGCGCCGGCGCGGAACCGGCCGAGCGCCCGGTAGGCCTTGACGAAGCCGTCCTGCGTCGCATCCTCCGCGTCGGCGGCGTTGCCGGCGATCAGATAGGCGGTTCGGAACGCGATTCCCTGGTGCAGTTGCACAAGCTCCTCGTAGGCCGCGACGTGTCCCCGCCGTGCACGCTCGACGAGGTCGTGCTCCTCTCGTGGCCGGCCCTCCACGCTTCACTCCTTCTACACCGACCACCGGCCGGGGGTTCCCGCCGTCCTCCCGGGCGACTACGCTCACGGCGGTGCGGTCTCCGGACGACCAGGGCGGCTGGGCCCCGCCTCCGGGCCGGGAGGGCGACGCGCGCGCCGACGAGCGCGAGCGCGGCGACTCGGCCGGCGGGATCGGTCCGCGGGTCTCCGCCGTCTTCACGGCGGCCGAGCAGGCGGCCGAGCACATCCTCCAGATGGCCCGCGCCGAGGTGGACGACCTCCGCACGCAGGCCGAACTCGAGATCCGCACGGTGCGCGAGCAGCGGCGGCGCGAGGCCGAGCAGGAGGCCCGCGCCATCGTCGAGGCCGCGCGCTCCGAGGCCGAGACGATCCGCTCGGAGGCGATCCGCTCGGCGGAGCTCGTCGACGAGGCTGCACGCCGGCGCGAGCAGTGGATCGACGAGGGCATCCGGCTCATGGTCGAGCGCGCCGAGTGGGCGCGCCGCGGCCTCGACGAGGTGATCGCGCGGCTCGACGAGTTCGTCCGCCGCCCGCCCGCCGAGTGGCCCGACGTGCGGCCCCTCCCCGCCGAGGCCGCGTTCGAGCCGCCGCCCGCGGCCGCGATGGCGGGGGCGCCGACGCCGCCCGCCGCTCCTCCGCCGGAGCCCGAGGCCGAGCCGGAGCCCCTGGCGGTCGCGGAGCCGGAGCTGGAGCCGGAACCAGAGCCCGAACCGGAGCCGGAGCCCCAAGCCGTCGCCGATTTGGAGACCGAGCCGGCGGAAGTGCCCGAGCCCGAGCCCGAGCCGGAGCCCGAGCCCGAACCCGAGCCGGAGCCGGAGGCGACCGCCGAGCCCCATCCCGCGGAGCCGCAGCCGGGCGTTCCGGCCGAGCCCCACCCGCCCGACGGCCCCGACGAGCCCGACCAGGAGCCGCATCCCGACTTCGACGACTGGGAGGACGTCCCGCCGGCCCAGGCCCCACCTCCGCCCGAGCCCGGGCGTAACCCCGAGCGCGAGCCGGAGCCGGAACAGCGCTCGGCGTACGGCGACGACGTGCCGCCCGACCGCCGCGGCTGGATTCGCCGCCGCGACTGAGCCGTGGCCGAGAAGGCGAGGCTCGTCGGGCTGAACCACGTTGCGCTCGAGGTCGCGGACGTCGACGAGGCGCTCGAGTGGTACGGCCGCTCCTTCCGGTTCACGCTGCGCAGCCGCGGCGGCGGGATGGCGTTCGTGGACATGGGCGACCAGTTCCTCGGGTTCTCCGCGAACCGGCGGCAGCCGCCGGACGACCACCGCCACTTCGGCCTCGTCGTCGACGACCTCGAGACCGCCCGCGCCGCGCTCCAGGCGGCGGGCGCCGGGATCCTCTCCGGCCGCGGCCTCACGTTCCGCGACCCGTGGGGCAATCTCGTCCAGGTGGTCGAGTACGCGGCGATCCAGTTCACGAAGACGCCGCGGATCCTCGAGGGGATGGGGCTCGGCGACCTGACGAAGTCCGAGTCCGCGCTCGCCGAGCTGCGGGAGAAGGGTCTCGGATAAGCTCGTGCCCGTGGATCCCGGCACACTGACCGCCGACGAGCTCGCCCGGCTCCTGCGCGAGGCCGAGCAGGCGCACGGCGCCTACGAGAGGGAGCTCGGCGAGCGCGACGAGGACTGGCCCACGTGGTACGCCACGTGGATCCTGGACCAGCTCCGTGAGCGCGGCGCCGGCCCCGGCCCCTAGTCGGTGGCCGCGCTGCGCACGCACG
>JAICNY010000174.1 GCA_025930955.1 Thermoleophilia bacterium
CCCTCGAGCCGGGCGACGTCTTCCTCTCCGGCACGCCGGCGAACTCGCGCCCCGTGGAGCCCGGCGACACCGTCGAGGTCGAGGTGGAGGGGATCGGGCGGCTCTCGAACCGAATCGTCGAGGCGCGCGACCCGCTCGAGCCGATCGGCGTCATGCCGGAGGACACGCCCAACGCGCGCCACGTCGCGCTCGCAGTCCCGGAGGAGACGGCGTGACGGAGTTTCTCCACCTCCGGCACGAGATTGGCACGAAGGCCATCTCGCCCACCTGCACCCGCAGCCGTAGGCTGACAGCGGGTGGCGGGTGGAGCCTTTCTCCCCACCCTGGGTGGGGCAGTGGGACACGGTTCGGCATGACATGCTCGGACGGGCCGCGCGGCGGCGGGAGCGGCTCGAGGTGAGCGCGACGGCCGTCGTCGCGGGCGTCGAGGTCTCGCCGGACCACTTCATCGGCGGCGAGCGCGTCTCGTCGGCGGCGACGTTTCCCGACATCAGCCCGATCGACGAGAGCCATCTGGCCGACATCGCCCGCGGCGGCGCGGCCGAGATCGACCAGGCGGTCGCCGCCGCCCAGGACGCGTTTCCCGCGTGGGCCGCGCTCGGCCCGGAGGGGCGCGCGAAGCACCTGTTCGCGATCGCCGACCTGATCCTCGAGCGGCAGGACATGCTCGCCGAGGTCGAGACGCTCGACAACGGCTCGCTCCTCGAGGCCTCGCGCCTGCGGCTCATGAAGCGCGCGTCGGCGAACTTCCGCTTCTTCGCGCAGCTCTCGCTCGACCTCGAGGGACGCCGCTGGGAGGTGGACGGCACGCGCTACGCCGTCCGCCGCGACCCGTCCGGCGTCGCCGCGCTCATCGCGCCGTGGAACGCGCCGTTCATGCTCGAGACGTGGAAGTGCGGTCCCGCGCTCGCAGCCGGCTGCACCGCCGTCCTCAAGCCGGCCGAGTGGTCGCCGCTCACCGCCTCGCTCCTCGGGGAGATCGTCACCGAAGCGGGCCTCCCGCCGGGCGTCCTGAACGTCGTCCAGGGAATCGGCGAGGAGGCGGGCGCGGCGCTCGTCGCCCACCCCGGCCTGGCGCGGATCTCCTTCACGGGCTCGGTCGAGACGGCGCGGTCGATCGCCCGCGCGGCGGCCGCGAGCCTCACGCCGGTCTCGTTCGAGCTCGGCGGGAAGAGCCCGTTCCTCGTCTTCGCCGACGCCGACCTCGACCGCGCGCTCGAGACGGCCACGTACCAGTACGACAATGCCGGCCAGGTCTGCCTTGCGGGCACGCGGCTCCTCGTAGAGCAGGCGATCGCCGACGAGTTCACCGAGCGCTTCCTCGCGGGCGTCGCGGAGCGCAGGCTCGGCGACCCGCGCGACCCCGACACGGACATCGGCCCGCTCATCACCCGCGAGCACCTCGCGCGGGTCGAGGGCTTCGTGGAGCGCGCGCAGGCCGACGGCGCCGAGCTCGTCTTCGGCGGGCGGATCTCGCCCGAGCTCGGCGGGCTCTACTACGAGCCCACGCTCTTCACGAACGTCCGGCAGGAGATGGAGATCGTCCAGAAGGAGGTCTTCGGCCCCGTCCTCACGCTCCAGACGTTCGCGGACGAGGACGAGGCGGTCGCGCTCGCGAACGGCACCGAGTACGGCCTCGCGGCGACCGTGTTCACGCGCGACGACGCGCGCGCCGACCGGCTCGGCGAGCGGCTCGTCGCCGGCACGACCTGGATCAACTGCTTCTACGCGCGCGACCTCGGCGCGCCGTTCGGGGGCGCCAAGCGCTCCGGGATCGGGCGCGAGGGCGGCGAGTGGAGCTTCGACTTCTACGCAGACGTGAAAACCGTGGCCAGGAGGGACTGACGCAGATGGCAACCACGCAGGAGACGACAGGCGCACGCACGGGCGAGCAGTTCCTCGCGGGACTCCGGAGCGAGGAGCGCGACATCTGGCTCGAGGGCGAGCGCATCACCGACCCGTCGAGCCACCCGAAGCTCGAGGGCGCGGCCCGCAGCCTGGCGCGGCTCTTCGACCTCCAGCACGAGGACCCGGAGACGTTCCTCATGGAGTCGCCCGACACCGGCCAACCGGTCAGCGTCACGCACGTGCAGCCGACGAGCCGCAAGGACCTCGAGCGGCGCCGCATCGCGAGCAAGCGGATCGCCGACGCGACCGCCGGGATGATGGGCCGCACGCCCGACTACCTGAACTACACGTTCGCGTGCTTCGCCGCCCGGTCCGACGTCTGGGCGCGCTACGGCAACGAGGAGGGCGCGGCGAACCTCGTCGCCTACCAGAAGCTCATGCGCGACAACGACCTGTCGCTCACCCACACGCTCATCAACCCGCAGGTCGACCGCTCCGTGCCCGAGGCCGAGCAGGCGGCCGGCGAGGTCTCGCTCCACAAGGTGGAGGACACGGAGAACGGCATCCTCGTCCGTGGCGCGCGCATGCTCGCGACGCTCGCGCCGTTCGCCGACGAGCTCGCCGTCTACCCCGGCTCCGACCTGCGCCTCCAGGACGGGAAGTACGCGATCTGCTTCGCGATCCCGATGACGACGCCCGGTCTCCGCTTCATCTGCCGCGACTCGTTCAGCGTCGACCGCGACGCCTGGGACTACCCCCTCTCGACGCGCTTCGACGAGATGGACGCGGTCGTCATCTTCGACGACGTCGAGATCCCCCAGGAGCGAATCTTCCTCGACGGCGACCCCCAGCTCCACACCGAGGTGATCACCGACACGCACTGGCGCGCGCACATCATCCACCAGGCGATGACGCGCGCCTGGGCGAAGCTCGAGTTCGCGTTCGGGCTCGGGCACACGATGGCCGACCTCACCGGCGTGAACCGCTTCGACCACGTGCAGGAGAAGCTCGGCGAGCTCTGGTCGATGCTCGAGCTGACGCGCGCCGGCGTGATCGCCGCGGAGGCCGGCTCGTTCCGTGCCGAGGACACGGACGACTGGGTGCCGGACGAGCGCTCGTTCGTCGCGCTCCGTGGGCTCATGCCGAAATGGATCCCGCG
This sequence comes from Thermoleophilia bacterium, assembly GCA_025930955.1. Classification (GTDB taxonomy): domain Bacteria; phylum Actinomycetota; class Thermoleophilia; order Gaiellales; family Gaiellaceae; genus JAICNY01. The sequence goes on from JAICNY010000174.1 coordinate 3,008, forward strand.
CGCGATCGAGCTGCTCCAGCTCGTCGGCGGCGGCGGGTTCATGGCGACACCGTCGAAGGCCGACTTCGCGAACGAGGCCCTCCGGCCGGAGATCGACAAGTACTTCCAGGCTCGGAACGCGGACGCCGAGCGGCGCACGCGCGCGTACCGGCTCGCCTGGGACTTCGTCGGCTCCGCGCTCGCGGGCCGCGGCGAGCTCTACGAGCGCTTCTACCTCTCGGACTCCTTCCGGATGACCGCGCTCGCCTACGTCCTCGCCGACAAGGAGCACCCGACCGAGCTCGTGGAGCAGTTCCTTCGCGACGAGTAGCCGTGTCCGTCGACCCGCGCCAGTTCCGCGACGCCATGGGGCACTTCGCCACGGGCGTCACGGTGCTGACGACGCGGCACGAGGGCGCGCTGCACGGCATGACGGCGAACTCGGTCACGAGCGTCTCGCTCGACCCGATGCTCATCCTCGTCTGCCTGATGAAAGATGCGCGGACGGCGCTCGCGATCCAGGCGGCCGAGCGGTTCGCGGTCAACATCCTCACCGAAGGGCAGGACGAGCTCTCGCAGCGCTTCGCCCGCCCGGGCCAGGACCACTTCGACGGCCTCGAGCTGATGGAGGGCCCGCACGGGCTACCGCTCCTGCCGGACTGCCTCGCCCATCTGGCGGCTCAGGTGACGGAGATCGTTCCGGCAGGCGATCACGACGTCGTGTTCGGCGAGGTCGACCACGTGCACGTGAACCCGAACGGTGGCGCTCCGCTCCTCTTCTTCCAGGGCGGCTACCGGAAGCTCCCCGGGATGACGCGTCTGGGATGATTGCGGCGTGAGGCTCGCCGGCATCCACCACGTCGCCTTGCGCGTCTTCGACCTCGACGAGGCGGCGGAGCGGTGGTCGCGGCAGTTCGGCTTCACCGTGCGGGAGCGCCACGACGACCGCGTCCTGCTCGCGTGCGCGTTCGAGGACTACTCGCTCGAGCTCCTCGCGTCCGGCGAGCGGCCGGGCTTCGACCACGCGGGCTGGGAGCTCGCGCCCGGCGAGGGGTGGGGCGACCGCGGCGGAGACGTCGAGGAGCGCCCTGGCGGCCGCGCACCCTCGCTCCACCTCGCGGACCCGGACGGGTACGGGGTCGAGCTCGTCCCGTGGACGGAGCGCGACGACCCGTTCCCCGACGTCGCGCGGCGCTCGACCGACCTGCCGCCGTTCCATCCGCGCAAGCTCGGCCACGTGAACGTCCTCACGCAGGACGTCCGGCGCCTGGCCGCCTTCTACGTAGACGAGCTCGGCTTCGCGGTCTCCGACCGGCTCGGCGACGAGGGGATCTGGCTCCGCCTGAACGCCGACCACCACGTCCACGCGATGCTCGAGAAGGACGTCACGCACTTCCATCACTTCGCGCTCGAGCTGCGCGACATCGGCGAGGTCCGGCTCCTCCTCGACCACCTCGCCCGGCACGGGCGCTGGGTCGTCTGGGGCCCCGGCCGCCACGGCGTCGCAGCGTCGATCTTCGCGTACATCAGGATTCCGGAGGAGGAGCTGATCGTCGAGCTCTACTGCGACATGGAGCAGCTCCTCCCCGGCCACGAGCCGCGCGACTGGGAGGACACGCCGCACAGCTCGAACACGTGGGGGACGCTCCCGCCGCGGACGTACTTCCGCTTCGACGCCGAGGCGATCGAGCTCGAGCGCGGCCAGCTCCAGGCTCTCGGACGCGCGCCGAGCTGATGCGTCGCACGCTCGCGGCGGCGGCGGTCCTCTCCATGCTGGCGACAGCCGGAGCGGCGCACGCCGAGCCGAACTGGAACGCGAACGTCGCGCGGGCCGAGGCCTACGCGGCGACGCGTGCAGGCGTCGAGTCCTTCGTCGTCCGCGACGAGAGCGGCCGCGGGCACGGGCGCGGCGTCCGCCGGGTCGTCCACTCGGCGAGCGTCCTCAAGGCGATGCTCATGGTCGCGTACCTGCGGCAGCCGTCCGTCCGGCACCGCGACCTCACGGACGCGGACCGCGACCTCCTGCGCCCGATGATCCGCTGGTCGGACAACGCGACCGCCTCCCGGCTCGTCGTCATGCTCGGCCCCGCGCCGCTCTACGACCTCGCCGCCCGCGCGCAGATGGATCACTTCCGCCTAGACTCGCCGTGGGGCACGTCG
>JAICNY010000146.1 GCA_025930955.1 Thermoleophilia bacterium
GAAGGACGGGCTCTTCTGCGAGCGCATCTTCGGTCCGACGAAGGACTGGGAGTGCTACTGCGGCAAGTACAAGCGCGTCCGCTACAAGGGCATCATCTGCGAGCGCTGCGGCGTCGAGGTGACCCGCCAGAAGGTGCGCCGCGAGCGCATGGGCCACATCGACCTGGCCGCGCCCGTCTCGCACATCTGGTTCTTCAAGGGCGTCCCGAGCCGCATCGGCTACCTGCTCGACATCGCCCCGAAGGAGCTCGAGAAGGTCCTCTACTTCGCGGCGTCGATCGTCACCGAGGTGGACAAGGAGCAGCGCGAGGCGGACGTCGCCGACCTCGAGGACAAGGTCCGCGCCGAGTCTGAGCGGATCTTCGTCGACCGCGACGAGCAGCTCGCGGCGCTCGAGGGGCGGCTCCAGCGGCGCCGCGACTTCTTCACGAAGGGCAAGGAGAAGAACTTCGACGAGGACGACGAGTTCTGGGCCCGCGGCCTCATCGCATGGGCCGAGGAGCAGGGCCTGCCGCCGCTCGAGGAGGCGCGTGACCTCGTCGCCGGCCTCTTCAAGGACGTGGCGCAGAAGATCACGACCGAGGACTCGAAGAAGATCCGCGAGCTCGTCCGCTCCTCGGCGATCCGCGACGACCGGCAGCTCACGACGCGCGAGCTCGACCAGGTCGGCACGGCCGCCGTGCAGATCCGGGAGGCGCTCGCCCCGCTCCGGGCCGAGTACGAGAAGTCGTCCGGCTCGAAGAAGGGCGCCGTCACCCGGCACATGACGAAGATCCTCGACGCGCTCCTCGCGGGCGAGGAGCTCGAGGGCGACGACGCCGAGCTCGTCTCGGGCGTCGACGCGAAGAACCTCGAGAAGGCGCGCGAGCTCGGGAACGGGCTCCTGCGCGAGACAATCGAGACGGCCGAGCCGAACGCCTCCGCCGACGAGGTGCGCGACCTCGCGAACGACCTCTGCCTGAAGGCCGACGGCCGCATGCAGAAGGAGGACCTCGACTCGCTCGTCCAGTGGTCGCTCAAGGTGCGCGAGATGTACATGGACATCGAGTCGCGCCGCTCGGACGCGCGCGACGCGGCCGTCGACGCGGTGAACCGGCTCGAGCAGACGTGGCAGCTCTTCCGCGAGCTCGAGGTGAAGCAGATCGTCTCCGACGAGATGCTCTTCCGCGAGCTCAAGGACCGCTTCGGCTCCCCGTACGGGTTCGGCGTCTACTTCCGCGGCGGCATGGGGGCGGAGGCGATCCGCGACCTGCTGAAGGACCTCGACCTCGGCGCCGAGGCGAAGTCGCTCCGCGAGACGATCCGCACGTCGAAGGGCCAGAAGCAGAGCCGCGCGATCAAGCGCCTCAAGGTCGTGAGCGCGTTCATCACCTCGGAGAACAAGCCCGAGTGGATGATCCTCGAGGCCGTCCCGGTCATCCCGCCGGAGCTCCGCCCGATGGTGCAGCTCGACGGCGGCCGGTTCGCCACGAGCGACCTGAACGACCTCTACCGGCGCGTGATCAACCGGAACAACCGCCTCAAGCGGCTGCTCGACCTCGGTGCGCCCGAGATCATCGTGAACAACGAGAAGCGGATGCTCCAGGAGGCCGTCGACGCGCTCTTCGACAACGGGCGCCGCGGCCGCGCCGTGACCGGCCCGGGCAACCGCGCGCTCAAGTCGCTCTCCGACATGCTGAAGGGGAAGCAGGGCCGCTTCCGGCAGAACCTGCTCGGGAAGCGCGTCGACTACTCCGGCCGGTCGGTGATCGTGTCGGGGCCGACGCTCAAGCTCCACCAGTGCGGGCTGCCGAAGCTCATGGCCCTCGAGCTCTTCAAGCCGTTCATCATGAGCCGGCTCGTCGAGCGGAAGAGCGTCCAGAACATCAAGGCGGCGAAGAAGTACGTCGACTCGATGGCGCCCGAGGTGTGGGACGTCCTCGAGGAGGTCATCGCCGAGCACCCGGTCCTCCTGAACCGGGCGCCGACGCTGCACCGCCTCGGCATCCAGGCGTTCGAGCCGGTGCTCGTCGAGGGCAAGGCGATCCAGATCCACCCGCTCGTCTGCCACGCGTTCAACGCGGACTTCGACGGCGACCAGATGGCCGTCCACCTGCCGCTCTCGGCCGAGGCGCAGGCGGAGGCGCGCGTCCTCATGCTGTCGGCGAACAACATCCTGTCGCCGGCGCACGGGAAGCCGCTCACGACGCCGACGCAGGACATGGTCCTCGGCGGCTACTACCTGACCTACTGCGCCGAGAACCTCGAGGGCATGTCGGCCGAGGAGCTCGACCCGCGGCCGAAGCGGCTCGGGTCCGAGACGGAGGTCGTGCTCGCCTACGACGCGAAGCAGGTCGAGCTCCAGGAGCCGATCGAGTTCCGCGAGGCGGGCGAGCTCCTGCTGACGACGCCGGGCCGCGTGATCTTCAACTCCCACGTCGGGCGGGCGCTCGCCGCCGCGCTCGGCGACGCGTACGACCCGGAGGACCGGCCGTTCGTCAACCGCACGCTCGGCAAGCGCGAAACGAACGACTTCATCTCCGAGCTCGTCGACCGGTACGGGGCGCTCGCGCTCTCGCCGATCCTTGACGCGATCAAGGAGCTCGGCTTCACCTACGCGACGCAGGGCGGGATCACCGTCTCGAAGAACGACATCGTCATCCCGGAGGACAAGGAGCAGATCCTCGGCGGGTACGAGGAGCGCGTCCAGGGGATCGAGCGCGACTACGAGCGCGGCCTCATCACCGAGGAGGAGCGCAAGGAGCGCATCGTCGAGGAGTGGACGGAGGCGACCGACGCGGTGGCCGACGCCATGCAGGAGCACATGTTCGAGCTGAACCCGATCTACATGATGGCCAACTCGGGAGCGCGCGGATCGATCAAGCAGATCCGCCAGCTCGCCGGGATGCGCGGCCTCATGGCGAATCCGAAGGGCGACATCATCGAGCGCCCGATCAAGGCCAACTTCATGGAGGGCCTGTCGGTGCTCGAGTACTTCATCTCGACGCACGGCGCGCGCAAGGGCCTCGCAGACACGGCGCTTCGCACCGCCGACTCGGGCTACCTGACCCGCCGGCTCGTGGACGTCTCCCAGGACGTGATCGTCCGCGACGAGGACTGCGGGACGGACGAGTGGATCGAGCTGCCGCTCCTCACCTCGGACGGGCTCAACCGCTCGCTCGAGGGCCGGGTGCTCGCCGCCGACGTGGCGAAGCCGCTCAAGGACGGCAAGCCGGGCAAGACGGTGCTCCACCCGAAGGGCGAGCTCGTCACGACCGCCGACCTGCGACGCATCGCGGACGAGGTGCCCGAGCACGCGGAGACGCTCACGATCCCCGTCCGCTCGGTGCTCAAGTGCAAGAGCGAGTTCGGCGTGTGCCGGGCGTGCTACGGCGTGTTCCTCGCCACCGGCGAGAACTGCGAGGTCGGCGACGCGGTCGGGATCATCGCCGCGCAGTCGATCGGCGAGCCGGGCACCCAGCTCACGATGCGCACGTTCCACACGGGCGGCGTCGCGGGCGCGGACATCACGCACGGCCTCCCGCGCGTCGTCGAGATCTTCGAGGCCCGCAACCCGAAGGGCGCGGCCACGCTCGCGCCGATCGGCGGGGTCGTGGAGATCGAGGACACCGAGCGCGGCCCGAAGATCGCGATCGACCCGAAGGCGCTGGACGACGAGGGCGAGCCGCTGCCGGTCAAGGAGTTCCAGCTCCCGCGCCGGACGCGCCTGCTCGTCGAGGCCGGCCAGACGGTCGAGCCGGGCGACGCGCTCCACGAGGGCTCGCTCGCCCCGGCCGACCTGCTTGCGCTCCACTCGGCCGCCGACAAGGGATCGACGCCGACCGAGCTCTACCTCGTCGGCGAGGTGCAGCGCGTCTACAAGTCGCAGGGCGTCGAGATCCACGACAAGCACATCGAGCTGATCGTCCGGCAGATGCTCAAGAAGGTCCGCATCGAGAACGCCGGCGACACCGACCTGCTGCCGGGCCAGCTCGTGGACAAGGTCGTCCTCGAGCGCGAGAACGCCCGCGTGAAGAAGGCGAAGGGCGAGCAGGCGACGTTCGAGCCGCTCATCCTCGGGATCACGAAGGCGTCGCTCGCGACGGAGTCGTTCCTCTCGGCCGCCTCCTTCCAGGAGACGACGAAGGTGCTCACCGACGCGTCGATCGAGGGCAAGGTCGACCGGCTGCTCGGGCTCAAGGAGAACGTGATCATCGGGAAGCTGATCCCGGCGGCCACGGGGCTCAAGCGCTACCGGAACGTCGAGATCCGCCCGACGGAGAAGATCCCCGCGGCCGCCTACACGCGGCCGGCGACCGAGGAGCAGCTGCTCGCGGCGCTTGAGGAGATCGGCTCCGACGGCGAGGGTCTCGACCTGGCCGGGCTCGACTTCGACTTCGGCGGCACGCCGGGGGCAGACGGCGACGCGACGGGCGGCGAGGGCCTCGAGGCCCAGGAGACGCCCGAGGTGGAGAGCCCCCTCGACGAGGAGGGCTCCTCCTAGACGCTCGTTACCATCGGATCGACATGCGGGGCGGCCTCGGGGCCGCCCCGCTCCGTTTCGAAGCGGCGACGAATCCTCCCCAAGAGGCTGTGGAAGCTGGGGACAACTCCTCAGGACGCGCGCGTGGCGGGGGCGCCCGCACCGCTCTCGCCCGGCGCGGCGACGACCCGGCTCTTGCCCGTCTCCTTGGCGCGGAAGAGCGCCTCGTCGGCGCGCTCGAAGAACGAGGCTGCGTCGTCGCCGGGCCCGAGTTCGGCGATGCCCGCGGAGAGATAGAGGCGGTCGGCCGCACCGGTCGGGCGCGTCGAGACGGCGAGCTGGAGCCGGCGGTAGAGCTGCTCCGCGTCCGCGAGCGCGGACTCCGGCAGGATCACGGCGAACTCGTCGCCGCCAACGCGGCAGGCGATGTCGGCGCTCCGAACGACGGCGCGCACGCGCTCCGCGAGCCCGGCCAGCACGGAATCGCCCGCGAGGTGGCCGACCCGCTCGTTGATCGCCTTGAAGTCGTCGATGTCGAGGATGACGAGCGCGAGGCGGCGGTCGTAGCGCTGCGCGCGCGCAACCTCGCGGGCGAGCGTGTCGTGGAAGAAGCGACGGTTGTGCAGGTTCGTGAGCGCGTCGAGGTCGGCGAGCTTGCGGGTCTCGCGGAAGCGGCGCGCGTTCGCGATCGCGGGGCCGGCACCCTCGGCGAGAGCCTCGAGCGCCGCCACGTCGGCGTCCGACGGGGTTTGGTCGGCGCTCCGCCAGAAGACGGCGAGACTTCCCGCCGGCTCGTTCCCGGCGACCGGCAGCGGGAGGACGAGCCCGCCGCGGACGAGGCTCGCGTCGGCCGCCTGCTCCGGCGCGTAGCGGTAGGCGATCTCGACGGCGGGCGCGTCCGGGCCGGGCGGCGGGCCGGCGACGGGGTGGTGGGCCGCCTCCTCCGCGGTCATCCCGTACGTCGCGACGAGCGGCCCGCCCCCGTCGGCCTCGGGCAGCACGATCATCGCCGCCTCGACGGGGCCGACGCCTGCGGCCGTCTCGAGCGTCTGTGCGAGCACGGCGTCGAGGTCGATGCTCGAGCCGAGCCCGGCGACCAGGCGCGCTCGGCGGCTCTCCTCGCGCGCGTCCGCGAGGTCCCGCCCCACCTCTTCGAGCCGGTCCTCGAGAAGGGCGCTCCGCTCGCCGAGCTCGGCGGCGCGGGCCCGCTGCCGCCGGATGAGAAGGCCGAACACGAGCGCGCTCAGGACGACGGCTCCGGCGCCGGCCGCGAGCGCAGAGGCGACCGCGATCGACAGGGTGATGTCTGCAAAGGGCATGATGCGCGCCTTTTCCGGCCCGCAGACCCGGCGGCGGCGGTGATCACGCAGTCGCCGCGCCGGGCTCCGTCCGTAGTCGGACAATAGAACGCTTCCGGCCGGATGAAAACCCCGCCCGGCACACAGCGCAAAGCCGCATGGAGGCTTTGCGGACGGCGCCTCGAAGCTGCTACCCTACGCCGAGGTTCGGAGTGGGCTCCGCCCATTCCGGCCTTTTGTTGCGTCTGGAACCCCCTCTAGAGGAGACGAAGAGCCACCAGTGCCGACCGTGAATCAGCTCGTCCGGAAGGGCCGCAAGGCCCCTCAGGCCAAGACGAAGACCCCCGCGCTCCGCGGCGCGCCGCAGAAGCGCGGCGTCTGCACTCGCGTCTACACGGCGACGCCGAAGAAGCCGAACTCGGCCCTTCGGAAGGTGGCCCGCGTCCGCCTCGTGAACGGGATGGAGGTCACGTCCTACATCCCGGGCGAGGGGCACAACCTCCAGGAACATTCCGTCGTGCTCATCCGGGGCGGCCGCGTGAAGGACATGCCGGGAGTCCGGTACAAGATCATCCGCGCCGCGCTCGACACCGCGGGCGTCTCCGAGCGCCGGCAGGGCCGCTCGAAGTACGGCTCGAAGCGGGGAGCGTAGTCCGATGCCGCGCCGCGCACAGAGCCAGGTGCGGGAGCTCGCTCCGGACCCTGTCTACAACTCGAAGCTCGTGACCCAGGTCGTGAACCGCGTGATGACGCGCGGGAAGAAGTCGACCGCCGAGGACATCGTCTACGGCGCGCTCGATCGCGTGGGCGAGAAGACCGGCAAGCCGCCCGTCGAGGTGCTCGAGCAGGCGGTGAAGACCGTCACCCCGGTGATGGAGGTCCGCTCGCGGCGCGTCGGCGGCGCGAACTACCAGGTGCCCGTCGAGGTGCCGCAGCGCCGCGCGCGCACCCTCGCCGTCCGCTGGATCGTCACGTACTCGCGCGACCGGCGCGAGAAGCACATGGCGGACAAGCTCGCGAACGAGATCCTCGACGCGCTGAACCAGCAGGGCGGCGCGTTCAAGCGGAAGGACGACCTCTACCGGATGGCGCAGGCCAACAAGGCCTTCTCGCACTACAGGTGGTAATCGGGATGGCCGAGAAGACAGCCACGGTGTCGGGCGGCAAGGTCGCCCTCGAGAAGGTCCGGAACATCGGGATCATGGCGCACATCGACGCCGGCAAGACCACGACGACCGAGCGGATCCTCTACTACACGGGCCGCACCCACAAGATGGGCGAGGTGCACGAGGGCGGGGCCGTCATGGACTGGATGGAGCAGGAGCAGGAGCGCGGGATCACGATCACGTCTGCTGCGACGACGGCCTTCTGGC
>JAICNY010000232.1 GCA_025930955.1 Thermoleophilia bacterium
GCTTGCGCCGGAAGAGGTCCGAGAGCTTGATCTCCTTCTTCAGGTCCATCAGTCCGCCGCCATCCCCAGCCCGATCGGCACTGCGAGCGCGGGGTTCGACGCGTCGCGCGCCTTCTTGCCGGCCTCGACCGCGACGAGCGGGTCGCCGACGCGCACGGTGACGCCGATCAGCCCCTGGATCGCCCTCGCGAGCCCGCCGAGCTGCGCGGTACCGCCGGCGAGGACGACCTCGCGGATCCCGAGGGAGTCCGGCTGCGACTGGTAGAACTGGAGCGAGGAGACGAGCTCGCGGCCGAAGCTCTGCAGGCCGTTCCGGAGCACCTCGACCGCCTGCGTGGTCTGCTCGGCCGACAGGCCCTGCACCGCGCCGGGCGTATCGTCGAGCGAGAGCAGGCCCTTGATGCGCTCGGCCTCCTCGAGCTCGACGCCGAGCGAGCGGGCGAGCGCGATCGTGAGCGCCGAGCCGCCCCAGTCGAGCACGCGGGTGAACTCGCACGTTGAGCCGTCCGAGACGGCCAGCGTCGAGCGCTCCGAGCCGATCGCGACGGCGACGAGCGCGCTCCGCTCGGCCCCCGGCTCCGGCGGCCCGGGCGAGAGCGCGCGGAGCAGCGCGAACGCCTCGAGGTCGACGCCCGTGAGCTTGAGCCCGGCCGCGCGACACGCGTGCGCATAGCCGTTCACGAGGTCGCGGTAGGCGACGACGAGCAGCACCTTCCGCACCGCCTGGCCCTCCGCACTGCGTCCCTCGGAGAGCACCTGGTAGTCGAGGACGGCCTCGTCGAGCGGGATCGGAAGCGCCTCCTGCGCCCGGAAGCGGACGGCGTTCGCCAGCTGGCGCGGATCCTCGATCCCGGCCAGCTCGATCGTGCGGACGCCGATCCGGTTGTTCGAGATGCCGATCCGGACCGCGCGGCGCGGGAGCTTGTGCTTCTTGAAGAAGTCCTTGAGGGCGGTCGCGAGCGCGTCCGGGTCGCGCACCTCTCCGCCGACGACGATGCCGGGCGGCAGCGGCTCGCGCGCGACCTGCTGCACCTGCGCGGAGCCGTTCACTCGAACGCGCGCGGCCGCGAGAGCCGAGGCTCCGATCTTCAGTCCGACGACCTGCTTCCCCACGGCCCGCGGCTCCCGGCCTAGCTTCCGGCCGCTCGCAGGCCGCCCAGCAGGGCGTCGCCGCCCGCGGCCATCGTGGTGAGGCCCCCGCCGCGCTCGAGGAGCCCGACGAGCTGCTCGGGCCGGCTCGAGCGGTTGAGCGCCGCCTCGCGCGAGACGATCCCGCGCTGGACGAGGTCGGCGAGCGACTGCTCGAGCGTCTGCATCCCGCGCTTCCCGGCGGTCTGCATGACGCTGTAGATCTGCTCCACCTTCGCCTGCCGGATGAGGTTCCGGACGGCGTCGTCCGGGAGGAGCACCTCGACGGCGGCGACACGGCCCTGCCCGTCGGCGGTCGGGAGCAGGGTCTGCGTGACGACGCCCTGGAGCGTGCCCGCGATCTGGACGCGCACCTGCTCCTGCTGGGCGGCCGGGAACACGTCGATCAGGCGGTCGACGGTGCCGGGCGCGTCCTGCGTGTGCAGGGTGGCGAAGACGAGGTGGCCGGTCTCGGCCGCGGTGAGCGCGGTCGCGATCGTCTCGAGGTCGCGCATCTCGCCGAGGAGGATCACGTCCGGGTCCTGGCGGAGCGCGCCCTTGAGCGCCTCGGCGAAGCTCGTCGCGTCGGGCCCGATCTCGCGCTGGTTCACGATGCAGCGCTTGTGGCGATGGAGGAACTCGATCGGATCCTCGATCGTCATGATGTGGTCCGCGCGCGTGCGGTTGATCAGGTCGATCATCGCCGCGAGCGTCGTCGACTTACCCGAGCCGGTCGGGCCCGTGACGAGGACGAGGCCGCGCGGCTTCTCCGCGAGCTCCGCGAGCGCCTTCGGCATTCCGAGCTCCTCGAGCGACTTGAGCTCGGTCGGGATGACGCGGAAAGCGGCGCCGAGGCTCTCGCGCTGGAAGAAGACGTTCACGCGGAAGCGCGCGACGCCGGGGATCGAGTACGAGAGGTCGAGCTGGCGGTTGATCTCGAGCTTCTTCTGCTGCTCGGTCGAGAGGATCCGGTAGAGGAGGCGCTGCGTCTCGTCGGCCTGGAGCTTCCCGAACTCCTCCATCCGTTCGAGCTGCCCGCGGACGCGCACGGTCGGCTCCGCGCCGCTCGTGACGTGGAGGTCCGACGCGTTCCGGCCGACCATCCGCTCGAGCAGATCGTCGATCGAGAACAGGCTGCCGCTCTGTGCCGCGTGCGTTACGTCCATGACTCATGCGGCCTATCGGCACGCGCGCGGCTCACCTAAAGGGCACGTGCCAATCACTCGTTCGAGGCACCAACCGGCGGGCCGCGCCCCCGATATCCCCAGTCGGGCCCCTCACAGGACGGGCCCTGAGCCAATGCTCGATAAGGAGGAAGAATGATTCAGAGGCTCAGGACCAGGATCACGCGGAGCGAGACCGAGGGCGGTTTCACCCTTATCGAGCTCCTCGTCGTGATCATCATCATCGGCATCCTGCTCGCCATCGCGATCCCGAGCTACCTCAAGTTCCGGGACCGCGCGAACGAGTCGGCCGCCAAGGCGAACGTGCGGGCATCCATCCCCGCGGTCGAGGCGTACTACGCCGACAACGACACGTACGCCGGCATGGATCTCGCGACGCTCCAGGCGAGCTAC
>JAICNY010000258.1 GCA_025930955.1 Thermoleophilia bacterium
CCAGGAACGGCTGTTCGAGCTGGGCTACCGTTTCCAGTTCATCACCCTCGCCGGCTTCCACTCGCTGAACGCCGGGATGTTCGAGCTCGCGCGCGGCTACGGCGATGAGGGCATGCCCGCCTACGTGCGCGTCCAGGAGCGTGAGTTCGAGCTCGAGTCCGAGGGCTACACGGCGACCCGCCACCAGCGCGAGGTCGGCGCCGGGTACTTCGACCTCGTCGCCCGGGCCGTATCCGGCGGCGAGAGCTCGACGCTCGCGCTCACGGGCTCGACGGAGGAGGCGCAGTTCCAGCAGGCCGCCGCGCGCTGAGCGCCGCGCGCCGGACGACGGCGAGCGAGAGCCCGAGGAGGGCGAGCGCCCACACCGGGTGGAACGCCGCGAGCCACGGTGTCGTCTGCGGGAGCAGGATCTGGAGCCACGCGGCGAGCGTCAGGCTCACGCTGAGGAAGAGGTCGAGGAGGGGCAGCCGCGCCGCGAGTGCCAGCAGCGGCAGCGCGAGGAGCCCGAGCCCGGCGAAGTAGCCGGTGTCCACGTGCGCGTGCCATCCCTCCGCAGTGAAGAGCGCCATCCCGGCGAGGAAGAACTGGACGACGACCACGACCGTGAACGCGGCCGCGAGCAGGAGGTGCGCACGTCTGCTGACCCCGGCCACGGTCTGCGAGTCTATGGCGCGTGCGGATCTACAACTCGCTCACCCGCGAGAAGGAGGAGCTGCCGCCGCCCCCCGGGCCGGTGCGGATGTACGTCTGCGGGCCGACGGTCTACCAGCGGATCCACGTCGGGAACGCGCGTCCGTTCGTCGTCTTCCTCTGGCTGCGCAACTGGCTCCGCCTGAACGGCTACGAGGCGACGCTCGTCGAGAACGTCACGGACGTGAACGACAAGATCTACGACGCGGCGCGGGCGCAGGGGATCCCGAGCGCCGAGCTCGCCGAGCGCGCCACCCGCTGGTACATGGAGGACACGGACGGCCTCGGCCTCGGCCGCCCGGACGTGGAGCCGCTCGCAACCGAGACGATCCCCGAGATCGTCGTGCTCATCGAGGACCTGGTCGAGCGCGGGCTCGCGTACGAGTCGCGGGGCGACGTCTACTTCCGGGTCGCCGCGTACCCGGCGTACGGCGAGCTCTCGGGCGCGAAGCCCGAGGACATGGTCGCCCAGGAGCCGAGCGACCTGAAGGAGGATCCGCGCGACTTCGCGCTCTGGAAGGCGACGAAGCCGGGCGAGGACACCGCCTGGGACTCACCCTGGGGCCGCGGCCGCCCCGGGTGGCACATCGAGTGCTCGGCGATGGCCGAGAAGCACCTAGGCCCCGAGTTCGAGCTGCACGGCGGCGGGCTCGACCTCCGCTTCCCCCACCACGAGAACGAGGTCGCGCAGTCGCGCGGCGCGGGCCGGCCGTTCGCGCGGATCTGGGCGCACAACGGCATGCTCGAGCTCGCGCAGGAGAAGATGTCCAAGTCGCTCGGGAACATCGTCTCGCTCCACGACGCGCTCGAGCGGTGGGGGCGCGAGCCGCTGCTCCTGCTC
>JAICNY010000167.1 GCA_025930955.1 Thermoleophilia bacterium
ACCCGCTCGCGCGGGGCCGGACGCGTGTGATCGTGGCGTTCGGCGTCCCGGCCGCGCCGTCCGTCGACGCCGAGGAGCAGGCGCTCGCCCTCCTCCGGCGGACGATGCCGCTCACGACCGGTCAGGTCGTCGCCGCGGGGGCGGAGCCGGGCGAGGCCGTTCGGGCCGCGCTCGTCGAGGGCCGCCCCGTCGAGCCGGCGCTCGTCGCCGCCGACTCGCGCTCGCGCCGGCTTGCGGAGGCGCGCGCCGCGGCGGAGCGCTCGCCGGAGGCGCTGCCCTTCCTCGCCCGCGAGTACGGGAGCGCGCGGAGCTGAGCGCGCGAGCTGCGATCCCGGTCCAGGCGACGACGGTCGTCACATGACCGCTGCCCCCCACCCAAGGGTGGGGGTGTGCCTCCCTCGAACCCGCCTCGAGCGTATCGCCGAAAAGCGCGCCTTCTCGTGCCGATTCTGCGCCGGATCCGTGCCGATCCGTCCAGAGGTCGCGCGGCGCCCCGCCGGGCCATCGCCTACTTCCCCTCCTCTGCCGGCCCGCGGAAGAGCCGCGGCAGCGCGGGGCGCAGCAACAGTGCCCCGAACACCGTCACCGGCAGGACGACGAGCGCGTGCATCGTCAGGACGTACGCGGTCGCCGTCCCCTCGTCGATCTCCACGTGCCGCGCGGCGAGAAACGTGATGTAGTCGAACGTCCCGAGCCCGGCCGCGGTCGCCGGCACGGCGAGCGCGAGGTTCCCGATCCCCTCGAGGAGCAGATAGCCGCCGAGGCCGAGATCGAGCCCGTACGCGCGACCCACGACGGCGAACATCGCGAGGTCGGCGAGCCACATACCGAGCGACGCCCCGGCTGCGAGCGCGAGCGGGCGCCGGCGCCGGAACGCGCCGAGCCCGACCACGAAGTTCCGCGCCTCCCGCGCCGCCCGCTCGCGCCACCGCTCGGGCAGGAGCCGGGTCGCGCGGTCCGCGATCCGCGCTGCGGCTTCCGGCCGCCGAGCCGCCAGCACGACGAGCAGGACCCCGAGCGCCGTCCCGGCCGAGAGCGCGATCCCGGTGAGGAGCGGCACGCCCCCGCCGCCCACGAGGAGCGCTCCGGCGAGGATGAACGCGGCGAGCACGACCCCGTCGAGGAGTCGCTCGGCGAAGAGCGTTCCCGCCGTCACGAGCGCCGGCACGGAGCCCACCTCGCGCATCGACTCGATCCGCAGCAGGTCCCCGCCGCGCGCGGGGATGACGTTGTTCGCCGCCCGGCCGACGGCGACCGAGGACACGAGCGACCGCAGCGCGAGCTCGTGCCCCGCGGCGGCGAGAAGGTAGCGCCAGCGGAGCGCCATCACGACCACGTTCACGGCGACGAGCGCGACCGCCGCGCCGACGGTCGCGAGCGGCAGCCGCCGGATCTCCTCCCATGCGGGCCCGAGCTCCGCCTGCCGGAGGAACAGCCACAGGAACGCGACGGACGCCGCGGTCCCGACGAGCAGCCGTGCCGCGTTTCGTCGCCGCCCCCGCATGATCGGAGTATCCAACGGGAACGCGGATCGGGGAAACTCGCGCCGTGTTCTCGCGCAGGCGCGAAGTCGCGATCGGGCTCGGCGTGTACGCCGCCTACCTCGCCGTCCGGCAGGTCAAGCTCCGCCGGGGTGCCCGGGCGGCCGCCGACCGAAACGCCGGTCGCGTCGTCGCGCTCGAGGAGCGGCTCGGGATCCACGTCGAGCCCGCCCTCCAGCGCGCCCTGCTCCCCCGGCGCCGGCTCGTCGCCGTCCTGAACGTCGCCTACGTGACGCTGAACGTCGCGCTCACGGTCGGCTGGCTCATGACGCTCTTCCGCCGCCGCGACCCCGCCTTCCACAGGCTGCGACGGGCCGCCGTCCTGACCACGCTCAGCGCGCAGCCGGTGTTCGTGCTCTTCCCGCTCGCGCCGCCGCGGACGCAGGACGGATTCGTCGACACGATCGAGTCGGTGAGCGGGCTCGACCTCGACCGCGGGCTCGTCGCGGAGCTCTACGACCCGATCGCCGCGATGCCGTCGATCCACGTCGCGTTCGCCGTCGTCACCGCGGCCGGCCTCCGCGACGCCGGCCGCAGCCCCTGGACGCGCCGCCTCGCGCCCGGCTACCCGCCCGCGGTCGCGCTCGTCGTCTTCGCGACGGCCAACCACTACGTCCTGGACGCGGTCGCCGGCTGGGCGCTCGCCCGCCTGGCGCTGCGCCTCGCGTGACTCCCGACACGGCTCGAAGGGCCATGTCCGGTGCCAGGCACGGGTCAATGGCCGCGGTGGACCGGGCCGCTCAGGCCACCTTCTCGAGCGCGGGCCCCTCGCCGTTCCCGATCAGGTCGAGGACGGCCTCCTCGATCGTGCCCTGGAAGGCGGGCGAGCCGAGGTCGGAGCCCTCGCCCAGCGCCTCGAGCGCACCGCCGATCGTCACGCCGCTCAGATACCGGTCGAAGACCCGCGGGTCGATGTAGGACGCGCGCGCCACCGCGGGCGTGTTCCCGAGGTAGTACGCGACCTCCTTGATCGCGTGGGTCACGGCCCGCTTGCGCGCAGTCGTCGTCTTCGTGAACGGGGCAGAGACGCCGAGCGCGACCGCCGCGAGCACCGTCCCGCTCCACGTCCGGAAGTCCTTCGCGGAGAAGTCGCCGCCGGTCGCCTCCTTGATGTACGCGTTGATGTCGGCCGACTTCACGTCGAACCACGCTCCGTCCACCTGGTAGGCGAGGAGCTCGGGCCCCCCGGCCCGCCGCCGCTTGAGTGCTTCGACGACCCGGTACACCGGCGGGTCGACGACCGAGCGCACCTGCTGCTTGCCGCTCTTCGCCGGGTAGTCGAACGTGATCACGCCCTCGGCGCCGAGCGACACGTGGCTCTTGCGCATCGTCGCGAGGCCGAAGCTCTCGTTCTCCTCCGCGTACTCCTCGCCGCCGATCCGGAAGAAGCCGCGGTCGAGGAGCCGTACGGCGCAGGCGAGCACGCGCGCCCGCGGGAAGCCGCGCTTGCGCAGGTCGCGCGCCGCCGCCTCGCGCAGGTCGGGGAGCGTCCGCGCGAACTCCGCCATCTTCTCGAACTTGATCCGGTCGCGCGCCTCGCGCCAGCTCTGGTGATAGCGGTACTGCTTGCGGCCGGCCGCGTCCGTCCCGATCGCCTGGATGTGGCCGTTCGGGTACGGGCAGATCCAGACGTCCTGCCACGCCGGCGGGATCGCGAGCTCGCGGATCCGCTCGAGCGTCTCGAGGTCGCCGATCTTCTCCCCACCCTCGTCGTGGTACTCGAAGCCGCGCCCGCGCCGCCGGCGGGTGATCCCGGGCCCGGTGACGTCGGTGCGGCGGAGTCGGGTCACGGCCGGGCTGTTCCCGCGCGCCGCCGCGGCGGAAACCCGTCAACGGAAGCGGCGCAGGTGCGGGGCGAGCCGGCCGAGCACGCCAGGCGCCGTCGCCTGCGCGATCCCGGCGAGGCGGAGGACGCGCGGGACGACGATCTCGCGCCGGTCGCGCTCGACCGCGCGGACGATCCGGTCGGCCACGTGCTCGGGGGAGACGACGAGCCGCCGGCCGATCCGCCGCGCGAGCGTTCGCTCCTGCGGGAAGCCCGGCGTGGGCACCGGGCCCGGGTTGACGGCGTGCAGCCGGATCCCGCGCGGGTCGAGCTCGTTCGCGACGCTCCGCGCGAACGCGAGCTGAGCGTGCTTCGAGGCCGCGTACGGGCCGGAGGTGAGCGGGATCGCCGTTCCGGCGACCGAGGCGACGACGACCACGTCCGAGGGCGCGCCGCGCTCGAGCAGCGGGAGGAACGCCCGGAGCGGCCAGACCGAGCCGAGGTAGTTCGTGTCGGTGATCGCCTCGATCCGTTCGGCCGGCAGGTCGAGGAACCCGCCGCCGCGCCCCGAAATTCCCGCGTTCAGGCAGAGGAGGTGCACGGCCTCGTGCCGGTCCGCCATGCGCGCGGCGAGCGCGTCGACGGCCTTCCTGTCGCCGACGTCGCACGGCTCCGCGTCGGCGCCCAGCTCGCCGGCGAGGGCGTCGAGCCGCTCTCGGCCGCGGGCGACGAGGACGAGCCGCCAGCCGTCCCGCGCGAGCCGGCGGGCGAGGGCCTCGCCGATGCCGCTCGACCCTCCCGTTACGACCGCGACGCGAATGTGCGGAGGGTACTGAGGTTGATCTCGACCGTGTCCTCGATCGGCTCCGCGTAGCCGCCCGCGAGCGTCACGCAGACGGGCACGCCGGCGCGTGCGAGCGTGTC
The DNA here is from genome assembly GCA_025930955.1 of Thermoleophilia bacterium. Lineage (GTDB taxonomy): Bacteria > Actinomycetota > Thermoleophilia > Gaiellales > Gaiellaceae > JAICNY01. The sequence goes on from JAICNY010000167.1 coordinate 4,231, forward strand.
GCGCACGAGCGCGTCCCGCGCCGCGAGCCCCGCCTTCGTGAGCGCGAGCCGCCCGAGCCGGTCGCCCTCGAACGGGTCCGCCCCTGCGAGGTAGAAGCAGACGTCCGGCCGCGCCCGCGCGACCGCCTGCGGGAGCAGCCGCCCGACGCCGGCGAGGTACTCGTCGTCGCCCGTCCCGTCCGCGAGGTCGAGCTCGAGGTCGCCGGGCACGCGGCGGAACGGGTAGTTGCGGAAGCCGTTCACCGAGAACGTGAAGACCTCCGGCTCGTCGAGGAACGCGGCGTGCGTCCCGTCTCCCTGGTGGACGTCGAGGTCGCAGACGAGGACACGGCGGGATCGACCGGCCTCCCGGAGCGTCCGCGCCGCACAGACGACGTCGTTGAACACGCAGAAGCCGCGCCCGGACTCTGCGAACGCGTGGTGCGTGCCGCCGCCGACGTTTGCGCCGACGCCGTCGGCGAGCGCCGCGTTCGCCGCCATGAGCGTCGCGCCGACCGACCGGCGCGAGCGCTCCACGAGCTCCGGCGACCAGGGGAGGCCGAGCGCGAGCTCCTCGCGCCGCGTCACCTCGCCGGCCTCGACCCGGTCGACGTAGGCGGCGGTGTGGCCGACGAGCAGCTCCCCGCGCGTGGCCGCCCGGGCGGAGGCGACCTCGAGCCCTGCCGCCTCCGCTCGCTCGCGCACGAGCCGGTACTTCCCGAGCGGGAACCGGTGGCCCGGCGGGAGCGGGTACGTGAACACGTCGTGGGCGAAGGCGCGCATCCGCACGGACGATAGACTCGCGCGGCCGTGCCGGACTTCCAGGGCAAGCGGGGCCTCGTCCTCGGCGTCGCGAACCGTCGCTCGATCGCGTGGGCAATCGCGCAGCGCCTCGCCGAGGGCGGTGCCGAGCTCGGGTTCACGTTCCAGGGCGAGCGGATCGAGAAGAACGTCCGCGACCTCGCAGAGACCGTGAAGAGCCCGCTCGTCACCTCCTGCGACGTGCGCGAGGACGCCGACGTCGAGCGCGTCTTCCAGGAGGTGGGGGAGGCGTTCGACGGGAAGCTCGACCTCCTCGTGCACTCGGTCGCGTTCGCCGACGCGCGCGACCTCGAGGGCCGCTTCACGGACACGCCGCGCGACCGCTTCTGGCTCGCGGTCGACGTCTCCGCCTACTCGCTCGTCGCGTGCGCCCGAGCCGCCGAGCCGCTCATGCAGGCCGCGGGCGGGGGCTCGATGCTCACGATGACGTACCTCGGCGGCGAGCGCGCCGTGCCGCACTACAACGTGATGGGCGTGGCGAAGGCGACCCTCGACGCCTCGCTCCGT
>JAICNY010000209.1 GCA_025930955.1 Thermoleophilia bacterium
ATCTTGCGCCACGCTCGCGAGTGATACTCACGAGGCATGAAACGCGTCAACGGCCAGGTCACGTTCAGCCCAACCGATCTGAACGGGTTCCTCGCGTGCCCCCACCTGACGACGCTTCAGGTCGCGGTGGCGCGCGGAGAGCTCGTGAGGCCGCACCGCGAGAACCCGCATGCTGACCTCATCCGGCGCAAGGGCGACGAGCACGAGGCCCGCCACCTCGCGCAGCTGCGAGCCGAAGGCTGCGACATCACGACCATCCACTTCGACGACCGCGACTGGGAGCGCGCGGCGCGCGAGACCGAGCACGCGCTCACGAGCGGCGCCGACGTCGTCTACCAGGCGGCGCTCGTCCACGGGAGCTGGCGCGGGTTCGCGGACTTCGTCGTCCGGCAGCCGCACGGCGGCTACGAGGTCGTCGACACGAAGCTCGCGCGCCACACGAAGCCGAGTCACGTGCTCCAGCTCTGCTTCTACACCGAGCAGGTCGGGCGGATCCAGGGGCGCGAGCCGGACGCGATGCACATTGTCACCGGGCTCGGCGAGACGGAGACGTTCAGGCCGAAGGATTTCGCCGCCTACTACCGGCGGCTGCGGCAGCGCTTCCTCGACGCGGTCGAGCGCCGCACGCCCACCTACCCGTATCCGGTCGACTTCTGCTCGCTCTGCGAGTTCCTCGCGCTCTGCAAGGCGCGCTGGGAGTCCGACGACCACCTGACGCTCGTCTCGGGCGTCTCGCGGATCCAGGTCGAGCGGCTCACCGGGGCCGGGGTCACGACGCTCGCCGGGCTCGCCGCCGCGCCGCCGGAGACGAAGGTCAAGAGCATGCGCCCGGTGACCTTCGCGAACCTCCGCCACCAGGCCGAGCTGCAGCTGCACCACCGCGAGCACCAGGAGCATCGCGTCGACCTGCTCCCGCTCGAGCCGGAGCGCGGGTTCAACCTCCTGCCGGAGCCGTCCCCGGGGGACATGTGGCTCGACTTCGAGGGCGACCCGTGGTTCGAGCCGGCGCGCGGGCTCGAGTACCTGACCGGCTGGGTCGAGCTCGACGACGCCGGCGTGCCGCGCTACCACGCCCTCTGGGCCGAGGACCGCGCCGGCGAGAAGCACGCCTTCGAGCGGCTCGTCGACCACATCGTCGAGCGCCGCCGCCGCTTCCCCGGCATGCACGTCTACCACTACGCGCCGTACGAGCGCACCGCGCTCACGCGGCTCATGGGCGAGCACGCGACGCGCGAGGACGAGATCGACGACCTCCTGCGCGGCGAGGTGCTCGTCGACCTCTACCGGGTCACGCGCCAGGCGCTCCGCGCGTCGATCCCGCGCTACTCGATCAAGAACGTCGAGGAGCTCTACGGGTTCCAGCGCCGCGCGGACGTCGGCGGCGGGGGCGAGTCGGTCACCGCGTTCGAGACGTTCCTCGAGACGGGCGACCGGTCGCTCCTGGACGGCATCCGCGATTACAACGAGGAGGACTGCGTCTCGCTCCTCGAGCTGCACCGCTGGCTCCTCCGGCTGCGGCCGGCGGAGGCCGTGTGGCGGCTCCCGCCCGAGCAGCGCGAGCCGTCAGAGGAGGCCGAGGCGCGGCAGGACGAGCGCGACCGCGTCCGCGACGCGCTCCTCGCCGGGGCGGCTGAGGGCGACCCGGACTGGCTCCTCGCGCACCTCCTCGACTACCACCGGCGCGAGGGGCGGCCGCAGTGGTGGGAGTTCTTCCACCACAAGGGGCTCGACGAGGAGGAGCTCCTCACGGACGGCGACACGATCGGCGGGCTCGAGCTCGTCTCCGGGCCTGAGGAGGTCGGGAAGTCGCACGCGTACGTCTTCGAGTTCCCCGCGCAGGAGCACCGGATCGGCGGCGAGGCGCTCGACCCGGCGATCGAGAAGATCTGGCACGCGTCGGTCGACGACGAGGCGGGGCGCGTCACGCTCACGCGCTCGGCGAAGCGGGCGGACGAGCCGCTGCCGCGGGCGCTCGTCCCGCCGGCGCCGATCCCGACCTGGGTGCAGCGCGACGCGGTGCTCCGCTTCGCGCGCGGGCGGGGGCGGTATCCCGCGCTGGTCGAGATCCTGGAGCGGCGCCCGCCGCGGGCGCGGCTGGACGGGACGCCGGTCGACGCCGCGCTCTCGCTCGACGGGAGCTACCTCTTCGTGCAGGGCCCGCCCGGCTCCGGGAAGACGTGGAACGGCGCGCGGATGGCGCTCGCGCTCATGCAGGCCGGCCGGCCGGTCGGGATCACGGCGCTCTCGCACAAGGCGATCCACAAGTTCCTCGAGGACGTCGAGGCGGCGGCGGGGGAGGCCGGGTTCGCCTTCCGCGGGCTCAAGAAGGCGAGCGGCGACGAGTCGGTGTACGAGGGGCGCGGGCTCGTCGAGACCGTGTGGACGAACGCGGAGATGCTCGACCCGGAGGCGCTGCTCCTCGCAGGGACGTCGTTCCTCTTCGCGCGCGAGGACATGGACGGGTCGGTGGACACGCTCTTCATGGACGAGGGCGGGCAGTTCGCGCTCGCGGACGCGCTCGCGGTGGGGACGGCGGCACGGAACCTCGTCGTCCTCGGCGACCCGAACCAGCTCCCGCAGGTCTCGCAGGGCTCGCACCCCGAGGGCGCCGCGGCGTCGGTCGCGGAGCACCTGCTCGGGGACGCGACCACCGTGCCGCCGGGGATGGGCCTCTTCCTGGAGGAGACCTGGCGCATGCGGCCCGAGGTGAACGCGTTCGTGTCCGAGACGTTCTACGAGGGGCGCCTCGAGCCGGCGCCGGTGACGTCGTCGCGGTCGGTCGAGGACGGGGTCGGCGTGCGCTTTCTCGCCGTGCCGCACGCGGGGCACCGGACGGCGGCGCCGGAGGAGGCGCTCGCGGTCGCGGCCGAGATCGAGCGGCTGCTCGGGACGCCGTACCGGGACGGGGAGATCGTGCGCCCGCTCGGCCCCGAGGACTTCATCGTCGTCGCGCCGTACAACGCGCACGTCCGCTGCCTGCGCGAGGCGATCCCCGACACGCGCGTGCGGATCGGGACGGTGGACAAGTTCCAGGGCCAGCAGGCGACGGTCGTCTTCTTCTCGATGGCGAGCTCGTCCGGGGAGGACGTGTCGCGCGGGCTCGGGTTCCTGTTCTCGCGCAATCGGCTGAACGTGGCGGTCTCGCGCGCGCGGTGCCTCGCGTACGTGGTGGCGAGCCCGCGGCTGCTGGAGGCGAGCTGCCGTTCGGTCGAGGAGATGCGGCTCGTCAACTCGCTTTGTCGTTTCGTGGAGATTTCGAGGAGAGCGAACGCACAGGATGGCGCAGCCGACGCTACAGATCGATAAGGCAGCCCTCGAACGGGTCGCGGTCATTGTTGACGGCGCGGCCTATCGGGCCGAGATCGATAGCGGGCATGTTCGCGTCCCTGGCGCTCCGTACAACACGCCGCCGGTCGAAG
>JAICNY010000108.1 GCA_025930955.1 Thermoleophilia bacterium
GCGGTGAAGCGGCGCGCGCCGGCCCCGATCCGCGGATGCCACTCGCGGCCGACCGCGTCGAGCGCCCGCCGGAGCGCCGGCCGGAGCCCGCCCGCGAGCCGCTCGATGCCCGTCGTGTCGAAGAGCGCGCAGCCGGCCTGGGGCGACTCGACCGCGAAGCCCGCGTCCTCGAGGCGGCGGAGGACGCGCTCCCACTCCTCTTCCGCCCCCGCCTCGTCGGCCTCGACGAGGACGAGCTCGGGACAGGTGGCGAGGGCCTCGGAGAGGCGCATCCCCGCCTGGATGCCGGCCGCCTCGGCGGCCGTCGTGCAGGGCCCGACGCGCGGCTGGGTGCCGGGCTCGGGCGCGAGGGCGACAGGGCGCCCATCGAGCTCCGGTCGCCGCCTGAGCGCCGCGCGAAGCTCGAACACCGGGATGGAGAGACAGGCGATCATGGGAACGTATGTTCTACACGAACACGTGTTCCCCTGCAAGGGCTCCGCGAATCCTCGCAGCGAAGGTCGGGCGATTCGCCGATGCGCCGCGGCCGTGCGCGGCGGAGACTGGCCGCGAAAGGAGGCCGCCATGTCGACCGTCACGCTCCACCCGCCCGCGCGGCGCCCGCTCGGCGCGACGATCTGGTTCGTCTGGATGGTCGCGATGTGGGCGGTGTTCTTCGCGCTCCTCGCCGCAGACCGGCTCGGCGACGTCTGGGCGTCCGTGCGAGACCTGCCGCTCGTCGTCGAGGGGATCCTCTGGCTCGCGTTCTTCCCCTGGCTGCTCGGAACGGCCGTCTGGGAGAGCTCGTGGCCGGACGCGCTGCGGGTCGCCCTCGTCGTGCTCTTCGCGGCGGGCTGGACGCTCGCCTCGATCCCGCGAGCGAAGCGTCCGTAGTTCCGGCGCGAAGATCGGGCGACACCCCGATGCCCCGGCGGCACGCCGGAGGGACGGTTCGGATGCAGGCAAGCGAAGGAGGAGTCATGACAACCGCACCGCTTCCGATCCAGGCGACCCGGCGGGAGCCGCGCGCATGGTTCGTGTCGCGTCCGTTCTGGACGTCGATCGCGATCGTGGCGATGTGGACGGCCGTGATCGTCGATGCGATCGTCGGGACCGAGATCGTGGCCGTGGCGACGACGGCGACGACGACCACGACGACGAACATCCCGACCGTCGTGATCACGGGACTGCTCGCCGCGATCGCGACGATCTTCGTCGCGCGCTACGGCTTCTCGCCCGAGCGGCGCGACGGATAGCGGCCGCTACCGGCGCCCGCGCAGGCGCCGGACGGCCTCGAGGTGGTCGACGAGCGGCGGCGGGTAGTCCGCCGGCACCTCGAGCCCGAGCTTCCAGGGCTCGTGAACCGCACCGCCGGAGATCCCGGCGAGCTCCGGGACCCAGCGGCGGACGTACGCGCCATTCGGGTCGAACCGCTGCGCCTGGCGCGTCGGATTGAGGATCCGCTCCGGCCGCGGGTCGACGCCAGTGCCCGCGACCCACTGCCAGTTGACGCGGTTGCTCGCGAGGTCGCCGTCCACGAGCAGGTCCTCGAAGTGCGCCGCGCCGGCGCGCCAGTCGATCCCGAGATCCTTCACGAGGAAGGACGCGGTCACGAGCCGAGCCCGATTCGGCATCCACCCCTCCGCGCGGAGCTGGCGCATGCCAGCGTCGACCAGCGGATACCCCGTGCGGCCATCCTTCCACCCGGCGAGGCGGTCCGGGTCGTCGTTCCACTCGTCGCGGGCCGCGCGGAGGTTCTCGCGCGGCAGGCGCGGGTTCGCCGCGAGAAGCTGTCCGGCGAAGTCGCGCCACGCGAGCTGGCGCAGGAACGGCTCGGCGCCCGGTCGGCCGGCGACCTCCGCGGCGAGCTCGAGCGGCGAGAGGCAGCCGAGGTGGAGGTACGGGCTGAGCCGTGAGGTCGCGTCCGCGGCGAGGTCGTCGCGGCGCTCGCCGTAGCCCGAAGGCCCACCCCACGCGAGGAGCCGCTCGCGGCCGGCGGCCTCCCCGCCCCGCGGGAGCGCGGGTGACGGGTCGCCCGGAACGAGCGCGCCGAGCGCAGGCAGCCGCCCGCGGTCGAGCCCGTCGGGGAGGCGCAACCCCGTGGGCGTCTTCTCGACGGGCCGAGTCGCGTGCTCCCGCCAGCGGTTCCAGTACGGCGTGAAGACGCGGTAGTGGTCGGAGCCGTCCGGCGCGAGCTCGCCGGGCGGGACGATGAACACGCCGGGATGGAGCTCGGCGTCGAGCCGCTCCTCCCGCCGCCGCGCCGTGCCGCTCGCGTCCGCGCTCGCGTGGATCGCCGCCGCACCGACGTCCACCGCAACGCGGCGCGCCTCCTCGGCCGCGTCGCCGCGGCGCACGACGAGCCCGGCCCCGAGCCGCTCGAGCGAGCGATCGAGGTCGGCGAGCGCGTCGAGGAGGAAGGCGACCCGGTTCGGCGCTCCGAACGTCCGCAGGATGGCCGGGTCGAAGACGAAGAGCGGCACGACCGCATCTCCCGCTCGCGCCGCGGAGACGAGCGCGGGATGGTCGCGCACGCGGAGCACGCGGTTCAGGAGGACGACGGTTGCGGCCACTACGTCCGCAGCACGACGGCGGGCCCGTGCGACCCGTCGACCCGCGGAACGACGTCGAGGACGCTCTCGCGCGCGCACCACGCGATGTCCTCCTCGAGCCCGGCCGCGCGAAGGTTCCGCGCACTCCGGCTCGTGCCCAGCCCGTCCTCCGCCGACGCGAACGAGGCCCGTAGCCGCAGGGCCGCCGCTGCCGCGTCCGTCCCGTCCCCGCCGAGCTCCTCGACGAGCCGGCCGGCCACGTACGCGTCGTCCATGGCGAACTCGCCCTTCACGCCCGCGCAGAACACCGCCACGTCGTCGCCCGCGTCGCGCGCCGCCGCGACGACGGCGCCGAGGTTGAGGAGCGACGCCGCGTACACCCGCTCGCAGCGTGCGGCCGCGGCAACGAGCGCGCGCGTGCCGTTCGTCGTCGTCAGGATGACCGTCTCGCCGCTGCCCGTCGTGAACTCGGACGGCGAGTTTCCGCGGTCGAAGCCGGGGATCCGGAGGCACTTCCGCTCGCCGGCGAGGAGCCCGTCGCCGAGCGCGACGCGCAGCGCCTCCGCCTCCCCGATCTCGGAGCAGCACAGGACGCGCTCGTGGCCGGAGGCGAGCGCCTCGGCGATCGTGGAGGTCGCGCGGAGGACGTCGACGACGATCCCGGTCGGCGCCTCGGCGTGCTCGGCCGGGGTGAAGGCGACGTGGACGCGCACGGCGCGTGACGTTACAGGGCGCCGTTACGATCGGCGGATGGCATCGACCGAGCAGGCGATGGTTTGCTACCGCCATCCGGGCCGCGAGACGCTCGTCTCGTGCTCGAACTGCGAGCGCCCGATCTGCACGGACTGCATGGTGCAGACGGCCGTCGGGATCAAGTGCCCGGAGTGCGCGGGGCAGCCGACCGGCGTCGCCCGCGCCGCCCGGAGCGCCGGACGCGCGGTCGGGGAGGGCGCCGGCGCGAGGGTCACGAAGGCGCTCATCGCGGTGAACGTCGGGATCTTCCTCCTCCAGTACGCGACCGGGAGCGGGCGCCCGCTCGAGAGCGAGCTCTTCGAGCGCGGCGCGCTGTACGGGCCGCTCGTCGCCGACGGGGAGTGGTGGCGCCTCGTAACGGCGGGGTTCCTGCACGCGAGCGTGATCCACATCGCGTTCAACATGCTCATGCTCTGGTGGTTCGGCTCGGCGCTCGAGGGCCTGCTCGGCCGCGGACGCTTCCTCGCGGTGTACGGGCTCGGGCTGCTCGCGGGCTCGGCCGGCGCGCTGCTCGTGAGCCCCGAGGCGGCGACGGTCGGCGCGTCCGGCGCGGTGTTCGCCGTCCTCGGCGCCGGCCTCGTCCTCGAGCGGCGCGGGATCAACGTCTTCGGCGGCGCAGCGCTCACCGTCGTGCTCCTGAACGTCGCTATCACGCTGTTCGTCCCGAACATCTCGCTCGGCGGCCATCTCGGCGGCCTCGCGGGCGGTGTGCTCGTGATCCTCGCGCTCATGCACTTCTCGCGCAGCCACCCGGCCTACTCGAAGATCGATGTGACGACCGTTGCAAGCCTCGTCGCGATCGGTGTCGGCGCGCTCCTTCTCTCGTATCTGCGGGTACGAGGCTACGCATAGCGGGTTCAAGACGAGTGGCGAGGGTACGCCTCGGGGGACACCGAAATCGAGGGGGTACACATCAGATGACCATGCAGAACGACATGTGGACGTACCGTCAGGAGTCCTGGACGCGCGGCGGCACCGCCGTGACGGACACGACGTCGGGGATCGACCTGACCGGGCTGAGCGTCGAGGCGATCGACGGCGGCATCGGCAAGGTCGACGAGGCCACGCACGAGGTCGGCGCCAGCTACATCGTCGTCGACACCGGCCCGTGGATCTTCGGCAAGAAGGTCATGCTCCCGGCCGGGGTCGTCGAGTCGGTCGACCTCGACAGCGAGAAGGTGTACGTGAACCGCTCGAAGGACGAGATCAAGAACGCGCCGGAGTTCGACGAGACCCGCATGGAGGACACGCGGTACCGCGACGAGCTCGGCTCGTACTACGGCAGCCGCTCGGGTCACTGACCGAGCGTCCGACCGGCGTTTCGAAGGGCGGCCCACGGGCCGCCCTTCGCGTACCTACCCGCCGACCGCGACGGCCGTCACGCCGGCCTCGCTGAGCGCCGCCTGGGCCGCGGCGAGACGGGCGAGCGGGACGCGGTAGGGCGAGCAGCTCACGTACGCGAGCCCGAGGTCGTGGCAGAACGCGACCGACCTCGGGTCGCCGCCGTGCTCGCCGCAGATCCCGAGCTTCAGATCGGGCTTCACGGCGCGGGCCCGCTCGATCGCGATCTTCATGAGGTCGCCGACGCCGCTCCGGTCGAGCGTCTGGAAGGGGTTCTCGGGCAGCACGTCCTCTTCGAGGTACTGGACGAGGAAGCCGTTCTCCGCGTCGTCGCGCGAGAACCCGAGCGTCGTCTGCGTCAGGTCGTTCGTCCCGAAGGAGAAGAAGTCCGCGTGCTCGGCGATCTCGTCCGAGCGCAGGCAGGCGCGCGGGAGCTCGATCATCGTCCCGACCAGGTAGTCGATCTCGCGGGAGGCCTGCTCGAGCTCCGCCGAGGCAGTGTCGAGCGTCAGCCCGCGGAGGCGGCGCAGCTCCTCGGCGAAGCCGACGAGCGGGTGCATGATCTCGATGAGCGGCGCGTCGCCGGTCCGCTCCTCGACCGCGAGCGCGGCCCGGATGATCGCCCGGACCTGCATCTCGTAGATCTCGGGGAACATGAGCCCGAGCCGGCAGCCGCGCGTGCCGAGCATCGGGTTCGCCTCCTGGAGCTGGCGGATCCGCGCGGCCATCTTGGGCGAGTCGGCTTCCTCGAGCGGCGGGAGGAACTCGTGGAGCGGCGGGTCGAGCAGCCGGATCGTCACGGGCAGCCCCGCCATCGCCTCGAAGATCCCCTCGAAGTCGCTCTGCTGGAACGGCAGGATTCGGTCGAGTGCCTGGCGCCGCTCCTCCTCGTTCGAGGCGAGGATCATCGCGCGAACGACGGGCAGGCGATCCTCGGCCATGAACATGTGCTCCGTCCGGCAGAGGCCGATCCCCTCCGCGCCGAACTCGCGCGCCTTGGCCGCGTCCTCCGGCGTGTCCGCGTTCGCGCGCACGCGCAGTCGGCGCACCTCGTCGGCCCAGCCCAGGATCGTCTCGAAGTGCTCGTTGATCTGCGGCGGGACGAGCTCGACGTCCTCGAGGATCACGTGCCCGGAGCCGCCGTCGATCGTGATCCTGTCGCCCTCGGCGAGCTCGCGGCCGCCGATCGTGACCGTCCGCGCGCCGAGGTCGATCGAGAGCCCCTCGCAGCCGGCGACGCACGGCTTCCCCATGCCCCGCGCGACGACGGCCGCGTGCGACGTCATCCCGCCGTGTGCGGTCAGGACGCCACGGGCCTGGATCAGCCCGTGGATGTCGTCGGGCGTCGTCTCGCGCCGGACGAGGATGACGTCCTCCCCGGCCCGGCCGCGCTCCTCGGCGGTGTCGGCGTCGAGGACGATCGCTCCCTTCGCGGCGCCGGGCGACGCGTTCAGGCCCTTCGCGGCCGGCTCGTACTCCACCCGCGGGTCGATCATCGGGTGGAGGAGCTGGTCGAGCTGGCCGGCCTCGATGCGGGCGATCGCCTCCTCCCGTGAGATGAGGCCGTCGCCGACCATGTCGACGACGATCCGGAGCGCCGCGACCGCCGTCCGCTTGCCGGTGCGCGTCTGGAGGATGTAGAGACGGCCGTCCTCGACGGTGAACTCGATGTCCTGCATCTCGCGGTAGTGCGCCTCCAGGCTGCGGAGCGTCTCGACGAGCTGCTCGTACGCCTGCGGGAGCGCGTCCTTCATCCGGTCGAGCGGCTCGGGCGTGCGGATGCCCGCGACGACGTCCTCGCCCTGCGCGTTCACGAGGAACTCGCCCCAGATGCCCGGCTCCCCGGTGGACGGGTCGCGCGTGAAGCAAACGCCGGTGCCGGAGGTGTCGCCCTTGTTCCCGAACACCATCTGGACGACGTTCACCGCGGTGCCGAGGTCGTCCGGGATCCCGTGCGCGCGCCGGTAGACCTGGGCGCGCGGGACGTCCCAGGAGTCGAACACGGCGCGGATCGCGCGGCCGAGCTGGTCGCGCGCGTCCTGCGGGAAGTCCTCGCCGGCGCCCTCGCGGTAGATCGCCTTGAAGCGCTCGACGAGCTCCCGGAGGTCGTCCGCCGTCAGGTCGACGTCCTGCGCGGCTCCGCGCTCGGCCTTCATCCGCTCGAGCTCGTCCTCGAACCGCTGGCCGCTCACGCCGGAGACCACGTCCCCGTACATCTGGACGAGGCGGCGGTACGCGTCGTAGGCGAAGCGCGGGTTCCCGGTCGACTCGGCGAGCCCGTCGACGGCGACGTCGCTCAGGCCGAGGTTCAGGATCGTGTCCATCATCCCGGGCATCGAGATCGCAGCGCCGGAGCGGACCGAGACGAGCAGCGGGTCGTGCGGGTCGCCGAAGCGCTTCCCCGTCGCCTCCTCCAGCCGGCCGATCGCCTTGTCGACCTGCTCGGCGAGCCCGTCCGGCTCGCGGCCGGCGCGCATGTACTCGACGCACGCCTGCGTCGAGACGACGAATCCGCCCGGCACGGGGACGCCGAGCGCGGTCATCTCCGCGAGGCCCGCGCCCTTGCCGCCGAGGAGCTCGCGCCCGGCGTCGCCGCCCTCGGTGTAGTCGTAGACGTAACGCGTCATCCCGCGCGAATCTTCCCATACGGCGCGGGGAGATCACGCCGGCGTGCGCCGCGCCGAGTCAGCGCGGGCGGGTGCGTCCGACGCGCAGGTTCCCGTAGTAGGCCCGGAGCGCCGCCTCCGGCCCGTCGGCCAGGCCGCCGCGGCTCTCGTGCTCGTGCGAGCGCCTGCGGTCGTCCCGCTCGGGCGAGTTCGACCGGCCGCGGGCGTCGTGGCCTCCAGGCCCGCCGGTCAGGCGGCCGGTGTGGGCCTGCGAGCCGTCCCCGCCCCGCATCATCCGTCCCCCGTTCCGGCCATCGCGCCGCGGTTTCCCGCACCTCCGGCCGGCTAAACGGCTGCATCGGCGCCGCCGGCCCTCGTGCTCTGGGGTGAGCGCCGTCAGCGGGCGAGGGTGCGGAAGGGCGGCCGCTCACTCAGCCACGCGACGGCCCGGATGGCCATCCAGACCGGCGTCAGGATCCCGTAGAAGACGACGAGCGCGAGCCCGAGAATCCCCATCCAGAGCGGCCAGTAGTAGAACGGGATGGGCGGCTTGGGGCTCGGGCTCATGCGCTTGTGGGGGCGCTCGTGCGGGCGGCGTCGCGCGCGTCGAGCCGCCGCTGCTCGACGAGGCGGATGATGCGGTGCGCCGTCTCCTCGATCGCGAGCCCGGAGACCTCGATGACGGGGCAGCCGAGCCGCCGGTGGACGGCTTCGGCCTGCTCGAGCTCCTCGTAGATCTCGATGAGCTCGGCGTAGCGCTTCGGGCCGCGCATGGCACGGGCGCGGGTCTGGCGGATCTCGCTCAGCGCCTCGGCGTCGATCGTGAGCCCGACGATCTTCGCGGGCTCGATCTCGAAGAGCTCGGGCGGCGGCTCGATCCCGCGCACGATCGGGACGTTCGCGGTCTTGTAGCCGAGGTAGCCGAGGTAGATCGAGAGCGGCGTCTTCGAGCTGCGCGAAACGCCGACGAGGACGATGTCGGCGCCGTCGAGCCCGTGCGCCGCCACGCCGTCGTCGAAGCGCACTGCGAACTCGATCGCCGCGATCCGCTTGAAGTACGCGGAGTCGAGCGCGGGCCGCGGGCCCGGCTCCATGCGGGCGGTGAGCCCGGAAACGCGGGCGACCGCGTCGATCGGGTGCCCGAGCAGGTCGCAGTAATGGAGCTTGTAGCGCTTGCAGAGCGCGCGCATCGACTCGCGGTAGTGGTTGTCGACGAGCGTGTAGATCATCACCGCGCGCCGACCGCGCGCGCGGGAGGCGGCGAGCTGGACGTCGTCGGCGCTCGTGATCCGCGGGTGCCGGATGACGTCGAACGTCAGGTCGGGGAACTGATCCTCGACCGCCTTCGCGACCTTCGCGGCCGTCTCCCCCGTGGAATCGGAGATGACGTGCAGCTCGACCGGGTCGCCCATGCCGGGGAGCGTAGCGGCGCGCCCGACCGTGGCTCCGCTCTCGAAGACGCACGCGGGTAACGGGTGGTTCGCCCCCACCCCATGAGATTCATCGTATCGGCGGAAAGCGCACGTGTCTGTGACGTTCGTGCCGTCCGTGTGTCGACTTCGTGTCGACTTGGCAACGACGTCTCGACCGCCGGCTTCAGCGCGGGACGAGCGAGAGATCGCCGAGAAGCCCGACGGCATCCCGGACGTCCAGGAGCAGCCGGAGCCGATTCGCGCGGATCGACGCGTCTTCGGCCATCACGAGCACCTCGTCGAAGAATCGGTCGACGGGCGGGCCGAGCTCCGCGGCGGCCGCGAGCGCGTCCTCGAAGCTCCCCTCGGCGACGGCCGCCTCGATCTGGGGCCCCGCCACCCCGAGCGCCTCCACCAGGGCCGCCTCCGCCGGCTCCGTCGCGAGCTTCGGGTCGAGCGCCGCGGCGGCTCCGTCTGCGCGGCCGGCCAGGCGATTCGCCCGGTCGTACGCCGTGTAGACCTGCGCGAACTCCTCGGACGGCAGCGCAGCGGCGAGGGCCTCCGCGAGCCGGGCGACGGCGCCGAGCTCGGCGACGCCGGACGCACGAGCCGCGCGCACCACCTCGACCGGGACGTCGAGAAGTCCCTCCAGCCGCTCGAGGACGAAGTCGCGCACGTCGGCCGGATCGTCGCTCACGTCGGCGCCCTGGTCCGTCAGAAGACCGAGGTCGCGGGCCACGAGCGCCGCCACGTCGATCTCGAGACCCGCCTCGACCGCAAGCCGGCAGAGCCCGATCGCGGCGCGGCGGAGACCGTACGGGTCCCGCGAGCCCGTCGGTCGCTCGCCGAGCGCGAACGCGACCGTGAGGTTGTCGACGCGGTCGGCGGCTGCGAGCACCTGACCTGCCGCGGTGCGGGGCAGCGCGTCGCCGGCCCCGCCGGGGAGGTAGTGCTCCTCGACCGCCGCGGCGACGGCCTCGGGAATCCCGGCGAGGCGTGCGTACGCCCCGCCCATGAAGCCCTGGAGCTCGGGGAACTCGTGCACCATGGTCGAGGCCTGGTCGGCCTTCGCGAGGCGCGCGGCATGACGCGACGCCTCCCCCCCGCCCAGGAGCTCCGACAGCTCCTCGAGCCGGACCGCCTTGTCCGCGAACGACCCGGCCCGCGCGTGGAACGTGATCGACCCCAGTCCCTCTCGCATCGCCTCGAGCCC
>JAICNY010000259.1 GCA_025930955.1 Thermoleophilia bacterium
ACGGCTCGCGCTCGTCGGCGCACGTCCACGACGTCTTCGGCCTGCCGCCGGGCACGCGGCCGAGGGTCGTGGCGCCGCGCCTCGACGGCACGCTCGCACGCAAGCTGACCCGGACGGCTCGCGGGTACTCGGGCACTGCCGGCTACTACGTCCAGAGCCTGACGGGAGGACGGGGCGCCGCCTGGAACGCGAAGGCGCGCTTCCCGGCGGCGTCGACACTCAAGCTCGCCATCGCCGCGGCCGTCCTCGCCGAGCACAGCGGGATCCCGCCACCGGGCTCACGCATCGATTCGCTCCTCCGGGAGCTGATCATCCCGTCCGACGACGAGACCGCGAACACGCTGCTCGTGTGGCTCGGCGGCTCGACGAGCGCGGGCGCGTACCGCGTGAACGACCTCATGCGCTCGATCGGCCTCACCGACTCGCTCATGTACGGCGGCTACGAGGTGACGAGGGCTCTCTCGGGCCGGATCCCGCTGCGGGTGGACGAGGCGCCCAACTTCGGCGTCGGCAAGTACACGACCGCCTGGGACATGACCTCACTGTGGCGTGCGCTCTGGCTCGCGTCCGGCGGGATCGGGCCGCTTCGAAAGTCGCAGCCGGGCATCACGCCGGCGGACGCCCGCTACCTCCTCTGGCTCACCGCGCACGTGCGCGATCAGCCGAAGCTCGACGCGAGCATCCGCCGAGACCGCCACGTCGACGTGATGCACAAGGCCGGCTGGATCTCGATAGCGCGCCACGACACCGGGCTCGTGTTCTGGGAGGGCGGCGTCTTCGTCGCGGGAGTCATGACCTACCGGTCGTCGGGAGTCTCGATGTCCTCGGACCGGCTTGCCGGTCGCGTCGCCGCCGCCACGCTCCAGCGTTTCCGCCGTATCGAAGGCTGACAACGCTTGCAACAGTCTGTTGCAAGCACCGATTGCACCCAGGCTGGAGGCGAAACCCCGGCTTGCAACAGTCTGTTGCAAGCGTGTTGCGCGCCTCGGCGGGGCTCGACGTGACCCCGGTCGACGTCGGTACAGTTTCTGAACCACCTATGACATTCGTACGAAAGCGAGAGTCGTGAGCGAGCACGAGAACGAGAACGAGAACGAGAACGAGAACGGGAACGAGAACGAGAACACGATCAGCCTCTTGCTGGTCCCCCTGGAAGACATCGTCGTCTTCCCGAACATGAACGTCACCCTGACGATCGACGTCGGCGACGAGGACCGCGTGCTACTCGTGCCCAAGCACGAGGACGAGTACGCCACGGTCGGCACCGTCGCCCAGGTGACGGACCGGATCCGCCTCCCTGGCGGAGGTCGCGCCGTCGCCCTCGAAGGCCTCCACCGCGGCATCGCCGGCGCCGCCGCCTCCGATTCGCAGGGTCGCCTCCTCGTCGACGTCGAGGAGCGCCCCGACCTCGAGTCCGCCGACGGCCGCATCAGAGAGCTCGAGCGCGAGTACCGCGCAGTCGTGGAAGAGATCCTCGAGCTGCGCGGCGACGACGGCCGCATCGCGGCATTCGTCCGCTCGATCATCGAG
>JAICNY010000212.1 GCA_025930955.1 Thermoleophilia bacterium
GCCGGCACCTGCGCCAGCACGACGAGCCCGATCACGGTCGCGGTCGCGGGGAGGAGCGAGACGAGCAGCGCGTAGGTTGCCCGCGCCATGCGGGCCATCGCCAGCTGGTCGCAGACGTAAGGGATGACCGAGGACGTGACGCCGACCGCGACGGCCGCGCCGAGCGCGACCGGGTCGACGAAGGCCGGCGCGGCGTCCCAGGCGCCGATCGGGAGCGCAGCGAGCGCGGCGACGAGCATCGCCCCGGCGAGGCCGTCGATCCCGCCGATCGCGCGGGCGTTCGCCAGGCGGTGAGCGAGGACGATGTAGAGCGCGAAGAGCCCCGCGTTCGCGAACGCGAAGGCGACGCCCAGCGGGTCCCCGCCGAGCCGAACGTCGGTCAGGAGGTACACGCCCGCGGACGCGGCGAGGAGCGCGAGGCCGTTCCTCCGTGTGCGCGCGCCGAGCGCCGCCAGCGCGATCACCGGCAGGAACTCGATCGCAGCGACCGTCCCGAGCGGCAGCCGGTCGATCGCGACGTAGAAGCACGGGTTCATCGCGGCGAGGACGAGGCCCATCGCGACGACCGTGCGCCGCCCGGACGCATCGAGCGCCCCGAGCGCGCGCCAGGGCCGCCGCCAGAGCGCGAAGAGGGCGGCGGCGGTGAGGATCCGGAGCCACGCGACGCCGAGCGGCTCGATCCGGGCGAAGAGGAGCACCGCGAAGGCCGGGCCGAGGTAGTGGAAGACCGCGCTGCCGACGAAGAAGCCCTCCGCCGGCAACTGCGCTGCGAGGCGCCCGAAGCCGCCCGGATATGCCGCCGTCCCCGCCTGTCCCATTGCCGAGAAGTCTTCCGGCCTGGCTCCCCGGCTGCCATACTCCATCGAAGTGGTTTCCCGCCAGACGCCTACGGATCGAACGCATCCAGCCCGGAGAACCGGTGAACCGCAGGCGCTCGACGCGCTGAACGTTGCTCTCCTGGAGGAGCTACAGGCGGACGCGCGGCTCTCGATCGCGGAGCTCGGCCGCCGGGTGAACCTCTCTGCGCCGGCCGTCGCCGAGCGGCTCCAGCGGCTCGAGCGGGCCGGCGTGATCACGGGCTACCGCGCGGTCGTCGACCCGAAGGCGCTCGGCTATCCGATCGCCGCCTTCGTCCGGATTCGCCCGACGACCCGCCGGCTGCAGCAGATCCCGCAGCTGGCACGCGAGATCCCCGAGATCGCCGAGTGCCACCGTGTGACCGGCGAGGACTGCTACGTGCTGAAGCTCCACCTGCGCTCGATGGACGACCTCGAGGACATCCTCGACCGGCTGATCGTGCTCGGCCAGACGACGACGTCGATCATCCACTCGTCTCCGCTCGACGGGCGGCCGCTGCCGCTCGAGCCGCCTCAGCAGCAGGTGTAGGCGCCGGGCGGGACGCCGTCCTCGTCGGGCGCCGGCAGCTCGGCGGCCGCGAGCGCGCCCGCGTGGAGGATGTCCTGCTCGCTCACCTCGAGCTCCCCGAGCCCGAAGTGCCCGAGGACGTCGGCGACGACGACCGCGCCGGCGACCATGACGGGCGCGCGATCGGGGTGGATCCCCGGGCGGGCGCGCAACTCCTCGACGGTGGCGGACGCGAGGCGGGCGAGCTCCTCCTCGATCCAGGCCGCGGGGACGCGGTGCCCGTGGAGCCGCTCCGGGTCCTCCTCCGGCAGGCCTCCGTGGAGGGTCGCAAGCGTCGTCACCGTCCCGGCCACGCCGATCGCGGCCGACGGGCGCACATTCTCGGGAACGCGCTCGGCGAGCAGCGCCCGCACCGCGCCGCGGCAGGCCGCGAGCTCGTCCGCCGACGGCGGATCGCCCGCGAGGAACCGCTCCGTCAGCCGGACGCACCCGATGTCGAGGCTCGCACGCCACGAGACGCCGTCCGGCCCGCCGAGGACGAGCTCGGTCGAGCCGCCGCCGACGTCGACGACGAGCGTCCCGTCGGCCACCTCGCGCCCCGCCGAGACCCCGCGGAAGGTCATCGCCGCCTCCTCCTCGCCGGAGAGCAGCCGCGTCGCGAAGCCGTAGCTCCACTCGATCTCCCCGAGGAAGGCCTCGCCGTTCTCGGCGTCGCGGACGGCGCTCGTCGCGAGGGTCAGCGTCCGCTCGGCGCCGTGGCCCTCGGCGGCGCGCCGGTAGTCCGCGAGCACGTTCCGCACGCGCGCGATCGCGGTGGGGAGGAGCTTGCGCCGCGAGTCGACGTCCTCGCCGAGACGCGTGATCGCGAGCCGCCGCTCGATCTCGCGCACGTGCCCGTCCTCGACGTCGGCGACGAGGAGCCGGGTCGAGTTCGTGCCGAGATCCACGGCGGCGACGCGCATCCGGCGATCGTAGCCGCCGCCGGACCGGGATACTGACCGCATGGACGCAGTCCGCGAGGCCAGGGGAGCGCTGCGCGGCGGCCGCACGTCCGAGGCCCTCGTCCACCTCTGGAACGCGCTCGAGCCCGCGCGCCTCGCCGGCGACAGGCGCGCCCTCGACACGATCGGCGGCCTCGCCGCGCACATCGCCGCCACCGGGGAGGAGGCCGACCGGCGCGAGGCCGAGCGGCTCCTCGCAGCGGCCCGCGAGGCGGCGGTCGAGCCGGGCGCCTTCGCCGGCCCCGAGGACGTCGGTGTGGCGAGCGTCGGCGGCGAGCCCGCGCACGAGCTCGACGGCTTCGCGGTCGAGGACGCCGGCCCGGGGCCCGAGCGGGTCGAGGCGCCGGACGAGGAGGAGGGACAGCGGAGCGGCGTCCCGTCCATCTGGACGATCCTCATCATCCTCTTCGTGATCATCACGATCGCGCGGAACTTCCTCGAAGGGCGCTGAGCCCGCGCCGGGAAGCGGCGATCGTTGCTATCCTGAGAGCCGCGACGCGGGGTGGAGCAGTCAGGTAGCTCGCCGGGCTCATAACCCGGAGGTCGCGGGTTCAAATCCCGCCCCCGCTACTCGAAAGGCCCTGCTGAGCGGGGCCTTTTGTCTGCAGGCCAGACGCGGCACCGAACTGAGAGGCCCCCATGAGCCAGCCACGACCCACCGATCCGATTGGATCCATTGGCTGGACCGAACGCACCGGGGGAGTGCTGACGGCTCGGGAATGCCTGACACTCGCCCGGCCCCTGCTGCGGGCGGAGCTCAGCATTCTCGCCGGCCGTCTCGCGATGGTGCTCCGAATGCACTCGGGACGCCGGAGCTCCATCGATCCGGCGAGCCTGGTGCCTCCGGACTCCTCTCTCGCAAGAGATGCCGAGGTCGCCGCGCAGGACCTTTTGACACCGGCACTCCTCAACCATTCAAGTCGTGCCTACACATGGGGCGCGGCCATCGCCGCACTTCACGGGATCACGTTCGAC
>JAICNY010000226.1 GCA_025930955.1 Thermoleophilia bacterium
GCGGTCTCGATCCCGCCCGCGCCCGGCCCCTCGAGCACGATCTCCCGGATCGCGTCGCCGTTCAGCATGACCGCGTTGAACGCGCCCTCGACCGAGGCGAGCGGATGGTGGCGCCCGATGAGCGCCGGCCGCACGCGAACGTCGACACGCCCGTCCGCGAGCTCGGCCGCGCCGACGAGCCGGACGACCGCGTCGAGCTCGCGCGCCGCGCGCACGTGCTCCTCCGAGAGCCCCTCGATCCCGGTCGTCACGACGTCGCCGAGCTCCACGCGCGACCCGAACGCGACCGTGGCGAGGATCGCCATCTTCGCGGCGGCGTCGGCGCCGTTCACGTCCTCGGTCGGATCGGCCTCCGCGAAGCCGCGCCTCTGCGCCTCGGCGAGCGCCTCGTCGTAGGTCCGCCCCGCCTCCATCTCCGTGAGGACGAAGTTCGTCGTCCCGTTCACGATCCCGAGGATCCGGTGCACATGCGTCGCGACGAGCGCCTCGCGGAGCACCTTCACGACCGGGATCGCCGCGCAGACGCTCGCCTCGAACCGGAGCTGGACGCCCGCGGCGGACGCGGCCGCGAAGAGCTCCGCGCCGCGGCGCGCGACGAGCTGCTTGTTCGCCGAGACGACCGGCTTCCCCGCGCGGAGCAGCTCGAGCACGTACTCGCCCGTTGGCTCGACCCCGCCCATCACCTCCGCGACGACGGCCACGTCGGGGTCGTCGCGGATCGCGGCGAAGTCGTCCGTCAGGAGGCCCCGCCCGGCGGGCGCGGGCCGCTCCTTCGCCGGGTCGCGCACGAGCGCGCGCACGACGCGGAGCCGGTGGCCGGTCGCCCGCTCGATGTCGTCCGCGCTCTCCCGCAGGAGCCGCTCGACCGCGGAGCCGACCGTGCCGTAGCCGAGCAGGGCGACCGGGACGTCGACGGGCGCGCTCACGGGCGCCATCATCGCGCCTCGACCAGCCGGAACACCGTCCCCTGGTGCGAGACGAGGTAGAGCTCGCCCGCCGTGCCCTCGCCGAACGAGGTGAGGAGCGGCACCCGGAGCTTCTCGCGGCGAGCGCCCCGCGCCGCGCCGTCGACGAAGCGATAGCTCCAGATCGTGCCCGAGCAGTAGTCGCCGTAGAACGCCCGCCCGGCGAGCCCCGGCATCGCCTCGCCGCGGTACGCGAAGCCGCCGGTGACCGAGCAGCCCGCGTCGCGCCCGTACGTCCGGATCGGGTCGACGAGCCGGCCGCCGCGGGTGAGCGGCCGGTCGTCGAAGCGGCTCGTGCCCTCGAACGTCGGCCAGCCGAAGTTCACGAGCCCGTCCTGCGGCCACGGGAGCGCGTTCACCTCCTCGAACGCGTCCTGGCCGACATCGGCGAGGTGGAGGTCGCCCGTCTCGCGGTCGAACGAGAACCGCCACGGGTTCCGGAGCCCGTACGCGGCGACCTCCCAGTCGGCGCCCTCGGCGTCGACGTCCAGGCGCAGGAGCTTCCCGAGCCGGTCGCCGAGATCCTGCGCGCGGCTCTCCGGGTCGCCGCCGGAGCCGCCGTCCCCCATCCCGACGTAAAGGAGCCCGTCGGGCCCGAACGCGAGCTGGCCCCCGTTGTGGTTCGAGTACGGCTGGTCGACCGCGAGGAGCTCACGCGCGGTGCCGGGCGCGACGGCGGTGCGCGCCTCGTTCGCGCGGTACTCGACGACCCGGGTGTCGCCGTCGGAGTTCGTGTAGTTCACGTAGAGGCGTCCGTTCTCGGCGTAGTCCGGGTGGAACGCGACCGAGAGGAGGCCGCGCTCGCCGCCCGCCGCGACGTCGCCGCGGATGTCGAGGAACGGCTCGCCCGCCGGGCCGCCGCCGTCCAGGACGAGGATCCGCCCCGCCTGCTCGACGACGTAGAGCCGTCCCTCCTCCCCGGGCGCGCCGGCCACGTGCACGGGGCTCTCGAGCCCGCTCGCCACCTCCTCCAGCGCGAGCTCCGGCTCCGCCCGAGGCTCCTCCTCCGGCGGCGGGTCGGGCGCGGCCTCGGAGGTCGTCGTCGGCTCGGCGCGCGTGACGGTCGCGGGCCGGTCGTCGTCGCCGCCGCACGCCGCGAGCAGCGCGAGCGAGAGGGCGAGGACCGCGAGCAGGCGCATCCGCGCAGCGTAGACGCGGCCGCTTGACGGGGACCCTAGGAGCCGCCGATGCGGTAGAGCGTCCCGTTCCCGCGCGAGACGAGGTAGATCTCGCCGGTCGGGCCGAGCCCGAACGACGGCAAACCGTTCGAGACGCGGAGGTTCGGATGCTCCATGAGGCCGCGCTTGCGCCCGTTCGAGCCGACCGAGAAGCTCCAGACCTCGCCGGTGCAGTAGTCGCCGAAGAAGTAGCGCCCCCGCAGGCGCTGGACGGCGGAGCCCCGGTAGACGTGCCCGCCCGTGATCGAGCAGCGGCCGCCCGCGTGCCCGTACTGGTGGATCGGCTGCCGCAGGCGGCTCGGCCGGTGGAGCCGCGTCCCGCCGGAGTAGAGGAGCGTCCCCTCGAAGCGGCGCCAGCCGTAGTTCTCGAGCCCCTGCCAGCGCTGGCGCCAGATCGAGACCTCCTCGCGCGAGCCCTGGCCGACGTCGGCGACGAACATCCGCCCCGTCGCACGGTCGAGCGAGACGCGCCACGGGTTTCGCAGGCCGATGGCGACGATGCGCTTCCTCCCGTTCGCGACGTTGATCCGGATGAGCTTCCCGAGCCGGCTCCGCATGCTCTGGGCGCGGTTCCCCGGGTCGCCGCCCGAGCCGCCGTCGCCGGTCGGCACGAACAGGTGGCCCTTCATCCCGAAGAGCACCTGGCCGCCGTTGTGGTTCTCGAACGGCTGCCGGATGCGCAGCAGGATGCGCGCGGTGGCGGTGACAGCC
>JAICNY010000171.1 GCA_025930955.1 Thermoleophilia bacterium
GCCGCGAGCGAACCGAGCTCGCCGTGCAGCTTCGCGCCGGGGCAGGAGGTCGAGCCGGTGTCCCGGTGGCCGGAGATCGCGTTCAGGGAGACGAGCGTCCCGGCCGGGAACTTCGGGTTCCCCCCGGACGTCCACGTGAGCCGGGAGGCCGGGTCGACGTGCGCGACGTCGAGCCGCCAGGCGAGCAGCGCGGTGAGCGCGGTGCGGGCCTTCGCGGAGATCGTCCCTCCCTCGTACGTCCCGAGCACCGCGACGCCGGTGCTCCCGGTGTTGAAGCCCTGCGCGTGGGCGCCGATCACGTTCTTCGCCGCACCGCCCTTGCGCCCGACGAAGATCTGCCCGAAGGGGTCGACGAGGAAGTTGTACGCGATGTCGTTCCACCCGTTCGAGAGCACATGGTACGACTGGATCCCGCGCACGATCGCGGCCGACTGCGCGGCAGACGTCGGCTTCGACCCGGCTGTGTGGTGGACGACCGCGAACGAGAGCCGCGAGGCGTACGACGGCGTTCCGCGCACGATCGACTCGTTCGCGCCCCAGGCGGCGCGCTTGACGAGCGCGGGCTGCGGTGGGGCGGCGGCGAGCGTGCGGGCGGCCGGCTCGACCGCGCGCGGGGCCTCGCGCACGGGGCTCGTCACGTAGTGCGCGCGCAGCCGCGTGACGCGGCCGCTCAGCCGCACCTGGAGCCGGCGCGCTGGGCCCGTCCACCACGGGTTCCCGAGCTCCCAGCCGGCCTTCGCCCGGGCCTCCCGGTCGCCCGCGTTCGGGCCGTCCTCCGTCTCCGGGCGGGCGGGCCGCCAGGCGCTCCACGCCCCTCCGATTCGGGCCGTGCGGAACTCGACGTCACCCGACCCCTGCCAGTGGAGCCCGGCGAGGTGGAACCGCACGGGGGCCGTTTGTGCGGGCAGCACGCGGGTGGCGTCGGCCGAGGCGCGCCCGGCCCCGCTTCCCACGAGCGGAACGTCGCGCGAGGCGACGCTCACCCCGGCCGCGGCGGGCCCGGCGCAGGCGAGCGCCAGGAAAGCGGCGAGAAGTGTGATACGCGGCACTGCCATCCGGGGGCGAAAGACGAACGAAGCAAAGATCGGCAGGACGGGCAAGAGACTAAAAGCCCTGCAGATACAATCCTTACAGGGCCGACATGCCTTTCCTCCGTTTCCTGTCCGTCGCGGCGCTCCTCACGGGGACGGCCCTCGCATTGGCCGGCGCCGCGCTCTCGCAGGAAGACGGCGGCCGCCCGCGCGTCCTCGCGGTCGAGTTCGCGAACGACGTCAACCCGGTCACGCAGGACTACCTGACCGACGCGATCGACCGGGCGAACGACGAGGAGTTCGACGCGGTCGTGATCCTCATGGACACGCCCGGCGGGCTCGACTCCTCGATGCGGGAGATCATCCAGGCCGAGCTCGACTCCGAGGTGCCCGTCGTCGTCTACGTCTACCCGCCCGGCTCACGGGCCGCCTCCGCCGGCGTCTTTCTCACGATGGCCGCCGACGTCGCCGCGATGGCCCCGCAGACGAACATCGGCTCCTCGACTCCGATCGCGACGAGCGGCGAGGAGATCCCCGAGGACCTCCGGCGCAAGGTCGTGAACGACGCGGCCGTCTTCGTGCGCGAGCTCGCCGAGGAGCACGGCCGGAACGGCGAGTGGGCCGAGAGCGCGGTGCGCGTCGCGTCGAACATCGGCGCGCGCGAGGCGCTCGAGGAGAACGTGGTCGACTTCGTTTCACCCGACCTCGAGACGCTGCTCGAGGACATGCACGGCTTCGAGACGAAGCCGAAGGGGATCGTCATGAACACCGCTGGGGCCGAGATCGTGAACGTCGAGATGGGCCTCTGGAAGCAGATCCTCGACCTGCTCGTCGACCCGAACCTGATCGTCCTCCTCATGTCGATCGGGATCCTCGGGATCACGATCGAGATTCTGAACCCGGGCCTGATCTTCCCGGGGACGGTCGGGGCGATCTCGCTCATCATGGGACTCTTCGGGCTCCAGGTCCTGCCGATCAGCTGGGCGGGGCTCCTGCTGCTCCTCCTCTCGTTCGTCTTCTTCGCCGCGGAGGCGTTCGTCGCGAGCCACGGCGCGCTCGCGCTCGCGGGGGCGGTCAGCTTCGTGTTCGGCTCGCTCCTCCTCTTCGACCCCGCGGGAGAGGCGTACGCCGTCTCGCTCTGGGTCTCGCTCGCGATCGCGGGGACGCTCGCGCTCGTGCTCGGCGTCGCGCTCGGCAAGGCGGTACAGCTTCGCCGGACGAAGCCGCAGACGGGGCAGGACGAGATGCTCGGCGCGGTCGGGATCGTCCGCCACGCGCTCGACCCGGACGGCTACGTCTTCGTCCACGGAGAGCTCTGGCGCGCCCGGGTGGACAACGGCCCGGTCGAGCCGGGGACGCGCGTTCAGGTCGACGTGGTCCGCGACGACCTCGTGCTCGAGGTGAGCCCGGTCGAGACGCCCGTCCCTGCGGCACCCGCCGGCGGCACCGCATAGGATGGCCTCATGTCGCCTGCGCTGATCGCCGTCGCGGCGGTCCTCGTCGTCCTCATCTTTCTCCTCTCGGCGTCGATTCGTGTCGCGCGCGAGTACGAGCGCGGCGTCATCTTCCGGCTCGGCCGGCTGAAGAGCCCGCCGAAGGGCCCGGGCCTCTTCCTGCTCATCCCGGTGATCGACAAGATGGTGCGCGTCGACCTCCGAACGGTGACGCTCAACGTCCCGCCGCAGGAGGTGATCACGAAGGACAACGTGCCCGTGCGGGTGAACGCGGTCGCGTACTTCCGGATCATCGACCCGGAGCGGGCGATCGTGCAGGTCGAGAACTACATGGTCGCGACCTCGCAGATCTCGCAGACGACGCTCCGGTCGGTGCTCGGCCAGCACATGCTCGACGAGCTCCTGTCCGAGCGGGACAAGATCAACGAGATCCTCCAGCGGATCATCGACGAGGCGACCTCCCCCTGGGGCGTCAAGGTCTCCATCGTCGAGGTGAAGGACGTCGAGATCCCCGCCGGGATGCAGCGCGCGATGGCCCGCCAGGCGGAGGCCGAGCGCGAGCGGCGCGCGAAGGTGATCGCGGCGGAGGGCGAGTTCCAGGCCTCCGAGCGGCTGCGGGAGGCCGCCGACGTCATGAGCGCGAACCCGACCACGCTCCAGCTGCGCTTCCTCCAGACGATGCTCGAGATCTCGTCCGAGCGGTCGACCACGACCTTCCTGCCGCTGCCGATCGAGCTCTTCAAGCCGTTCCTCGAGAGCGGCCGCGGCGACTCCTCGAGCTGACGCACGCCTCGGCTCCCGACCTGCGCCGCGACCCGATCTCGGGCCGGCTCGTCGTGATCGCGCCGGGGCGCGCCCGGCGACCGGGGGCACGGACGCCGGACGCGTTCGACCCGGACGAGGGGGAGGACTGCCCGTTCTGCGAGGGCCACGAGGAGCGGACGCCGCCGGAGGCGCTCGCCCTCGGACGGCCGGACGGCGCTCCAGCCGACTCGCCCGGCTGGTCGGTGCGCGTCGTGCCGAATCTCTACCCAGCGCTCGAGCGGCAGGAGGTGGTCGTCCACGCGCCGCGCCACGCCCGGTCCCTCGCCGAGCTCACGGACGAGGAGCTCGGGCTCGTGGCGAAGGCGTGGTTGCTGCGAGCGGGGGCGGCGCGCAAGGAAGGCTTCCCGTACGTCCACGCGCTCGTGAACGAAGGCCGCGAGGCCGGCGCGTCGCGCGGGCACTCGCACTCGCAGCTCGTATGGCTTCGTGAGGCTCCGCCCGAGGTGGTCGTGGAGGACGACGGGAAATGCCGCGTCTGCGCGCATCTCGCGGACGAGCTGGTCGCCGGAGCCCGCATCCTCGGCGACCGCGGCGGCGTGGTGGCGACGGTGCGATGGGCCGGCCGGCTGCCGTACGAGCTGCTGCTCGCGCCCCGCGATCACGCGGGCGGCAGCGCGTTCGAGTCACCGCGGCTCGCCGACGCGCTCGGCCTGCTCGCGAAGTCGATCCGCCACCTGCACGCCGCCGAGGGTGGCCGGGTGCCCCTGAACGTCTGGCTCCACGACGGCGCGCACTGGCACCTCGAGGTCGTCCCGCGCCTGAACGTCCTCGCCGGCCTCGAGCTCGGCGCAGGGATCTACGTGAACACGCTCGATCCGGACGAGGCGGCCGAGCGGCTCCGGGTAGCCCGGCCCGGCTAACGGCGAGTGGTCTCGATCCGGCGCAGCACGTCGAGCCGTCGGTCGACGGCCGCCCAATCTCGCCCGGCCCCTCCCAGCAATACGTCTCGCGCGCCGTCCTTGACCCTGAAGAGGTCCCGCCCGTCGTCGCCGCGCACGATGTCCTCGCCCCGGCCCGGCATCAAGAGGTCCGATCCGGCGCCGCCAAAGAGCGCGTCCGTCCCGTTCTCACCGAAGAGCCGGTCGCCGCGGCCGCGTCCGGCGAGACGATCGCGACCGGGCCCGCCGATCAGGGTCTGACTGCGATCGTTGCCGACGAGACGATCTGCGGCGCGACCTCCTCGAACTCCGGGAACATCCGGCGCGACGTCGTCTCCCTCCCCGGGTTGTCCGTCGTCGTCGACGCCGTTGAGGCTCACCGAAACCGGTGCCGCTCGGGCGGCGTAGGTCACCCAGCCCGACGACAACCGATCGGCACCCGTACCGCCCACGAGCGTGCCCTGATCGCTCCCGCCGTCGAGGGCATCGTCGCCCGGCCCTCCTACGACGAGCTCTCGGTCGCACACAGCTGCGCCCTGCCCCTCGTCCACGCAGTTCAAGCCCGCGCTCGCGCTGATCGTGTCGTTCCCGTCGCCACCCTCCAGACGGTCGACGCCCTGTGACCCCACGATCGAATCGTCACCGTCCGCCCCAAACGCGACGACACACGAGACGTCGAAGAAGCCACCGTCGTGACGACAGACGACGTCGTCCGCGACGAGCGAATCGTCCTGGTCGCCGAGGTGGATGACGAACATCGGCCCCTGGGCCTCGATGCTCCCGTCGCAGCGCGCCTCGCGCGGCGTCGTCGACACGCACCCCTCGCCTACGACGAGGTCCATACCAGCGTCAGCCACGAAAGCGATGAGGTCATCCGGGCCCGGCTGCGTCGAGAGGGTCACGTGGTTCACCTCTCCGGGCGCAGCCACGACAGTCACCCTGTTTTCCTCGAAGCTCACGGACGCGGCAGAGGCCGCGCCGGGAACCACCAGCCAGACGACCGCGGTCAGGAGCCCGAGGCCGAGCACCGAACCACTAAAGCAGTCGGCGCTCGCACGTTCAAGATGTCACGAGTTGCGCCCCGGTCCGGGGACGCGGACTCGCCCGCTAGTCCTCGCCGGGCTCGTCCGGGTCGGTGACCTCGATGTCGTCGACGCCGGGCTCTGCGGGGGGATCCATGACCGTCTCGGGGTCGACGTCGTCCTCC
>JAICNY010000157.1 GCA_025930955.1 Thermoleophilia bacterium
CGCGCGGGGGCGCCGGGGCCCGCAAAGGACGCGACCTGCTTCGGCCGCCGGCCGATCGGGACGAGCTCACCGGGCATCGCGCGCGAGTCTAAGCCGTCGCCCGGCGATGCCCAAGCGGGCGGGAGCCCGCTCGCTAGTAAAACTGTGTTACTAGCGAGGGGCCTGGCGGGCGCCCGCGTTCACGCGGCCGCGGCGAGCCGCCGCCCGGCTACGATTCGCGGCCGGCGGAACCGCGTGTTCCGCCCGTCGTCATGGACCAGCGCACGCCGACAACGAAGGTCTCCGAGCCGCCCGTCCTCCACGCGCTCGCGCGCGAGCTCGCGGAGAGCGAACGCCTGCGGGCGTTCGTCGACCGGCCGGGCCGCGCGCGCGTCTCGGAGCCGATCCTCGCGCTCTTCCTCGCAGCCGCGTGGCTCGCGCGGGAGGGGCCGCTCGTCGTCCTCCTCCCGGACGACGCCGACGTGCGCGACGCGGCCGAGGCGGCGGGCTGGTTCCTCGGCGAGGAGAACGTCGGCCTCTTCGCCTCGCGCGGCGTCCGCCGGGAATCCGGGCTCGAGCCTCCGGCGCACCTCGTCGGCGAGCGGGCGCGGGCGCTCGAGGTGCTCGCCGGCGGCGGCCTCGTCTGCGCGTCGGCGCTCGGGTACGCGGAGGGCCTGCCCCCTGCGGGGAGTCGGCCCGAGACGATCCGGCTCGCGGTCGGCGACGAGCCGGGCATCGAGGCGCTCGTCGAGCGGCTCGCGCTCGCCGGCTACGCGCGCGTCGAGCGGGTCGAGGAGCGCGGCCAGATGGCGGTCCGCGGCGGGATCGTCGACGTCTTCCCCTCGACCGGCCGCGAGCCGGTGCGGATCGAGCTCTTCGGCGACGAGATCGAGTCCGTCCGCGCGTTCTCCGCCTTCACGCAGCGCGCGCTCCGCACGCTCGAGGAGACGGCGATCCACCCGGCCGCCGAGCGCCGCCTCGATCTCGTCGAGCCGCACCTACGCGACCAGGACGAGCCGCTCCCGGCCCCGGCCGACCTGGTTCCTGCCCTGCCGCCGCCCGACCTCGTCTGGAACGTCGGCGAGGTGCGCGAGGCCTGGGCGGAGGAGCTCCTCGAGGACCCCGACCTCGGCGGGGCGATCGAGCTGGATCAGCTCCCGTCCGGCCAGCCGCACACGTTCGAGGCGCAGCGCCCGGCCGTCGCGGCGCGCGGGATCGCGGAGGCCGAGCGAGAGCTCGCGTCCTTCCTCCGCGGCGGGAACCGCGTCGTCGTCACGTTCGCCCATCGCGGCGAGGCGCTTCGCCAGGCCGGCCTCCTGCGCAGGGTCGACGCCGAGCTCCTCGAGCCGGGCGACGACCTCCCGCGGGCGGACGCCCTCCGCTTCGCCGTCGCG
This sequence comes from Thermoleophilia bacterium, assembly GCA_025930955.1. Lineage (GTDB taxonomy): Bacteria > Actinomycetota > Thermoleophilia > Gaiellales > Gaiellaceae > JAICNY01. The sequence goes on from JAICNY010000157.1 coordinate 1,374, forward strand.
CCCGCCCGCCGCGGGTTCGTCTCGCGCGAGCTCGGTCTCGTCCTCCTCCCGGACACGCAGGTCTTCCGCAAGCGCCCGCCGCGCACCGACCAGCGTCTCGGCCGCGCGCTCCAGAGCTTCGCCGACCTGCGCACCGGCGACCACGTCGTCCACGAGGACCATGGCGTCGGGCAGCTGCTCGGCTTCGAGACGAAGACGGTCGCGGGGATCACCCGCGACTACCTCTACCTCGGGTTCAAGGGCGCCGACCGGCTCTACGTCCCGCATGAGCAGATCGGGAAGGTCTCGCGCTACGTCGGCGGCGACTCGCCCGCGCTCTCGAAGCTCGGCGGGAAGGCCTGGGCGCTCATGAAGTCGCGCGCCCGGGCGGGCGCGCACGAGCTGGCCGGCGAGCTGATCGCCCTCTACGCGCGCCGCCAGCAGGCGCCCGGCGTCGCCTACGACCTGGACGGCGACCTGCTCGAGCGCCTCGAGGCGAGCTTCCCGTACGTCGAGACGCCCGACCAGCAGCGGGCGATCGAGGCGGTGAAGGAGGACCTCGAGGCGCCGCGCCCGATGGACCGGCTCGTCTGCGGCGACGTCGGCTTCGGGAAGACGGAGGTCGCTGTGCGTGCCGCGTTCGCGGTCGCCGAGGCCGGGCGGCAGACGCTCGTCCTCGCCCCGACGACGATCCTCGCGCAGCAGCACTGGAACACGTTCCGCGAGCGCTACCGCGACCTTCCGGTCACGGTCGAGATGGTGTCGCGGTTCCGCAAGCCGTCGGAGGTGAAGCGGATCCTGGCGGACTACGAGGTCGGGAAGGTCGACGTCCTCGTGGGCACGCACCGCGTCCTCTCGCGCGACGTGAAGGCGAAGGAGCTCGGCCTCGTCGTCCTCGACGAGGAGCAGCGCTTCGGCGTCGCGCAGAAGGAGCTCCTCCGCCAGCTCCGGCTCGAGGTGGACGTCCTCGCGCTCACCGCGACGCCGATCCCGCGGACGCTGCATATGTCGCTCTCCGGCCTTCGTGACATCAGCGTGATCGAGACGCCGCCGCAGGGTCGCCGGCCGGTGCGGACGCACGTCGGCGAGTACGACGAGGAGCTCGTCCGGGTGGCGCTCGAGCGGGAGCTCGCCCGCGAGGGGCAGTCGTTCGTGCTCCACAACCGCGTGGAGACGATCGACGAGGCGGCGGAGAAGATCCGTCAGCTCGTCCCGGCGGCCCGCGTGATGGTCGTGCACGGGCAGCTCCCGGAGCGGGAGCTCGAGGAGCGGATGATCTCGTTCCTCGCCGGCGACGCGGACGTGCTCGTGACGACGACGATCATCGAGTCCGGGCTCGACATCCCGCAGGCGAACACGCTCGTCGTCGAGCGGGCGGACGCGCTCGGGCTCGCCCAGCTCTACCAGATCCGCGGGCGCGTCGGCCGGAGCGATGTGACCGCGCACGCGTACCTCTTCTATGCCGACGGCTCGGAGCTCTCGCCCGAGGCGCGCGCCCGCCTCGCCGCGCTCGCCGACCACACGGAGCTCGGCGCCGGCTTCCAGATCGCCATGCGCGACCTCGAGATCCGCGGCGCGGGCGACCTGCTCGGCGCCGAGCAGTCCGGCCACGTCGCGGCGGTCGGGTTCGAGCTCTATCTCGAGCTGCTCGGCGAAGCCGTGGCCGAGCTCTCCGGCGCGCGACGGGCGATCACCCGTCCCGTCCGGGTGGAAGCTCAGGTCGACGCGTACGTCCCCGCGGACTACATCGCGGCCGAGGCGCAGAAGATCGACCTCCACCGCCGGCTCGCGCTCGTCGAGACGGAGGACGAGCTGCGCGAGCTCCACGCGGCGCTCGAGGACCGCTACGGGCCCGTGCCGGAGCCGGTCGAGAACCTCTTCGCGATCCAGGAGGCCAAGCTCGGGCTCGCGCTCCTCGGGGCCGACTATCTCGTCCTGCGCGGCGGGAAGATCGCGGTCGGCCCGCTCGTGCTCGGGTCGGAGGAGCTGCGCGAGCTGCGCCGGACCGCGCCCACTGCCGTGTACTCGTCGGCCCGCAAGGAGGTCGCGCAGCGGGGGGACGGTACACCGGCCTGCCTCGCGTTACTCGGTGCTATCCTCGAAACTCGGCTGACCGGCTAGGACGGCCGGTCCCCCTGACCCGTGTCACTTCCTCACTCGTTAGGCAGGTACTCGTTTCCATGCTGACCAAGCGCTTTTCCCTCGCCGTCCGCGCGCTCGCCGCCGCGGCCGTGCTCACGCTGACACTCGCCGCGTGTGGCGGCGGGGACGACGAGCCGGCCGAGGTCCCGGCCGACGCGATCGCCCTCGTCGGCGACACGCCCGTCCCGAAGGCCGACTTCGACGAGCTGATGGCCCGCGCCCAGCAGAGCTACGAGTCGCAGGAGCGCGACTTCCCGGCCGTCGGCACGCCCGAGTACCAGGATCTCCAGAGCCGCGCCGTTGCCTTCCTCGTGCAGCGCTACCGCTTCCAGGCCGAGGCGGAGGCGCTCGACATCCAGGTGACCGAGGAGGAAGTCCAGGAGCGCCTCGACCAGATTCGCGACGAGTCGTTCGAGGGCGACCAGGAGCGCTTCGACGAGGCGCTCGAGGCCGAGGGCCTGACGATCGAGCAGGCGCAGGAGGAGATCCGCGCGCAGCTCCTGCAGGAGAAGCTCTTCGAGCGGGTGACCGAGGACGTCGAGGTCACGGACGAGGACGTCGCGGCCTACTACGAGGAGAACCAGGAGCAGTTCACGCAGCCCGCGAGCCGTGACGTGCGCCACATCCTCGTGAAGAACAAGGCGCGCGCGGACGAGATCCACGCGGAGCTCGAGAACGGCGGCAACTTCGCCGAGCTCGCACGCCGCTACTCGCAGGACACGGGCTCGAAGAAGGCCGGCGGGAAGATGCCGGTCCAGCAGGGCTCGACGGTTCCGCCCTTCGACGAGGCCGCGTTCGAGCTCGACGTGAACGAGATCTCCGAGCCGGTGCAGACGACCTTCGGCTGGCACATCATCATGCCGATCTCCGAGATCGAGCCCGAGCAGGTGACGCCCCTCGAGGACGTCGAGGAGCGGATCCGCCAGCAGCTCGAGAGCGAGCGGTCGAACGCCGCCGTCGAGACGCTGACGCAGGAGCTCGAGAAGAAGTACCCGGCGACGTACGCCGCCGGCTTCGAGCCGGCCGAGACCGACGTCGACACGACGACCGGTGAGACCGAGCCTCCCGCCGAGAATGGCGAGGACACGGGCACCGGCGACGACACGGCGACGACGGAAGAGACGACGACCGACCAGTAGCGGTGCCCGAGGCGGACGGCCCGGGCCGAGCGCTCGACGATCTCGCGGCACTCGCGGCGCACCTGCGCCGCGAGTGCCCGTGGGACCGTGAGCAGACGGCGAAGACGATCGTCCCGCACACGGTCGAGGAGGCCTACGAGGTCGCCGACGCCGCGCTCGCCGGGGACGACGCGAAGCTCGTGGACGAGCTCGGCGACCTCGTCTTCCAGGCGGTCTTTCTCGCGCTCCTCCTCGAGGAGCGCGGCGAGCCGGGGCTCGCGGAGTCGATCCGGCGCGTGCACGAGAAGCTCGTCCGCCGCCATCCGCACGTCTTCGGCGAGGCGGCCGTCGGCTCGGCCGCGGGCGTGAAGGCGCGCTGGGAGGAGCTCAAGGTCGAGCAGGAGGAGCGCACGGGGATCTTCCACGACGTGCCCGCGTCGCTCCCGGCGCTTCTCCTCGCGAAGAAGGTGCAGCGCCGGGCGGCGACGGTCGGCTTCGAGTACCCGGACGCCGCCGGCGCGTTCGGCGACCTCGCGGACGAGGTGGAAGAGCTGCGGCGCGAGCTGCCCGCGGAGGATCCGCCCGGCGAGCGCGAGCCGGATCCTTGCCACGCCGGAGAGGTCGGCGACGTCCTCTTCGCGGCGGTGAACGTCGCGCGGCGGCTGAACGTCGATCCGGAGCTCGCCCTGCGTGCGGCGACGGGTCGTTTCCGGGCCCGGGTCGAGGCGGCCGAGCGGCTCGCCGCGGCCGAGGGGCTCGAGTTTGCGAAGCTGCCGCTCGCCGAGCAGGACCGGTTCTACGACCTGGCGAAGGAGGCCGAGTGAGCGCGATCGCGGCGGTGCACGGACGGCAGATCCTGGATTCCCGCGGGAACCCGACCGTCGAGGTGGACGTGCGCCTCGAATCGGGCGCGACCGGGCGGGCGGCGGTGCCCTCCGGAGCGTCGACGGGGCAGTTCGAGGCAGTCGAGCTCCGCGACGGCGGCGACGCGTGGCGCGGGAAGGGGGTTGCGCGGGCGGTGGCGAACGTGAACGGCGAGCTGGCCGAGGCGCTGCACGGGCTCGACCCCGGCGACCAGCGCGCGCTCGACCGCGCCCTGATCGAGCTGGACGGGACGCCGAACAAGGCGCGGCTCGGCGCGAACGCGATCCTCGGCTGCTCGCTCGCCGCGGCGCGCGCGGCGGCGGCCGACGCGGGCGTCCCGCTCTACCGCTCCGTCGGCGGGGAGGAGGCGCGGGTGCTCCCGGTTCCGATGATGAACGTCGTGAACGGCGGCGCCCACGCGGAGAACAGGCTCGACTTCCAGGAGTTCATGGTCGTACCCGCGGGCGCCGAGACCTTCGCGGAGGCGCTGCGCGTCGGCGACGAGGTCTTCCACGCGCTCCACGACCTTCTGCGCGAGCGCGGGCTTGCGACGGCCGTCGGCGACGAGGGCGGCTTCGCGCCCGACCTGCCCTCCACCGAGGCGGCGATCGAGGCCGTGCTCGAGGCGGCCGAGCGCGCCGGGCACCGGGAGCGCATCGCGATCGCGCTCGACCCGGCCGCGACGGAGGTCTTCGGCGACGGCGTCTACCGGCTCCCCGGCGAGGGGCGCGAGCTCGACACCGGGGGGCTCGTCGGCCTGTGGGCGGAGCTCGCGGAGCGCTTCCCGATCGTCTCGATCGAGGACGGGCTCGCCGAGGAGGAGTGGGACGGCTGGCGGCTCCTGACGGAGCGGCTCGGCGACCGGATCCAGCTCGTGGGCGACGACCTCTTCGTCACGAACGTCGAGCGCCTGCGGCGTGGGATCGACTCCGGGGTCGCGAACGCGATCCTCGTGAAGGTGAACCAGATCGGGACGCTGACCGAGACGCTCGACGCGATCGAGCTCGCCCGCTCGGCCGGCTACGCCGCGGTCATGTCGCACCGCTCCGGCGA
>JAICNY010000131.1 GCA_025930955.1 Thermoleophilia bacterium
GCCGTCGTTCCAGCTCGACGTCCTCGACGCGTTCGCCGGGGACGAGCAGCTGCGCCGCCGCGCCGAGCTCGCGCGCGCGTGGCGGACGCTGCTCGCGGCGCGCCGGGCCCGGGACGAGCTCGCGGACGCCGCGTCGGGGCGCGAGGCACGACTCGCCGAGCTGCGTGAGCTCGTCGCCCGCACGGACGGCCTCGGGCCCGGGGACGAGGAGCGGCTGCGTTCGGAGCGCGAGCGGCTGCGGCACACGACCGAGCTCGCCGAGGCGGCCGGGGCGGCGGCGGAGGCGCTCGATCCCGAAGCCGGCGAGGGCGGCGCCGCCGAGCTCGCCGCGCGGGCGGGAGCCGCGCTCGGGCCGGTCTCGACGCTCGCGTCCGAGCTCGAGGAGGTCTACCGCGAGCTCGCCGACGCGGAGGTGCGGCTCCGCGACGCGGGCTCGTCGCTCCGTTCCTTCCTCGCCTCGCTCGAGGCGGAGCCGGGCCGCCTAGAGCAGGTCGAGTCCGAGCTCGACCGGATCGCCGAGGCCCGGCGCCGGTTCGGCGCCGCGACGTACGAGGAGCTCCTCCGCCGCGCCGCCGAGGCCGAAGCTGAGCTCGATGCCGTCGAGGCGGGCGCCGACCCGCTGGCGGCCGCCGAGGACGCGCTCGCGGCCGCGACCGCCGAGGTCGAGACGCTCTGCGAAGCGCTCTCGCGCGCCCGCCGCGACGCCGCCGCCCCCTATGCAGACGCCGTGCGCGGCACGCTCGGCCGGCTCGCCATGGGCGGCGGCGACTTCCGCGTCGACCTCTCCCCGCGCGAGCCGGGCCCGAGCGGCGCGGACGCGGTGTCGTTCCTCGTCCGGCCGAACGAGGGGCTCCCGTACGGGCGGGTCGCGGAGACCGCCTCGGGCGGGGAGCTCTCGCGCGTCGCGCTCGCCCTCCGCTCGGTCGCCCACGCGGGGGCCGGAGAGCCGACGATCGTTTTCGACGAGATCGACGCCGGCATCGGCGGCGAGACGGCACACGCGGTCGCGGACGCGCTTCGCACGCTCGCGGGCCGGGCGCAGATCGTGACGATCACGCACCTTCCGCAGATCGCGAGCGTCGCCGACGCGCACTTCCGCGTCGAGAAGGTGCCCGGTGACCCGACGCACACGCGGATCGAGCTGCTCTCCGACGAGGAACGGCGTCGCGAGCTCGAGCGCATGCTCGGCGGGGCCGACTTCCTCGCCGGCGTCGCGCACCGGGCCGACGAGAGCTGATGGAGGCACGCGCCTCGCGGGAGCTCCCGTCCGCGCGTTCCGACGTCTGGGCGCTCGTGGCGGAGCCGTACCACCTCCCGGACTGGTGGCCCGGCTACCGCGGCGTCCGGCCGGACCGGCGCGGCCTCGCGGCGGACGCGCGCTGGACCGTGCGACGCGCCCCGGCGGCGGGATTCCTCGCGCAGGCGTCGTGGTGGCGGCCCGACGCGGAGGGGCTCATCGTGATCACCCTCGTCGACCCGGGGCTCGAGCTCCGCTGGCACGACGTCCAGCAGAACACCGACGTCTCGCTCGCGCTCGCGAACGCGGAGGAGGGCCGCACGCGCGCGACGGTGACGATGAACGGCCCCTGGTGGCGGATGCTCCCGGAGGGCGGCCGCGAGCTTCCGGCGCGCAGCCTGCAGCGCCTCCACGACCTCTGCCAGACCGCGGCGGACCTCTAGAGCCGACTGAACTCCGCCACCCCGCCCGCCCGGCTCGTCCCCGGCGGCTGGTACGCTCCGATCCCGTGGGTCGGTCACGGGAATCGGGGGTCTGAGGTCGTGAGCGCGCGGCCGACGAAGTACGTCTTCGTCACCGGGGGCGTCGTGTCGTCGCTCGGGAAGGGCATCACCGCCGCGGCGCTCGGCCGGCTGCTCAAGGCGCGCGGGCTGCGCGTCCAGGTGCAGAAGTTCGACCCGTACCTGAACGTCGACCCGGGCACGATGAGCCCGTTCCAGCACGGCGAGGTCTTCGTCACAGAAGACGGCGCCGAGACCGACCTCGACATCGGCCACTACGAGCGCTTCGTCGACGAGAACCTCTCGCGCAACGCGAACCACACCTCGGGCTCGATCTGGTACTCGGTCATCCGCAAGGAGCGCAAGGGCGAGTACCTCGGGTCGACCGTGCAGGTGATCCCGCACGTCACGAACGAGATCAAGGACCGCATCCGGCGCGTCGGCGCGTCGAGCGACGCGGACGTCGTCATCTCCGAGATCGGGGGGACGGTCGGCGACATCGAGTCGCTCCCGTTCCTCGAGGCGATCCGCCAGTTCCGCCGCGAGGCGGGCGCGGAGAACGTCATGTACGTCCACGTTACGTACGTCCCGTGGATCGAGACGGCCGGCGAGCTCAAGACGAAGCCGACGCAGCACTCGGTGAACGAGCTCAGGCGCATCGGTATCCACCCGGACGTCGTCGTCTGCCGCTCGAACGAGCCGCTCTCGTACGACATCCGCGAGAAGATCGCGCTCTTCGCCGACGTCGACTCGCGCGCCGTGATCGTGAACGAGGACGTGAGCGACGTGTACCTCGTCCCGGTGAGGCTGCAGGAGGAGGGCTTCGACGCGCTCGTCTGCGAGCGGCTCGGGCTCGACGGCGAGGCGCCCGACCTCGGCGAGTGGAACGAGCTCGTGTCGCGGATCGGCAGGCGCGAGGGGGAGATCGAGATCGCGCTCGTCGGCAAGTACGTGAAGCTCGCGGACGCGTACCTCTCCGTGCACGAGGCGCTCAAGCACTCCGGGATCCACCACGGCGTGAACGTCCGCGTCCGCTGGGTCGACGCCGAGGGGATGAGCGTCGAGGAGGCGGCCGCCGAGCTCGAGCGGTCGCACGGCGTGCTGGTCCCCGGCGGGTTCGGCGCGCGCGGCTGGGAGGGGAAGATCGTCGCCTGCCAGGTGGCGCGCGAGCGCGAGATCCCGTACCTCGGCATCTGCCTCGGGATGCACGTCGCCGTGTCGGAGTTCGCGCGGAACGTCGTCGGGCTCGAGGGGGCGAACTCAACGGAGATGGATCCGGAGACGCCGTACCCGGTCATCGATCTTCTGCCGGAGCAGAAGGAGGTCGAGGATCTCGGCGGGACGATGCGCCTCGGCGCGCAGGCGGTCGACCTCGCGGAGGGCTCGCGCGTGCGCGACGCGTACGGCGAGGCCGTGATCTACGAGCGCCACCGGCACCGCTACGAGGTGAATAACCACTTCCGTCCGAATCTCGTCGAGGCCGGCCTGGTCGTCTCCGGGACGTATCAGGAGGGACGCCTGGTCGAGATCATCGAGCTGCCCGGCCACCCCTGGTTCGTGGCGAGCCAGTTCCACCCCGAGTTCAAGTCGCGGCCCACGCGGCCCGCGCCGCTCTTCCGCGAGTTCGTCGGCGCCGCCGCCGAGCGGGCCCGAGAACGGGTCGGCGGCCTCCACACGACCGCCGGCTAGCCGGGCTTCCCGCACCTCCGCTCGCCGCGGGTAACGGGAGGTTCGCCCCCACCCCCTGAGATTCATCGTATCGGCGGAAAGCGCACGTGTCTGTGCCAAACCGGTGCCCGAGTCGTGCCGACTCCGTGTCGGGTCGATCGTCGAGTCCCGCGGCCTAGAATCGCCGCGTGTCCCACGCCCTCGAACTCTTCCTCGAGCTGGCCGCGATCCCGAGCCCTCCGGGGAGCGAGCGGGCGGTCGCGGATCGGGTCCTCGCCGAGCTCCGCGACCTCGGCCTGGACGCCACGGAGGACGACGCGGGCGAGCGGATCGCGGGCGACACCGGGAACATCATCGCGCGGCTCCCGGCGTCCGGCCCGGCGGTCGGCGGGACGCCGATCTTCCTCTGCGCCCACCTCGACACCGTTCCGCCGACGGACGACATCGCGCCCGTCGTCGAGGACGGTGTCGTCCGCAACTCGCGCGACACGATCCTCGGCGCCGACGACAAGTCCGCGGTCGCGAGCATGCTCGCCGCCGCCCGGCGCATGGTCGAGGAGAACCGGCCGCACGCGGGGGTCGAGCTCCTCTTCACGCCGAAGGAGGAGGTCGGGCTCGAAGGAGCCAGGGAGGTCGATCTCGAGAGCCTCGAGTCGCCGGTCGGCTTCGTCTACGACCACGCCGGCCCGATCGGCGAGGTCGTGCTCGCCGCGCCCTCGTCGATCTCGATCGACGCGCGCTTCACCGGTCGTGCCGCGCACGCCGGGATGCATCCGGAGGAGGGCCGCTCCGCGATCGCCGCCGCGGCCCATGCGATCGCCGATCTCCGGCTCGGCCGCCTCGACGACGAGACGACCGCGAACGTCGGCGTGATCGCCGGCGGTACCGCGCGCAACATCGTCCCGGAGCACTGCACGGTCGTCGCCGAGGCGCGCTCGCACGACGACCGGAAGCTCGCCGACCTCGTCCACGAGATGACCGACTCCTTCACCTTCGCGGCGTCCGTCGCGGAGTGCGAGGTGGCGATCGAGCTGGACGACAAGTACCGCGCATACCGCTTTCGGGCGGACGATCTGCCGGTGCGGCTCGCGTTCGAGGCGCTCGCCGCGTGCGGCTTCGAGCCGCGCGGCGTGCGGGCGGGCGGCGGCGCGGACGGCAACGTGTTCACCGCCCGCGGCCGGCCGTGCGTGAACATCGCGAACGGCATGACCCGCATCCACAGCGCCGACGAGCACATCGCCGTCGCCGACCTCGACGCCATGGTCGACGTCACGCTGGCGCTCGTGGACGCCGCCCGCCGTGCGTGAGCCTGATCGGAGCGAGCGCGTGTACGAGGGCGACGTCCTCGGCGTGACGGTCGAGCTCTGGGACGGCGCGAAGCGGGAGATCGTCGAGCGGGCGGACGCGGTCGCGATCGTCGCAGCCGACGCGGAGGACCGCCTCGTGCTCGTGCGCCAGCCACGCGAGGCGGCCCGCGCGGAGCTCGTCGAGCTTCCAGCCGGGACGATCGACGGCGACGAGGAGCCGCTCGCCACGGCGAGGCGCGAGCTGCGGGAGGAGACCGGGCTGCGCGGCGGCCGCTGGCGCGCCGGCCCGGCCGTTTACTCGTCGCCCGGCTTCTGTCGCGAGCGCATGCACCTGTTCCTCGCCGACGGGCTCGAGGAGGGCGACCCCGATCCGGACGCCGGGGAGCGGATCGAGGTCGTCCGCTGGAACGCGGTCGAGGTCGAGGAGCGGCTCGCCGCGATCGCGGACGCGAAGACGCTCGCGGGGATGCTCCTCTTTCTCCGCGAGCGTGCGTAGCGATATCGTTTCGCGCCATGCGGATCGGGGTCGTGAAGGAGATCAAGCCGGACGAGTACCGCGTCGCCCTCACCCCGGCCGGCGCGCGCGAGCTTGCGCAGCACGGGCACGAGGTCTACGTCGAGGCGGGCGCCGGCGAAGGCAGCGCGTTCCCGGACGCGGAGTACGAGGCGGTCGGCGCACGGCTCGCGGGGGCGGACGACGTCTGGGAGGCGGTCGACCTCCTGCTCAAGGTCAAGGAGCCGATCGCGGAGGAGTACCCGCGGCTCCGCGAGGGCCAGGTGCTCTTCACGTACCTCCACCTCGCCGCCGACGAGCCGCTCACGCGCGCCCTCATGGAGAGCGGCACGACCGCGATCGCGTACGAGACGGTGGAGACGGCCGACCACCAGCTGCCCCTCCTCGCGCCGATGAGCGAGGTCGCGGGCCGGCTCGCCGCCCAGGCGGGAGCGCACTTCCTGGAGAAGCCGCTCGGCGGGCGCGGGCTCCTGCTCGGCGGGGTCGCCGGCGTCCTCCCCGGCAAGGTCGCGATCCTCGGCGGCGGGATGGTCGGCTACAACTCCGCCGTCATCGCGCTCGGGCTCGGCGCCCAGGTGCGGATCCTCGACAAGTCGGTCAACCGGCTCCGTCAGCTCGAGCAGGTCCTCTCGGGACGTGTCGAGCTCGTGATGTCGAGCGCGCTCGAGGTCGAGCGCGCCGTGCTCGACGCCGACGTCGTGATCGGCGCCGTCCTCATTCCGGGAGCGAAGGCGCCGAAGCTCGTCTCGGCCGCCATGGTCAAGGAGATGAAGCGCGGCGCCGTCCTCTGCGACGTCTCGATCGACCAGGGCGGGTGCTTCGAGACCTCGCATCCGACGACCCACTCGGATCCCGTCTACGTCGTCGACAACGTGCAGCACTACTGCGTGTCGAACATGCCGGGCGCCGTTCCGATCACCTCGACCGTTGCCCTGACGAACGTGACGCTCCCGTACATCGAGTCGATTGCGGACGTCGGCGTGCGGGAAGCGGTCGCGTCCCACCCCTCGCTCGCCCTCGGCGTGAACGTGATCGACGGCAAGGTCACGTACGAGGCGGTCGCCGAGGCGCACGGCCTCGAGGCGACGCCCCTCTCCGAGGTCCTCCCGCTCGAGCCGGTCTAGGACGCGTTCGCGCCGTCCGCCGTCGGCTCGTCCTTCTCCGGCTTGTCGGCCGGGAAGAGCTTCACGACGACGTACGTGACCGCCGAGGCGAGCGCGATCACGGTGACGATCCAGACGAGGATCCCGAGGAGGCCGAGGACGGTGTCCATGCGGGCACTAGAATAGCTGCACCATGCCGCGCGCCTGCGTCATCGTGCTCGACGCGGTCGGGGCCGGCGAGCTGCCCGACGCGGCGGAGTACGGGGACGAGGGCTCCGACACCCTCGGGAATGTCGCGAAGGCGGTCGGCGGGCTCGACCTCCCGAACCTCGAGGCCCTCGGGCTCGGGAACGTCGAGCGGCTCGAAGGATGCCCGCCCCAGCCGGGCGCACCGGCGGTCGCCGGCCGGCTCGTCGAGCGCTCGAAGGGCAAGGACACGACGACCGGCCACTGGGAGCTCATGGGGATCGTGACGCCCGTCGCGATGCCGACGTACCCGCACGGCTTCCCCTTCGACGTGATCGAGCAGTTCGCGCACAAGACGGGGCGGGGCGTCCTCGGCAACAAGGCGGCCTCGGGGACGGAGATCATCCAAGAGCTGGGGGAGGAGCACCAGGAGACGGGGAAGTGGATCGTCTACACGTCCGCGGACTCCGTCTTGCAGGTTGCGGCGCACGAGGAGACGATCCCGCTCGACGAGCTCTACGCGGCATGCGCGACCGCGCGGGAGATCCTGCGCGGCCCACACGCGGTCGGGCGAGTGATCGCCCGGCCCTTCGTCGGCGAGCCGGGCGCGTACACGCGGACGCCGAACCGCCACGACTGGTCGCTCGAGCCGCCGCGCCCCAACTTCCTCTCGCTCGTGCGCGACGCAGGCGCGACCGTGCACGGCGTCGGGAAGATCCACGACATCTTCGCGGGACAGGACGTGGACGAGTCGCATCCGACGAAGTCGAACACGGAGGGGATCAACGTCACCGAGGAGCTCCTGCAGACGCTCGACGAGGGCGTCGTGTTCGTGAACCTCGTCGAGACCGACATGCTCTGGGGTCACCGCAACGACCCCGAGAACTTCCATCGCTGCCTCCAGGCGTTCGACCGGCGACTACCCGACCTGCTCGATGCGCTTCGCGACGGCGACCTGCTCGTCCTGACGTCCGATCACGGCTGCGACCCGACGACTCCGTCGACCGACCACTCGCGCGAGCATGCGCTCCTGCTCGCCTACGTGCACGGCCGCAACGCCGGCGGGCGGATCCACGAGGGCGAGTTCGCGGACGTCGGCGCCACCGTGAACGCGTGGCTCCGAGGCAGGATGCCGCCGCGCGGCGTTCCGGGACGGCCGATCGTCGAGCCGTGACGGCGGGCCGCCCGACGTGATCCCCGCCGCCGAGCTCATCGAGCGGAAGCGCAACGGCGAGGAGCTCGCGGCCGGTGACCTCCGCGACCTCGTGCTCGCGTACGTCCGTGACGAGGTGCCCGACTACCAGATGGCCGCGTTCTGCATGGCGGTCTGGTTCCGCGGGCTCACGCCCGCGGAGACCCACGCGCTGACGGAGGCGATGGTCGCGAGCGGGGAGACGATCGACCTCTCGGCGCTCGGTCGCCGCGTCGTCGACAAACACTCGACCGGCGGGGTGGGGGACAAGGCGTCGCTCGTGATCGGGCCGGTCGTCGCTGCGTGCGGCGTCCCGTTCGCGAAGATGAGCGGACGCGGTCTCGGCCATACGGGCGGCACGCTCGACAAGCTCGAGTCGATCCCCGGGATGACGATCGAGCTCGCGCACGACGCGTTCGTCCGTCAGGTGCAGGAAGTCGGGATGGCGATCGTCGGCCAGACCGCCGACCTCGTGCCCGCCGACAAGCGGCTCTACGCCCTCCGCGACGTGACCGCGACGGTCGACCAGGTGTCGCTCATCGCGTCGAGCATCATGTCGAAGAAGATCGCCGCCGGGGCGGACGCGATCGTCCTCGACGTGAAGGTGGGGGACGGCGCCTTCATGAAGACGCTCGACGCCGCCCGGGAGCTCGCCGAGGCGATGGTCTCGCTCGGTCGCGAAGCCGGCCGCGAGGTCGTGTGCGAGCTGACGGACATGGACCAGCC
>JAICNY010000216.1 GCA_025930955.1 Thermoleophilia bacterium
CCGGCGGGACGTTGGGGACACCGCGCGTGAAGAGCAGCGCGACGAGCGCGAGGCAGGCGAGGATCGACACCGCGACGCGCAATCCGTCGATCCGGCTCTTCTCGTTCTGCTCGACGATCGCGTCCGCGGTGTCGGCCGGCACGCTCTGCTCGTCGAGGGCCGCCTCGAGATCCTTGTTCGACATGAACGTCGCCCCGCCCGCGAGCTCCGTCTCCGCCTGCGCGACGACGCGGTCGGGCACGGCCGGGTTGTTCTGGATGCCGGTCAGGAACGACGCGGCCAGCGCGGAGATGAGGACGGCGCCGGCGAGCGCGGTGCCGATCGACGCGCCGAGCTGCGTGCCCGTATTCTGGAGCCCGCCGACCTCGCCGCTCAGCTCGTCCGGCACCGCCGACACGGTCACCGCGCCGAGCTGCGAGGCGATCGCGCCGATGCCGGCGCCCGCGAGCAGCAGGGGCCAGGTGACGATCTCCGGCCCCGCGCCGTAGTCGAGCAGCGCGACGAGCAGGACGAGGCCCAGGAACAGGGAGACGAACCCGGCCCGGATCACCCGCCGCGGCGACGCGTTCGGGAAGACCCTCGGGACGCCGACCGCGAACAGGAGCAGCATCAGCGAGAGCGGCAGCAGCCGGACACCCGTCGCGACGGCCGACAGGCCGAGCGCGACCGAGAGGAACAGCGGCACGATGAAGAAGACCCCGGCCTGCACGAGGAAGAGGAAGAGGAAGAGCGTGACCCCGTTCCGGAGCTGGAGGTTCCGCAGGAGCGACGGGTCGATGAGCGCTCCGCGGCCGCGCTCGAGCTGCCGGCTCTCCCACGCCAGGAAGAGCATGAGCGTGACCCCGCCGCCGAGCATGAGCCAGATCACCGGTGAGAGCCCGAGCCACTCGGGAGCGTCGGGCTTGGGCTGCACGAAGCCCCACGAGCCCGAGCGGAGGATGCCGAACACGATCAGCCCGAGACCGGCCGCCGACAGTGCCGTCCCGACGAGGTCGAGCCGCACGCCCTCCTCCGCCGGCCTGTCGTTCATCCGCCGTGTCAGCGCCAGGATCGCGACCACGATCAGCACCTCGCCCGCGAACACCCAGCGCCACGAGGCATAGGTCGTGAACGCGCCGCCGATGACCGGTCCGAGCGCCGCTGCGATCGCGCCCGCAGCGGCCACGAGCCCGTAGGCGCGCGGGCGGTCGGGGCGACCGAAGTTGCTCGCGACGAGCGCGACGATCGCCGGCATGATCAGCACCGCCCCCAGGCCCTCGAGGAACGACCAGCCGACGATCAGCACCGTCAGGTTCGGGGCCAGCGCCGTCGTGAAGGACCCGCACGCGTAGATCACGCATCCGATCGCGAACGCGCGCTTGCGGCCGATGATCTGCCCGATCTTCCCGCCGGTGATCATGAGCGACGCCATCACGAGCGTGTAGAGCGTGATCGCGGTCTGGATCCCGGTCACGGACGTCCCGACGTCCTCGGCGACAGTCGCGATCGCGGTGTTCATCACCGTCGTGTCGAGCGCCATCACGAACTGGCCGGTCGCCAGCGTGAGCAGGACGATCCCTGCTCCGCCTGCGGCCCGGCCTACCGCTTCGTCCGTCACGACAGCCTCCTCCTCAGCCCGGCGCGCCCCGGTCGAGCCGTGCCTCGATCGCGTCGAGGCGCTCGTCGAGGCGGCGGAGGAGCGCACGGATCTCGTCGTCGCTCTCCTCGCGCAGGGCATCGAGGCGCTCCCGCTCGCCGCTCTGCTCGTTCGACACGAACATCGACGTGACGGTGGCGGTCAGGAAGGCGAGAAACGTGACCCCGAAGATGATCGTGAACGCGCCTACGACGCGCCCCCATGGCGTCGTCGGGACGACGTCCCCGTAGCCGACCGTGCCGAGGGTGACGACGGCCCACCACATCCCCTCGCCGACCGAGTCGAAGTTGTTCGGCGCGATCACCCGTACGAGGACGCCGACGCCCATCGCGAGCAGGAACGTGATGCCGGCGAGGTAGGGAAAGACGCGCCGCGATGCGATCGCGCGCGCGGTCCGGTCCCGCAGACGGCTCCGCGCAGGACGCGTCCCGCGACGAGGCACGTGCCCGCCGGGCGACTGGGGCCGCGAAGGTTCCACGCGGACGGAATGTAGACCCGCGGTCGGCCGTGAACGCCGCCCGGATCTGACGTTCACCCGGGTGAACGCGTCGCCCGGGGGAGGAGTCGGGCCGCGCGCCCAGGGATCCTTGGCCTGCAACGAACTCAAGGAGAGAGCCATGGCTTTCGGACCCGTTCAGCTGCTCGTCCTCGGCTTCGACCAACCCGACTTCCAGGGTCAGATCGTCGCCGAGCTCGACAGGCTCAAGGAAGGCGATCTCGTGCGCGTGATCGACGGAATCGCGGTGCACAAGCACGAGGACGGCAAGGTGGAGGTGCTCAGGCGCAGCGACCTGAGCGACGACGAGGCCGCGGAGTTCGGCGCCGTCGTGGGGGCGCTCATCGGCCTCGGGGCCGGGGGCGTCGAAGGGGCCGAGGCAGGCGCCGAGCTTGGCGCCGCCGCCGCCGCGGCCGAGCGCAGCGAGCCGGACAAGGACGAGGACGAGTGGGACGTCCTCGACGAGATCCCGCCCGGCACCGCCGCGGCCGTGATCCTGCTCGAGCATCGGTGGGCGGCTCCCCTGCGGGACGCGATCCGGAGCGCGAACGGGTTCGCGATCTCGGACGGATGGGTCCATCCCGAGGACCTCGTCGCCGTCGGAATCCTCGCGGCCGAGGAGGCCGCGCTCAACTCGTAGAACCTCGATCGCAAGGAGGAACGGACGATGTTCGGACCGAGTCGCAGAGTCGCCCGCCGGACGGCCCGGCGCACCACGCGCCGCCAGATGGCCATGCACGACGCCATGTACGACGAGCCGGAGCCCCAATACCAGGCACCGCCGCCGCCCGCCGCCCCGGCCGAGCCCGACTACACGGAGGAGCTGCGGAAGCTCGCCAGCCTTCGTGACCAGGGGATCATCAACGACGAGGAGTTCGAGGCGAAGAAGAAGTCGATCCTCGGGATCTGACCGGGGCGGGTCGGGAGAGGAGGACCGATGAGCGCCGCGCTCGCCGCGGCGCTCACGGCGCTGGGCCTCGCCGCTCTCGCGCTGCTCGTGACGTTCCGGCGCAACCGGGCGCTCCGGCGCCGGCCCGGCAATGTCCCGGCATCCGTTCGGTTCCCGGATCGCCGGCGCTGGCTCGGCGGGCACGGCGTCTGGATCGACGACGTCTTCGCCTTCCGCCGC
>JAICNY010000133.1 GCA_025930955.1 Thermoleophilia bacterium
AGAGCTCGAGGCCTTCGCCGCCGGGGTGCGCGAGGCCGGCCTCACGCACACGGTTCTCGCCGGCATGGGCGGGTCGAGCCTCGCGCCCGAGGTCATGCGGCGCGCGTTCGCGGCCGACGCCTTCACCGTCTGCGACACGACCCATCCGGACGCGCTCCGGACGCTCGAGCGCGGCCTCGAGCGCGAGCGCACGCTCGTCCTCGTCGCCTCGAAGTCCGGCTCGACGCTCGAAACGCGCTGTCACCTCGACTGGCTCTGGGAGTTGCTCGGCCGGCGCGGCGACCGCTTCGTCGCGATCACCGACCCCGGCTCCGAGCTCGAGGCGCTCGCAGGCGAGCGCGGCTTCCGCCGGGTCTTCCACGGCGAGCCGGAGATCGGCGGGCGCTACTCGGCGCTCTCCGCCTTCGGGCTCGTCCCTGCCGCGCTCATGGGCGTCGACCTCGCGCGGCTCCTCGATCGGACGCTCGAGATGGTCGAGGCCTGCCGCCTCGAGGAGGGCAACCCGGGGCTCGAGCTCGGCGAGCGGCTCGGGCACGGCTGGCTCGACGGGCGCGACAAGGTGCTCGTCAACCCGACCCCGCACGGCTTCGGGCTCTGGGTCGAGCAGCTGATCGCCGAGTCGACGGGCAAGCAGGGGCGGGGACTCGTGCCCGTTCCGGGCGAGCGGAGCGAGGGCGACGACCGCCTCGACGCCGAGGTGCGCCTGACCGGCGCGTACGAGCTCGGCCAGGAGTTCTTCCGCTGGGAGGTCGCTACGGCCGTCGCCGGCGCGCTCATCGGCATCAATCCCTTCGACCAGCCTGACGTGCAGGCGGCGAAGGACCGGACGACGGCGCTCCTCGAGGCGGGCGGCGAGCCCGACGTCGCGCCGGAGGGATCGCTCGAGGAGCTCCTCGGCGAGGCGCGGGCGGGTGACTACTTCTGCCTCCAGGCCTTCGTCGAGCCGACCGCCGAGGCCGAGCGCCGGATCGCTCAGACGCTCGACCGGGTCCGTGCCGCGACGGGCATCGTCGCGACCGCCGGCTTCGGGCCGCGCTACCTCCACTCGACGGGCCAGCTGCACAAGGGCGGGCCGGCGAGCGGGCTCTTCCTCCAGGTCGTGGACGACCCCGAGGAGCTGCCGGTCCCAGGCCGCGACTTCGGCTTTCGCCGCCTGATCCACGCGCAGGCGGCGGGCGACCTCGACGCCTTGAGAGAGCGCGGCCGCCGTGTCGCGCGCATCCGATGGGAGGACCTCTAGCGATGCAGATGGGGATGGTCGGACTCGGCCGCATGGGCGGCAACATGACGAAGCGCCTCGAGCAGGACGGGCACGACGTGAAGACGTACGACCACGGCGGCAGGGGCACCGCAGGGTCGCTCGCCGAGCTCGTGGAGCAGCTCGACGCGCCGCGCGCCGTCTGGCTCATGATCCCGGCCGGCGACCCGACGGAGCAGGCCGTCGACGAGCTGCTCGGGCTCCTCGCGGAGGGCGACGTGATCGTCGACGGCGGCAACTCGAACTTCCGCGACTCCCAGCGCCGCGCCGCCAAGGCCGGCGAGCACGGGATCGGCTACGTCGACGCGGGCGTCTCGGGCGGCATCTGGGGGCTCGAGATCGGCTACTGCCTCATGGTCGGCGGCGAGGACGACGCGGTCGCGCGCATCCGCCCCGCCTGCGAGACGCTCGCCCCCAAGGACGGCTTCGCGCACGTCGGCCCGTCCGGCGCCGGGCACTACGTGAAGATGGTGCACAACGGGATCGAGTACGGCCTCATGCAGGCCTACGCCGAGGGGTTCGAGCTCATGTACCACTCGGAGTTCCCGCTCGACCTGCGCGAGATCTCCGGGATCTGGCGCTACGGGTCGGTCGTGCGCTCGTGGCTCCTCGAGCTGCTCCACGAGGCCTTCGAGCAGCAGGGCTCGCGGCTGGAGGAGATCGAGGGCTACGTCGAGGACTCGGGGGAGGGCCGCTGGACGATCACCGAGGCGATCGACACCGCCGTGCCGACGCCCGTGATCGCGGCCGCGCTCTTCGCCCGCTTCTCCTCCCGCCGGGACATCAACTTCGCCGCGAAGGTCGCGGCCGCCCTTCGCAATCAGTTCGGCGGCCACGCCGTCCGCGCGGTCGAAGAGGCGAAGGCGCACCCGGACCCGAGGTAGCGCGTGACCGAGACGCACGCGCCGCCCGCCGCCGAGCAGGAGAACCCCCTCCTTGAGGGTCTCCGCCGCCGCCGGACGCCGGAGCCGTGCGCGCTCACGATCTTCGGCGCCTCGGGCGATCTCACGCAGCGCAAGCTCTTCCCAGCGCTCTACGCGCTCGCGGTGCGCCACCTCCTGCCGGAGCACTTCGCGGTCGTCGGGGTCGCGCGGACGCAGATGACGACGGAGGCGTTCGTCGAGCGGATGCGGGACGCGGTGCAGGAGCACGGCCGCGACGAGTTCCACCAGGAGACCTGGGAGGAGCTCGCCGCCGGCGTCCGCTACGTCGCGATGGAGTTCGACGACGACGCCGGCTGGGAGGGCCTCGCCGCCGCCCTCAACGAGCTCGACGAGGAGCGCGGCACGGACGGCAACCGCATCCACTACCTCGCCGTCCCGCCCAAGGCGTTCGAGGAGATCGTCCGCCAGGTCGGCAAGCGGCGGAAGACCTCGGGGTGGACGCGGCTCATCTGCGAGAAGCCGTTCGGCCACGACCTCGCGAGCGCGCGGGCGCTCAACGCGACGATCGCCCGCTACTTCGCCGAGGAGGAGGTCTTCCGGATCGACCACTACCTCGGCAAGGAGACGGTCCAGAACATGCTCGTCCTGCGCTTCGCGAACGGGATCTTCGAGCCGATCTGGAACCGCCAGTTCGTCGACCACGTGCAGATCACGGTCGGCGAGTCGCTCGGCGTCGAGGGGCGCGCGGGGTTCTACGAGTCGGCCGGCGCGATCCGCGACATCGTCCAGAACCACCTCCTCCAGCTCGTCGCGCTGACGGCGATGGAGCCGCCGATCGCCTTCGACCCCGAGTCGGTGCGAAACGAGAAGGTGAAGGTGCTCCGCTCGCTCCACACGCCGGGGCCGAAGCACATCGTGCGCGGTCAGTACGGGCCGGGCGACATCGAGGGCGCCGAGGTGCCGGGGTACCGGGAGGAGGAGGGCGTCACGCCCGACTCCGAGACCGAGACGTACGTGGCCGGCAAGCTCTACGTGGACAACTGGCGCTGGGCCGACACGCCGTTCTACTTCCGGACGGGCAAGCGGCTGCCGCGGCGCGAGACGACGATCGCGATCCAGTTCAAGCGCGCGCCGAAGCCGCCGTTCGACGCGGCCGAGGAGGGCATGCGGCCGAACGTCCTGCTCCTGCACATCCAGCCGGACGAGGGCGTCTCGCTCGCGATCGGCGCCAAGGTGCCGGGGCAGGGGCTGGCGATCCGGACGGTGCACATGGACTTCCTCTACGGCGGCGCGTTCCGGACCGGCCTGCCGGAGGCGTACGAGCGGCTGATCCTCGACTGCATGCTCGGCGACGCGACGCTCTTCATGCGGGCGGACGAGGTCGAGGAGCAGTGGGCGCTCGTCGACTCGATCATCGCGACCTGGCAGCGCGACCGGCCCGCGTTCCCGAACTACCCGTCCGGTTCGTGGGGCCCCCCGGCGGCGGACGAGCTGCTCCACCGGGACGGACGCTCGTGGAGGCGACATTGATCCGCGGGGCCACCATCCGCGAGGTCGAGCGGGAGCTCGCGCGGCTGCGGAACGAGCAGGCGGGCACGGACGTCTCGGCGAGCCTGCGGACGAGCGTCATGACGCATATGGCATGGGTGCCCGAGCGCTGGGCGGACGCGGCGACGCGCGCGCTCGGCGGGCTCGAGGAGCGGCACCCGTCCCGGACCATCCTTCTCTACCCGCGCCCGGACGAGGAGCGCGACGCGCTCGACGCGTCGGTCGACCTGCGCTGCTTCGCCGTCGGCGGCGGCGCCGGCGTCTGCTTCGAGGTCGTCGAGCTCACCCTCTGCGGCCCGCGGGCCCAGCGCCCGGCGAGCGTCGTCGCGCCGCTCCTCGTGCCGGATCTCCCGGCCTTCCTGCGCTGGCGCGGCGACCTGCCCTTCGGCGAGCCGGAGCTCGAGGGGCTCGTCGGCGTCGCCGACCGGCTCCTCGTCGACTCGGCCGAGTGGGACGACTGCACGGCGGGCCTCGAGCGCCTCGAGACGCTCTTCGACCGGATCAGCGTCTCGGACATCGCCTGGGCGCGGACGGAGCCGTGGCGCTTCGAGCTCGCGCGCCGCTGGCCGGGGATCGCCGAGGCGGAGACCCTCGCGGTCGCCGGGCCCGAGGCCGACGCGCGCCTCCTCGCCGGCTGGCTGCGGGCGCGGCTCGACCGCGAGCTCGAGCTGGAGCACGACGCGGCGGACACGATCGAGCGCGTGGCGGTCGACGGCGAGCCGGTGAGGCTCACCCGTCCCGATGCGCGCACGCCCAGCGACCTGCTCTCGGAGCAGCTCGACATCTTCTCGCGCGACCGGGTCTACGAGGAGGCCGTGTGCAGCTACTCGTCGGTTCCGACCTAGCCGAGCTCGCCGCCGGCTGGATCGCGGGCCGCGCCTCGGCGTTCTCGCCGTTCCGGGTCGCCCTCGCGGGCGGCGGCACGCCGGAGCGCGTCTACGAGAGGCTCGCCGGGCTCGACCTCGACTGGGGCTCGTGGCACGTCTGGTGGAGCGACGAGCGCGAGGTGCCGCCCGACCACGAGGACTCGAACGAGCGCATGGCGCGCCGCGCGCTCCTCGACCGGGTGCCGGTTCCCGAGGAGCAGATCCGCCCGCTCCACTCGGTCGACGTCGGGCTGCCCGACCGGTTCGACCTCGTCCTGCTCGGTGTCGGCCCGGACGGCCACTGCGCCTCGCTCTTCCCCGGCGACCCTGCGCTCGAGGCGACCGAGCCGGTCGTCCGCGTCCCGGAGCCGGGTCTCCCGCCGCGGCATCCGCGGATCACGTTCACGTATCCGGTGCTGAACGGCGCGCACGCGACCGCGTTCCTCGTCGGCGGCGAGACGAAGCAGGAGATCGCCGAGCGCGTGCTCGCGGGCGACGAGAGCCTGCCGGCGGCGCGCGTCGACGCGCCCCTGACGGTCTGGCTGACGGACGAGGCCGCGGCGCCGGGCCGAGCCCGGCGCTAGTAACACTGTGTCACTAAGAAGCGGTTCCGGCCCTCAGCGGCGCCGGAGGACGGTGAACGACCGCGGTGCGATGCGGAGGTACTGCGGATCCGTCCAGGTCATCCCACGGTTGTTCGTCGGGAGCGAGCGGTCGATCCCCCGCACGCGGTAGTACCAGACGCCGGACCTGAGGTTCAGGAGGACGCTCGTCGAGGGCGTCCGCTTCCCGCCGGCCGGGGTGAACGGGTCGGCCGTGCGGCTCCACTGGATCTGGTACTTCGTCGCGCCGGGCGCCGGCTGCCACGCAACGACGACACGTCCGTAGAACGACGGCGTGCCGTTCTGCGCGCCCGCGATCGCGCCCGAGGCGAGCATCCCGGACACGTACGGCACGCCGCTCGCCCGCTCGACGGCCGGCGCGCTCGTCTTACCGAACTGCACCACGTCGCCCGCCTGGCAGTTGTCCTCGGCGAACTCGACGTCGTTGTACTCGACCTGGTTGTCCGGCGTGATGCGCGGAACGGCCGGGACGACCGTCCAGTAGTAGCGGCTCTCGGGCCAGTCGTTGTCCCAGATGCCGCTCTTGCGGTCGGGCACCTGGCCCTCGGGGAGGTCTTCGTCCTCGGGATCCACGGGGACGCTCGGATGGAGGCCTGCCGCGTACACCTCGTCGCCGCCCGCGTCGTAGACGGCGCCCTCGTCGAGCTCCGTGTCGCCGAGGAAGAGGTCGACCGCCTCCGCGAGCCGGTTCGGCGACGCGGGGAGCTGGAGCGGCTTCGAGAGCCGCGGCACGTACGCCGGGCTGCCGACGAGGTCGGAGGAGTGCACGCGGTTCACGCAGTCCTCGTCCGTGAAGACGTACACGTGGTAGAGCGGGCACGTCAGGCCGGGGACCGCGGCGGCGACTGCGGCGCAGTCGCCGAGCCCGTCGGCGGAGTAGCGCCCCGTCCACCGGAAGCCGGGCACGAGCTCGTGCGGGTCGGGGCCCGGGTCGAGCACGGTGTTCACGATGTTCGAGCCGCGGCTGCGCGAGATCGACTCCTCGAGCCCGATCTGCACGGGGTCGATCGTCGGCGGCTCCTGCGTCACGAAGGTCGGGCTCCACGGGCCGTACGAGACGACCGGGAGGTCGTTCTTCGGCGTTCCCTCGAGCTCCCGGACGGCGCGGACGCGCCACGAGACCTGGTCGATCCCGCGGGTCTGGAGATCGTTGTGGAACGTGTAGTACTCCCGCAGGTCGGCCGCGGTCGTGCCCGTCTTGATCAGCTTCTTGTCTCCGGCGCCGAGGTCGTACAGGAATGTGACCTGGTAGGCGGTCGCGCCCTCGACCGGCGTCCAGCGCACCATCCCGGGCCGCGGGTTCACGCCGGAGGAGAGGCTCGCCGGCGGGCCGGGTGACTTCATCCGGAAGCCGTAGCGCGCGCTCCACGGCCCGGCTGAGCTGCCGGAGAACGCGCGCACGCGCGCGTAGAGGGAGTACGGGTTGCCCGTGATCCACGGCAGCGTGAGCGGGACCGAGGTGAGCGGCGACGGGAGCTTCTTCGCCTCCCAGACGACCGCGTTCTCGGTGAACCGGCGGCTCGTGGAGAGCTGGAAGTGGTAGCGCGTCGCGCCGCTCACGCGATTCCACGCGAAGGAGGGAGTGCGGGCGAACGTCCGGCCGGTCGGCTCGGGCTCGTTCGCGCGCAGGAGGAACGCGCGCACGTTCTGCGGCGCCGTCTGGGCCTGGGCCGCGGGCGCGGCGACGAGCGCCACGAGGAGCACGACGAGAATGCGAGGGGAGGGCATGGCTCCCTGTGTGTGTCGGCACGGCCCGGTGCCCGGCTGTCCCTCAAACGGGTGAGCGGGCCCGCTCCAGGCCTAGCCCCGCGGCGAGGACGAGCGCGTCGTCGCCGGGGCGCCCGATCACCGAGAGCGAGGCGGGAAGCCCGTTCTCGGCGGAGCCGCACGGAAGCGCGAGGACCGGCCAGCCGAGCGCGTTGAACGGGAACGTGAGCCGGATCGCCTCCTCCCGGAGCTCGAGCTCGGCGCCGGTGGGCTGGGCGACCGTCGTCATCGTCGGCGCGACGAGCAGGTCGAAGTCGCCGAGCGCCTCCCGCGCGTCCTCGCGGTAGCGCTCGCGGGCCCGTTCCGCGGCGGCCGCCTCCTCGTCGGTCGTCGCGAGGCAGCGCTCGATCTTGGGCCGCACGCTCGCGCCGTAGCGGTCGCCGTGCTCGGCGAAGAGCTCGCGGTGGACGTCGGCCACCTCGCGCGCGAACATCGGGTACACGCCCTCCGGGAACGGGAAGTCGAGCCGCTCAATCGCCCCGAACGCGGCGGCTGCTTCCTCGACGCGCGCGCGGACGAGCGGCGCGGCGAGCTCCGTCCACGCGAGCCCGACGCGCAGGTCGCGCGGGTCGGCCTCCGGGAGGGCGAGGTCCGGGTCGAGCGCCCGCGCGAGCGGGACGCACTCGCCGACCGTCCGCGCAAGCGGTCCCGCGTGGTCGAAGCTCGGCGCGAGCGGGAAGACGCCGTCCGTCGGGACGCGGCCCCACGTCGGCTTGAAGCCGACGACGCCGCACGCCGCGGCCGGGATCCGAATCGAGCCGCCCGAGTCGGTGCCGAGGGCCGCGTCCGCCATGTCCGCGACGAGCGCAGCCGCCGAGCCGCCGCTCGAGCCGCCCGGGCGCCGTGTCCGGTCGAGCGGGTTCAGGACGTCGCCGAAGTGCTCGTTCTCGGAGGTGATCCCGTAGGCGAACTCGTGCAGCCCCGTCTTCCCGACGACGACGCACCCAGCCTCGACGAGCCGCGTGACCGCGGAGGCGGTGCGGTCGGGCACGTGGCCCGCGAAGATCCCCGACCCGTACGTCGTCCGCAGGCCCGCGGTGTCGAAGAGATCTTTGACGGCGAGCGGGATCCCCTCCTCGCCGGCCGCCTCCAGCCGCACCGTGACGAAGGCGTTCACCTCGCCGTCGCGCTCGCGGATCGCGGCGAGCGCGGTGTCGACCCGTCCCGCGCGGACATCTGGGGACTGTCCCCGGGTCATGGCCGTTCCGGACGCGTCCGCCGTCCCGCCCCCGCGCGGAGCGCCTGAATCCATGCGGGTGCCTGTCCCGGCCGGCCACGGTCGAGGGACTGTCCCCTGGTCATGGCCCTTCGGGACAGGTCAGTCGGCGAAGGCGTTGTAGAGCTCCGCGACGGCGATCGAGCCCGCGAAGAGCACGACGACGAGCGCGAACAGGATCAGCCCGAGGCGGATGTTCTTGCGGGC
>JAICNY010000060.1 GCA_025930955.1 Thermoleophilia bacterium
AGATCACCGAAACCCAGCTCGCGCATGATCGCGTGAGGATCGATGTCGGTCACGCCTGCCGACCCCCTCGTGCGACGACATCCCCCGGCCCCGTCCGCCGAAGCCTGCCACGCCTCGCGCTCGCTTCACACGCGAGAGGTCGGCCGCCATGCGCGCGAGGGCCCGTCAAGAGCCGACTCTGGCGGCGAGCTCGGCGAACGTCGTCCGGCCGAGGATCGCGATCGTCGCGTCCCGGACCTCCGCCCACGTCTCCTTCAGGGAGCGCTCGACGAGCTCGGGGGCCTCGTCCGGGTTCTTGCGCGTCGCGTAGCCGATCGGGGCGAGCTGGCCCTGGAAGACGCGGACGACGCGCTCCAACGTGAGCTCCTCCGGTGAGACGTTGAGCCGGTAGCCGCCGGCCGGGCCGCGCACGGAGCGGACGACGCCCGCCGCGACGAGGGCCGGCATGACCTGCTCGAGGACGGAGCGAGGCGCCTCCACGGTCTCGGCGATCTGCTCGAGCTTCAGCGGGCCGCCGTCCGCGAGCGTCAGCGCGAGGACGGCCCGGGTCGCGTAGTCGGTTCTCCGCGAGATCCACATCGTTTGACAGAGCCCACCGTAACCCGGTACCGTCCGCGACTTCATTTCCGCTTATTCTTACTGAATAGGGAAGGATTACCGACAATATGCCCACGCTGATCGTGCTCGTCCTCGTCGGGTTCGCGGCGCAGCTCGTGGACGGGGCACTCGGGATGGCCTACGGCGCCACCTCGACGACGCTCGTGCTCGCGGCCGGCTACAGCCCGGCCGTCGCCTCCGCCTCGGTTCACGTCGCCGAGCTCGGGACGACGCTCGCCTCCGGCGCGGCGCACTGGCGCTTCGGGAACGTCGACTGGCGGACGGTCAGGCGCATCGGCGTCCCCGGCGCGCTCGGCGCGTTTGCGGGAGCGGTCGTGCTGAGCTCGATCTCCTCCGAGCTGGCGACCCCGTGGATGGCCGGAGTCCTGCTCGTCCTCGGCGTCTACGTGCTCCTCCGCTTCACGCTCGCCGGGGTGCCGACGCGGCCGGGACGGCGGTACGTGCGCGGCCGCTTCCTCGCGCCGCTCGGGCTCGCAGCGGGCTTCGTCGACGCGACGGGCGGCGGCGGCTGGGGGCCGGTCGCCACGCCGACGCTCCTCGCCTCGGGGCGGATGGAGCCGCGCAAGGTGGTGGGTTCCGTGGACACGAGCGAGTTCCTGGTCGCGCTCGCCGCGAGCGCGGGGTTCCTCCTCGCGCTCGGGAGCCAGGTGCTCTCCCTCCGGATCGTCGCCGCGCTCCTGATCGGCGGGCTCGCCGCCGCGCCGCTCGCGGCCTGGCTCGTCCGGATCGTCACTCCGCGCCTGCTCGGCGCGCTCGTCGGCGGGCTGATCGTCGTCACGAACGTCCGGACGCTCTTCACCGTCGCGGACGAGCCGGTGGCGCTTCGCGCGTGGACGTACGTCGCGCTCCTCGCCGTCTGGGCCGGCGCGGTCGCGCTCGTCGTGCGCGCGCACCGGCGGGACGGCACCCCCCTGATCGAGCGGCGGCCCGGCGCGGTAGGGTCGGCCGATGCGCTGGCCGACGCTCGTTGACGCGCTCCCCGTCGTCCGCATCGACCGGCTGCCTGCCGCGTGACGAGACGGCAGCTCAACTACCTGCTCCTTGGCCTGTTCGCGCTCTTCATGGGCGTCTCGATCGTCGCGCGCGAGGTCGCGGGCGCGGCGGAGTCGCGGGTCGCCGTCGGTGCGCTCGCGCTCGCGACCGCGGTCGTGCTGCTCGTCGTCTCGCGGCGCGAGGGCGACGACGCGCGGCTGCGGCACCTCGGCGCGTTCCTCGTCGTGCTCGGGCTCGTGCTGCTCGCGGTCGGGATCCGCGGCCTGTAACGAACGCGCGCGAGACGTGACGGACACCTCGTCAACCGACGAGGAGGAACCGACATGAACGTGTACGTCCAGACGAACGAGGCGCGGGAGAACCGCGTCCTCGCCTTCCGGCGCGGCGACGACGGTGCGCTCGCCCCGCTCGGCGCATACGCGACCGGCGGCGCGGGGGACGGGGTGCCGCACCTCACCTCGCAGGGCTCGGTCGTCCTGAGCGGCGATGGCTCGCGGCTCTTCGTGACGAACGCAGGCTCCGGCAGCGTCAGCGTCTTCGCCGTCGCCGAGGGCGGGCTCGAGCTGCGCGCAGCCGTGCCCACCGGTGCGGCGCCGAAGAGCGTCGCCGAGCACGGGGGTCTCGTCTACGTCCTGAACACCGGGATGCCGTCGCTCGCGGGCTTCCGCGTGACGGACGGCGGGCTCGAGCCGCTCGCCGGCTCCGAGCGGGCGCTCGCCGCGGGCTCCGACCCCGCGCAGGTCGGCTTCGCGCCCGACGGCTCGAAGCTCGTGGTCACCGACCGCGGCACCGACTCGATCGCCTTCTTCCCGGTCGGCGGGGACGGCCTGCTCGGCGAGCCGCACGTCGTCGCGTCCGCGGGCCCGACGCCGTACGGCTTCGCCTTCGCGGGCGGCGAGACGCTCGTCGTCACCGAGGCGTTCCGGGCGGAGAAGGGCGCCGCGGCGGCGTCGTCCTACGCGCTCGCGAACGGCTCCGCGGCCGCGGTCTCGCGCTCGGTCGGGAACGGCCGGAGCGAGATCTGCTGGGCGGTCGCGACCGCCGACGGGCGCTTCGCGTACGCGACGAACTTCGCCGACGGCGCGGTCTCGCGCTACGCGGTCGGGGCGGACGGCCGCCTGACGCTCGAGGACGCGTCCGCGGGCGTCGCCGTCGAGGGCGCGGCCGGGCTGCGGGACGAGGACCTCTCCCGGGACGGCCGCTTCCTCTACGCGATCGACGCCGACGCGCGGCGGATCTTCGGATGGAGCGTGGGAGCGGACGGCGAGCTCCGGCTCGTCGGCTCCTGGGACGGGATCCCCGCGACCGTCGCCGGCCTCGCCGCGAGCTGATGCGCCTCGAGCCGCTCTACCGCGCGACGTTCTCGACCCCAGAGCACTGGAGCGTCGAGCTCGTCGGCGCGCAGGGCACCGAGGGGCAGACCTTCCTCATCGCCGAGGGGCGCCTTGACGGGCGCCTCTCGGCGCGCCTCCGCGGGGCCAACTACCCGCGGCGCCGGGTCGACGGGACGCTCACGCCCGACTTCCGCGGCGTGTATGAGACGGACGACGGGGCGACGATCCTCTTCTCCTGGCGGGGATACGGCCGGCGCGGCAGGCTCGCCGGCGCAATCACCCACCTGAGCGACGACGAGCGCTACCGCTGGCTGAACGACACCGTGTGCGCGCTCACCGGCGAGGTGCGCGAGCGCGACGACGGGCCGGGCGTCGACGTCGTCCTCGAGGTGGCGGAGATCGTGGATCCCTAGTCCGCGTGCCCCTCGACCTCCATGTGCGGCAGCCACTGGAGCCAGCCGGGGAGGTACCAGTTCCAGCTCCCGAGCAGCGTCATCGCCGCCGGGACGAGCACCGACCGCACGACCGTCGCGTCGATGAGAAGCGCGACCGCGATCCCGAAGCCCATCTGCTGGAACATCACGAGGTCGCCCATCGCGAACCCGACGAAGACGGCGACGATGATGAGCGCCGCGCCGGTGATGAGCCGCGCCGTCGACCCGATCCCGAACGCGACCGCGTCGTTCGTCGAGCCGGTCTGCGTGTAGCGCTCACGGATCCGGCTGAGCAGGAACACCTGGTAGTCCATCGAGAGCCCGAAGAGCACCGCGAAGAGGAAGAGGGGCACCCAGGCCTCGATGATGTCCACCTGCTGGAAGCCGAGCAGGTCGGTGCCCCACCCGTGCTGGAAGACGAGCACGAGCAGCCCGTACGTCGCGCCGATCGAGAGGAGGTTCAAGACGATCGCCGTCCCCGCGATGACGATCGAGCGGAACGCGACGGTGAGCAGGATGAAGCTGAGGCCGAGCACGAAGACGAAGACGAGCGGGAGCCAGCGCTTCATCACGTCGAAGTAGTCGATGTTGTTCGCGGTCGTGCCGCCGACGAGCGGCTCGGCCTCGACGCCCTCGAACGCGGCCGGGACGTAGTCGCCGCGCAGCCGCTCCACCGCGTCGATCGCCTGGTCGGAGAGCGCGTCGGCCGCGACGGGCACGGTCATGACGGTCACGTCCCCGTCGGGCGCCTGCTCGAGGGCCGGCGGGCCGAACGTCCCGTCCTCGGCGAGCTCCGCCTCGAGCCGCTCGAACGCGCCCTCGATCTCGGGCGTGGCCACGTCGCCCTGGACGACGATCCGCGCCGGCTCGGCGCCCGCGCGCGGGAAGGATTCCTGGAGCGCGACGAGCCCCTGCTTCGAGACGAGCGCGTCGGGCAGCGTGCCGAGCCCGGCGGCGCCGATGTTCATCCCGAGGAGGGGGAGGGCGAGGGCGAGAAGCGCGGCGGCGGCGACGGCGAAGCTGACCGCGGGGCGGCGGATGACGCGCTGGACGATCCAGCCCCAGAAGCGGCTCTCCTGCGCGCTGTCCCGCTCGATCTCCCGGGCGAGGAACGGCACGCGCAGCCGGTTCACGCGGTCTCCGAGCAGGCTGAGGAGCGCGGGGAGGAGGGTGAGGGCCGCCGCGACCGAGACGATCCCGACGAGGATCGCGCCGACGGCGAGGCTCCGCATGATCGTGCTCTGGACGAGCAAGAGGCCGGTCATGGCGAAGACGAACGCCGTGCCGCTGAAGAGCACCGCGCGGCTCGCGGTGGAGCCGGTCTTCACGATCGCGTCGAGCTTCTCCCGGCCGTGCGCGCGCTCCTCGCGGAAGCGGGAGACGACGAAGAGGGCGTAGTCGATCCCGAGCGCGAGGCCCATCCCCGTGAGCATGTTCACGACGAAGACGGAGAGGTCCCACTGCTGGGCGACGAGCGCGGTCAGGCCGAGCGCGACGATGATCGAGACGAGCGCGAGCGCGAGCGGCATGAGCGCCGCGACGAGCGCGCCGAAGACGAGGACGAGCACGACGAGCGCGGACGGGAGGCCGAAGCGGAGCTCGCCCTCCTGGAGGTCGCGCTCCGACACCTCCGTGAAGTCGGCGCCGGTCGTGTAGCGGCCGGTCACCTCGAAGTTCAGGTTCTCGCTGCGCTCGTCCGCGGCCTGGACGGCGGCGACGAGCTCCTCGACGGTCTCCTCCTCGGGCGCGCGGAGCTCGATCGGCACGAGCAGCGCCGCGCGGTCCTCGGAGAGGAGCGTCGGGTTCTGCGTCTCATGCCAGAGCTCGGCCTGCTCGACCGCGTCGCCGGCCTCGGCGAGCATCTCCTCGACGGCGAGCCGGACGGCGGTGTCGACCATGAGGACGTCGTTCGAGCGCACGACGACGAGCTCGCTCGCGGTGTCCTCGACCGGGAGCGACTCCGCGAGGATCGCGTTCGCGCGCACGCTCTCCGGGTTGTTCGTGACGTTTCCCTCGCTCGTGAGGTTCCCGCCGAGGAGCATGGCCACGAGCACGATCGCGAGGACGATCCCGCCGACCCAGGCGAGCAGCGTCCGCACCGGGTGCAGCGCGGACGCGCGTGCGAGCCGCTCCGTCACGCGCTCGTTGTAACAGAACCGCCCGGCGGTTCAGAGCGAGTCCGCGAACCGCGCGAGCCGCGGCTTCGCGGACGGGCGAACGCGCCTCGCCGGGCCACGCCCGGTGCCTGGCACCGGACGAGCCGCCGGGAGCCATGACGTCTTGGGCCCGAACGGGTGGTTTGCAGGACGTTCCCGCGGGCGGGCTCGGCCCGGCGGGACGCGGCCGGTGCCCGGCACGGGCGCACGCTCGGGCGCCGCACCGCCGCGCAGGGTGGTAGCGTCACGGCGTGGGCTCGAACGGCCGTCACTCGCCTGCGCTCGTCCAGGTCGGGGTCTCCCATCGCAGCGCCGCGCTCGACGTGCGCGAACGGCTGCACGTGCCGCCGAACGAGCTCGCCGCCGTGGCGCGGCAGCTCGCCGACGAAGGGTTCGAGGCGGCCGTCCTCTCGACGTGCAACCGGACGGAGCTCTACCTCGCCGGCCACGACGCGGCGCTCGCGGCGGCCGTCGCGCGCGGCGCGCTCGCCCGGCGCTCCGGCCTCGCGGAGGCGGACCTCGAGTCGCTGCTCGAGGAGCGCCGCGACGCCGAGGCGGCGCACCACCTGTTCCGGGTGACGGCCGGTCTCGAGTCGCTGCTCCCGGGCGAGGCGCAGATCATCGGCCAGGTGCGCGAGGCGTACGAGGTCGCGTCCGGCGCGGGAACGACCGGCCCCGTCCTCAACCGCCTCTTCGAACATGCGCTCCACTGCGGGAAGCAGGTGCGCACCGACACGGGTGTCGGCACGCTCCCCGCCGCGATCCCCGCCGCCGCGGCCGCGCTCGCCGAGCGGACGATCGGCAAGCTCGACGGCAAGCGGATCCTCGTGATCGGCGCTGGGAAGATGGGCGAGCTGGCCGCGACGAGCTTCCTCGCGCGCGGTGCGGAGCGGGTCTTCGTCGCGAACCACCGGCTCGAGCGGGCCGAGCAGCTCGCCGCGCGCTTCGGCGGCGAGGCCGTCCCGTTCGAGCGGATCGGGGAGCAACTCGCGCGCGCCGACGTCGTCCTCAGCTCGACGCGCTGTCCCGAGACGATCCTCCATGCGGACGAGGTGGAGCAGGCGCTCGCCGGCCGCGAGGATCATCCGCTCCTGCTCGTGGACATCGCCGTCCCGCGGGACCTCGACCCGGCGATCGCAGACCTCGACGGCGCGATCCTCTACGACCTCGACGCGCTCGGCCCCGAGGCGGGCGATGCGCTCGCGCACCGCGACGAGCAGTGGGAGGCCGCCGAGCGGATCGCGGCCAGCGGCGCCGGCGAGCTGGCGGCGTGGCTGAGGTCGCTCGAGGTCGTCCCGGTCGTCACCGCGCTGCGCCGGCGGGCCGACGAGATCCGCGAGGCCGAGCTCGAGCGGGTCGCGCCGCGCCTGCGCACGCTGTCCGACGAGGAGCGCCGCGAGGTCGAGGCGCTCACGGCGCAGATCGTGAACAAGCTCCTGCACGAGCCGACGGTGCGCGTGAAGGAGGCCGCCTCCCAGGGCGCCGAGGAGTACGCGGCGGCGCTCCGCGAGCTCTTCGCGCTCGACGAGGAGCGCGCCTGAGCGCGAGCGGCGAGCTCTACCGCCGCGCGCTCGCACGGATCCCGGGAGGCGTGAACTCGCCCGTCCGGGCGATGAAGTCCGTCGGCCTCGAGGCGCCGCTCTTCGCCGCGTCCGGCGAGGGCGCCTACCTCGTGGACGCGGACGGGCGCCGCTACGTCGACTGGGTCATGTCCTGGGGGCCGCTCCTCTTCGGGCACGCCGACCCCGAGACGGTCGAGGCGGTCGTCGCGGCCGCGCGGCGCGGGACGAGCTTCGGGGCGTCCACCGAGGCCGAGGTCGAGCTCGCCGAGAAGATCGCGGACGCCGTGCCGTCGATCGAGAGCGTCCGGCTCGTCTCGTCCGGCACCGAGGCGGCGATGAGCGCAATCCGCCTCGCCCGTGCGGCGACCGGGCGCGACCGGATTCTCAAGTTCACCGGCTGCTACCACGGGCACGCGGACGCGCTCCTCGCCGAGGCCGGCTCGGGGCTCGCGACGCTCGGGATCCCGTCGACGCCCGGGGTGTCGTCCGCGGTGACGGCGGACACGCTCGTCGCGCCCTACAACGACCTCGCCGCGGTCGAGGCGGGAGCGGACGAGTCGCTCGCGGCCGTGCTCGTCGAGCCGGTCGCCGGGAACATGGGCGTCGTCCCGCCGGAGCCCGGCTTCCTCGAGGGCCTGCGCGCCGTGTGCGACCGGGTGGGCGCGCTGCTCGTCTTCGACGAGGTGATCACGGGCTTTCGGGTCGCGCGCGGCGGGGCGCAGGAGCGGTTCGCCGTCCTGCCGGACCTGACGATCCTCGGGAAGATCCTCGGCGGCGGCCTCCCCGTCGGCGCGTTCGGTGGACGGCGCGACGTGATGGAGAGGCTCGCGCCGGCCGGCGACGTCTACCAGGCGGGGACGCTCTCCGGGAACCCGCTCGCGACGGCGGCCGGGCTCTCGGTGCTGCGGCGCCTCCGGGATCCGGCCGTCTACGCGGAGCTCGAGCGCCGCGGCGCGCGGCTCGAGGCCGGCCTGCGCGAGGCGGGCGCGACGGTGCAGCGCGTAGGCGCGATGCTGACCGTCTTCCAACGCGAGGGTGCCGTGCGGAACCTCGTCGATGCCCGGGCGAGCGACACCGACCGCTACGCCGCGGTCTTCCGCGCCCTGCTCGAGCGCGGCGTCTACGTCGCGCCGAGCCAGTACGAGGCGATGTTCCTCTCGCTCGCGCACGGGGACGAGGAGATCGATCGCACCGTCGAGGCGTTCGCCGCGGCGTCCACGTGACACCGTGCACTAGGTCTCGTGGGCCAGGAGCTCGGCGACCGTCTCGCGGCGGCGGATCACGCGCGCCTCGCCCTTCTCCACGAGCACCGCGGCGGGCCGTGGAACCGCGTTGTACGTCGACGCCATGGCGAGCGTGTACGCGCCCGTGGCCGGGACCGCGAGGAGGTCACCGCGGCGCGGCTCCGGTAACGAGACCCGGTCGACGAGGACGTCGCCGGACTCACAGTGCTTGCCGCAGACCGTGTACGGGCCGGCGGGCTCCTCGTCCAGGCGCTCGGCGAGCACCGCGGTCAGCCGCGCGCCGTAGAGCGCCGGGCGCGGGTTGTCCGACATCCCTCCGTCGACCGCGACCCAGGTCGTCGACTCGCTCGCGCGCTTTACGACGCCCACCCGGTAGAGCGTCACGCCCGCCGGGCCGACGACCGAGCGACCCGGCTCGAAGACGAGCGACGGCAGCGGCAGGCCGAGCAGCTCCCACTCGTGCCGGATCCGCCCGGCGAGCGCGCCGACGAAGTCCCGAATCGCCGGCGGACGCTCCTCCGCGACGTGCGCGATCCCGAGCCCGCCGCCGACGTTCAGCACGGCAGGCGTCCAGCCGAGCTCGGCGCGGCAGTCGACCGCGAACGCCGCGGCCCAGTCGACGCTCGAGCGCGCCGTCTGCGTGTCGAGGAGCTGCGAGCCGATGTGGACGTGGATCCCGGCCACGTCGAGCCCGGCCGACCGTCCAGCCCGGATCGCACGCAGCGCGGCCTCCGGCGGAAGTCCGAACTTCGAGCCGGCGTGCGCCGTCCGGATCGCGGCGTGCGTGTCCGCGTCGATCCCCGGCGTCACGCGCACGAGCACCCGGGTGACACCGGCCGCGGCCGCCCGCTCGACCTCGTCCTCCGCGTCGAGCACCACGAGCCGCGCCCCGGCCTCCGCGGCCGCGCGCAGCTCCTCGTCCGACTTGTTGTTGCCGTGGACGACGATCCGCTCGCCCGGCACGCCGGCCGCGAGAGCGAAGGAGAGCTCCCCGAGCGTCGAGACGTCGGCCCCGAGCCCGAGCGCCGCGAGCTCCCGCAGCACGGCGACGTTCGGGAAGGCCTTGACGCTGTAGGCGACGAGCGCGTCCGGCGCCGCGTCGCGGTACGCCCGGGCCCGGGCTCTCAGCGTCTCCGCGCAGAGGACGACGAGCGGCGTCGCGTGCCCGGCCGCGAGCCGGGAGACGGGCACGCCGCCGAGCGACAGCTCTCCACCGGCGGCGTCGGCGGTGTCGGGGAAGAGCGCGAGCACGCAGGCGCATCTTGTCCGAGCACGGCCCGGGCCGCCGCCGGACCCCCTCGAGGGGAGAGCGAGGCGGCGGCGGCGGCCAGGCCCCGCAAGCACCGGCCCGGACGGGACGGCGGCTCGCGATCACGCCCGTCGAACGGACGGGCACCTCGTCCGGAGAGCCGAAGCGGCGTGCTCACCGGAGTCCTGACGGTTGCAACCGGTACCCCCGCAGTTGACCACGACCGCGGCCGGCAGGCAAGTACGCGAGCTAGATGATCGCTAGCGGCGGCGGACGGGGATCGACG
Organism: Thermoleophilia bacterium; assembly: GCA_025930955.1. Lineage (GTDB taxonomy): Bacteria > Actinomycetota > Thermoleophilia > Gaiellales > Gaiellaceae > JAICNY01. The sequence goes on from JAICNY010000060.1 coordinate 9,877, forward strand.
TCTGCGTCGTGAAGTAGCCGGCCTTCGTGGCGCGGAGGTAGATCCTGCCGCGCTTCCTCGGCGTGATGCCGAAGGTGACGCGGCCGTCGGCGGCCGTCCGCTTCGTCCGCGCCCGCAGGCCGGCGCCCCAGAGACGGACGTTGACGCCGGCGATCGGGCCGCGGCTCGTGCGGGTCGAGACGATGATCGTGGTCTTGCGCCGCACGTACGGGGAGCCGTACGCGGAGAGCCGGATCCGCTGCGTCGTCGCGACCTGCTGCGTCGGGCTGTAGTCGCCGATGTTCCCGTCCGCGTCGATCGCGGCGACGCGCCAGTAGAACGTGCCACCGTCCATGTAGTCGCGCTGGGTCAGCACGGGCGCGTGGTTCGGCGCCTGGGTCAGGACGGTCTCGACCGGCAGCGCGAAGTCGGCGCGCGTGGAGACCTGGAGCCGATACTGCTTCGCGCCCGGCCGCGGGTTCCAGACGAAGAGCAGATGGTTCGCGCCCTTGTCCGCGGACGCGCCGCCCGGCTCGGGAATCGTCCGCGCGAAGGGCATGAGCGGCGAGTACGGCCCGGGCACGACCTGGCTCGTGGCCGTCGGGAAGTTCGCGCGCACCTGGGCGGTGAAGATCCCGACCCCGGTCATCTTCACCGGCGTGAACGCGTGGAGGGGAAGGTCGTCGAAGTTCCTCCGGTCGCCGTCGGGCTCCTCGACCGTGATGTCGTAGGAGACCGCGCCCGGGACAGGCGCCCAGCTCCACGTCGGGATGAGCGCGCCGCCCGTCGGGTTGCCCGGATCGGGGACCGGCGCGGGCAGCTGCTTCGTGAACGTGCCCGTGTCCGACCAGCGGAGCCCGACGTAGCCGGTGCCGTTCTCCGCGTCGGCGCGCACGCGCCAGTAGAGCGTCGTGTTCGCTGGATACGTCGTGTTCGACGTGTACGCGGTCGAGTCCGTGACCGTGTCGTCGATCGGGTTCGCGAAGCTCGGGTCCTGCGAGACCTGGATCCGGTAGCGGCGGGCCGCCTCGGCGTTCGTCCAGCGGAACGTCGTGGGCCCGTCGAGCACCGCGCCCGGGTCCGGCGCGACGAGCGTGGGCGGGACCGCCTGCTTCTCGAACGACGGCGGCGTCCCGTCGAGCGGGTTCGCGGACACGCCGCTCCCGTCGAGCTCCCGGGCGGGGAGGACGGCCCAGTAGTACGACGTGAGCTCGTCCGGATAGCCCTTCGTCTGGTTCGACGTACGCGGCGCGTACGCGGGGATCTTCGTGAAGGCGTAGTCGACGAGGTTCGTGAAGTTCGGGTCGCGCGAGACGAGGACGAAGTAGCTCTGCGCGCCGGGGATCGCGTCCCACGTGAAGAGCGGCATCCGCGCGAGCGTCGACCCCGTGACCGGCGTGTTGTAGTCCGACGCCGCGAGCTCGCACGAGCACGCGCCCGGGGCGGGGGAGCCGGTCCACGTGAACGCCGGCGAGTTGTTCGCCGGGAGGTACGTCCAGTCGCCCGACACGAGCGGCCCGCCGGCGGCGGAGGCGCCGTCCTGCGGGCGGACGCGCGCGCAGTACGTCCGTCCGGCGACGAGCGAGGTCGTCTCGTTCGAGACGGACGCCGCGTTCGGGAACGGCTTCACGTTGTTCCAGCTCCAGCCGAGCGGCGTCCACGCGTTCGTGGTCGTCGTCTTCACCCAGTGGCCGGTCGTCGGGTAGCTCCAGTCGCAGGCGCCGCCCTCGTACGGGGTGACGTCCACCTGGTACGAGGACGCGCCGGGTACCGGGTTCCAGGTCAAAACCGGCGCGGCGGTCGAGATCGGGTACGGGACGGACGCGGGGTCGAGGCCGTCGTACGGGTCGCCGACGTTGTCGCGCACGCGGAGGTTCTTCACGCTCGGCGCGGGCGTCGGCGGGGTGTTCGCGAAGGTCTGCGTGAACGACGGGCCGACGCTCCACGAGCCCGCGTTCCCGCTCGGGTCGATCGGGCGGACGCGCCAGTAGTACGTGTTGTTGTCGAGCTGCACGAGCGGTGCGAGCGAGAGCCCGAGGGTCGAGATGCCCGTCCCGAACCGGACGGCGTCGCAGCAGACCCTCGAGCCGGGGGCCCAGTCGGAGGAGGAGTTGACCTCGACCTCGTACCCCGCGGCACCGGGCACGCGCGGCCAGGAGAAGAACGGGTCGATGATCTCGGGCTGCGGCCCCAGGTCGGTGAAGATCGGCGTCGTCGTCGACGGCCACCGCCACTGGAACGACTGCGTGCTCGACGGCGTCCCGGCGTGGCCCTGGGCGTTGAGCGGCGTGATCGCCCAGTAGTACGTCCCGGGGGCGATCGGCGCGGTGAGGGTGTAGCCGGTCGCGGCCGTCTTCACCGGCCCGCTCGCCCAGATGAGGGAGCCGAGCGCGGGGTCGGTCGCGATGCGCACGAGGTACTCGCTCGCGCCCTCGACCGGCGTCCACGAGAGCCGGAGCGCGTCCGACGGGTAGTCGAGGATCGCGCCGTCGCCGGGCGAGAGGAGCGACGGGTTCGCCGTCCACGCCATCTCGACGACGCGGGACGCCGACCACGAGCCGAGCGCGCCCGCCGCGGTGACGGCGCGGACGCGCCAGTAGTACGTCCCGTTCGCGATCGCGGTCTTGAGCGTCGCGCGCGTGTTGCGCGTGCTCACTGTGGCGATCGCGGAGTTGAAGCCGGGGTCGGCGGAAAGCTCGAGCTCGTAGCGGTCGGCGTTCGCGACCGCCTGCCAGGCGAAGACCGGGAGGGTCTCGACCGCGGCGCCGTCGGCCGGGCCGATGAGCGTCGGGCCGGCGGGGCCCGCGCCGGCGGGACCGGCCGTGAGCACGGCGAGCGAGAGCGCCGCCGCGAAGGCGATCCGGAAGAGCGTGCGAGTGAGACGGTGCGGCGTGGGATCCATGAAGCGTCTGGAAGGCCCGGCCGCAGGAGCATTCCGTCGGGGTTCTCTCCCACCGTCGGCGAGGCCGCGCGGCGTCGCATCCCCCACAGGAGGGCTTTCGCCCGCGCGTTAGCCGCGCGGCGGAGCGGGAAAGGCTTGACGCATGGCGGATTCCCAGGCCCACGACGACGTCGCGCGCGCGCAGATCGAGGCGCTCGTCGACCGCGGCGAGGAGGCGGGCTGCGTGAACCTCGGGGAGGCGACCGCGCTCGTCCAGGAGCTCGGCCTCGACGACGACGCGACCGAGGCGCTCTTCGACGAGCTCGACTCGCGCGGGATCGAGGTGACCGACGACTGCGGCCGCGAAGGCGCGTCGCCGACCTACGTGAACGGCGACCTCGCCTCGTCGACGACCGACGCGCTCCAGCTCTTCCTGAACGAGGTCGGCCGGCACAAGCTCCTGACCGCGGACGAGGAGGTGGCCCTCGCGAAGCGCATCGAGCGCGGCGACGAGCAGGCGAAGGAGCAGATGGTGAACGCGAACCTCCGGCTCGTCGTCTCGATCGCAAAGCGCTACCAGGGCCACGGGCTCTCGCTCCTCGACCTCATCCAGGAAGGGATCATCGGGCTCATCCGCGCGGTCGAGAAGTTCGACTGGCGGAAGGGCTTCAAGTTCTCGACGTACGCGACGTGGTGGATCCGCCAGGCCGTCCAGCGCGGCGTGGCGAACAAGTCGCGGACGATCCGGATCCCCGTCCACATCGTCGAGCGCGAGCAGCGGATCGCGCGGGCGGAGCGCGAGCTCGTCGTGAAGCTCGGGCGCGACCCGACCGACCAGGAGATCGCGAGGGCCGCGCGCCTCAGCGTGAAGCAGGTGCGCGAGGTGCGCGCCGCGGCGCGTGCGGTGACGAGCCTCGACAAGCCGGTCGGCGACGACGACGGGACGGCGCTCGGCGAGCTCTTCGCGGGCGAGAGCGACATGCCGGAGGAGGAGATCGACGTGAGCCTCCGGGAGGAGGCGCTCCGCCAGGCGCTCGACGACCTGCCCGACCGCGCGCGCGACATCCTGCGCTTGCGGTACGGGCTCGGCGGGCAGGACCCGCAGTCGCTCGAGTCGATCGGCCGCGACCTCGGGCTCACGCGCGAGCGGGTGCGGCAGATCGAGCAGGAGGCGTTGTCGCGGCTGGCGGTGAGCCGCGAGCTCGAGGCGCTCCGCGAGGCCGCGTAGCCGATTCGCGCACGAACGTACGTTCGTCTACACTTCCCGCGTGGGGCGCGTCTCGTTCCTCGAGGACATCTGCAAGACGGCGCTCAACCGTGTGCCGGACGCGGCGCGCGTGCCGTTCCGCTGGACGGTCAACCCGTACCGCGGCTGCACGCATTCGTGCAACTACTGCTTCGCGCGGGCTTTCCATGCGTATCTCGACCTCGGGGTGGGCGAGGACTTCTCGACGAAGATCGTCGTGAAGACGAACGTCGTCGAAGTCCTCCGCCGTGAGCTCGCGTCGCCGCGCTGGGCGGGCGAGCCGGTGGCGATGGGGACGGCGACCGACCCGTACCAGCACTGCGAGGGGCGCTACCGGCTGACGCGCGGGGTGCTCGAGGCGTTCGCGGACGCCCGGAACCCGATCTCGATGCTGACGAAGTCGACGATGATCGTTCGCGACCTCGACCTGTTCGAGCGGCTTGCGGCCGTGACGGAGGTCTCGGTCGCGATGAGCGTGGGGACGCTCGACGAGGACGTTCGGCGCGTCGTCGAGCCGGGGACGCCGCCGGGCCGGAAGCGGCTCGAGATCCTCGGGCGGTTCGCGGCGGCCGGGATCCGGACGTCCGTCCTCGTCGCACCGGTGCTGCCGGGGCTCACGGACGACGACGAGCACCTGTCGGAAGTCGTGCGGGAGATCGCGGCGCAGGGGATCAGCGGCGCGGGGGTGATCCCGCTGCACGTCCGGAGCGGGATCCGCGAGCACTTCGTCCCCTGGCTGCGGGGTGCGTATCCGGAGCTTGCCGACCGATACGAGCGGCTGTACGGATCGCGTGCCTACGCGCCGCGCGCGTACGCGGAGGAGCTGCAGGCTCGGTTCCGG
>JAICNY010000214.1 GCA_025930955.1 Thermoleophilia bacterium
CGGCGCCTCGTCCGGCGAGACTGACCGGACAGCCGGTCGGCCGCGCCCCCGGCGGCCCCGTTCGCATGCGACTCGAAGGGCGCGGACACGCGCAGGTGCCTGCTGGTAGTTGTCGTGGGATCCGCCGTCGCCGGACTCGCGGCCGGCTGCGCGCTCGACGACGGGAGCAGCGCCGGGGACTGGCAGGCGTCGCCGGCGGCGCGTCGCCCTGGGTCTACCTCGGGGTCGCGTAGTCGCGCGCCCGGCGGGCGATCGCGACGATGGCGTCACGAGGGCGCGCAGCCCAGGCATCGAGTCCCCGGAATCCAAACGGCGGTGCCGGCGCGTACGGACCGACGTCAGCACACGACCGAGAGGAAGTCTCATGCCGATCCGCATGCTCGTCCTGGTCGTCGCCATCCTGAGCGCTCTCGTACTGGCCGCCCCTGCCTCTGCGGACCACAACGCAGGCCCGTGCAACGTCTCGGGCGGCCCCGGACACAGCGACTACGCCGCGCACCACATCGTGCCGCTCGCGAAGGCGGGGATGCTCGGGGCGGGCGGGCACATCCCGGGCAGCCACGGCGGCCTGTCGCTCTGCAACCCGTCCGGCCGCTAGAGCGAGATCGGGAATCGTCGTCGAGCGCTCGGGCCGCTCGGGTCAGCCGATGGTCGCCGGGTCGCACTCGCGCGCGCCGAGGGCGACGAGCGCCCGCGCCTGGTCGAACCCGACCGTGGTCAGCGCGGCGAGGCGGCGCTCGAACCGGGCGCGGCCGGCCGGGGAGTGGAGGCCGGGAACGGCGGCGCGGAGCCGGCCGAAGACCTCTTCCTCGCGCTCGAAGAGCCGGGCGAGCGCACGGGCGCGCCGGTCGTCCGCATGCGGGGCGAGGATCTCGAGCGCCTCGGCGTTGTAGCTTGCCGAGACCCGCTCGAGCCGCTCGAGGAACCGGCGGAGGGCCCGCTCGCTCGTCGGCGGGCCACCGGCCGTCAGGCGCTCGGCGTGGACGCGGGAGCGGCGGCACAGCTCGTCGAGCTTCCCCACCGCCGACGCGGGGAGCGCCGCCTGCCGCGGCTCGCCCCCGTCCTTCTTCCGGCGCTTGCGCGGCGTTTCCTTCGTCTCCGGAGCCTCGTCCTGCGCCCGCGCGACCGGCCCGGTCGTCGTTCCCGGCTCGGCGACGGCGGGCGCGTCCCAGGCGCCGATCGCGTGCCCGAAGCCGAACACGGCGACGGCCAGGAATGCCATTGCGGCGGCGACGGCGAGCGGCGGCAGCCTCATCGGATCTCGACTCGGCTCGCCGCGGCGCCGCCTCGTCCCTCGACGGAGGGAGATCGGCGGCGACGGCCGGGCTACTCGGGAGAGGCGACCGCCTCGGCGACCGGCCTGTCTCCCGACGTGAGCCCGAGGCTGCTACCCACGGTCGCGGGCGTGTGCAGGATCTCGGCGAGCGCCGCGGCCACGTCGTCGCGAGGGACGGCGCCGCGCGGCACGCCCTCGCCCAGCCGCACCCGGCCCGTCCCGGGCCCGTCGGTCAGCCTGCCGGGGCGGACGATCGTGTAGTCGAGCCCGCTCGCCGCGAGCTCGGCGTCCGCGCGGCCCTTCGCACGCAGGTAGACGCTGAAGGTGTCGTCGCCCCGCACGTCGGGGTCGGCGCCCATGGAGCTGACCATCACGTAGCGCGCGACGCCGGCGGCCTTCGCGGCGGCGATGAGCTTCACGGCGCCGCCGTAGTCCATCGTCTCCTTGCGGGCGGAGCCGCTGCCGGGGCCGGCGCCGGCGGCGAAGACGACCGCGTCGGCCGCCTTGATCGCCGCCTGGACCTCCCGTTCGTCGGCCGCCTCGAGATCGCAGAGGACAGGCTCCCCGCCGGCCTCCCGGACGTCGCCCGAGTGGTCGGGATTGCGGATCAGCGAGAGAACGTCGTCGCCGCGGCCGCTCAGCAGCCGCGTGAGCCGCAGCCCGATCTGGCCGTGTCCGCCCGCGATCGCGATTCGCACTGCGGCGATGCTAGTCGGCCTCGAGCTCGGCCGGTGTCAGCTGCTCGGAGAGGAGCGTCGCGAACCGCTCGCGCGAGCCGTTCACATAGCGCCGGCACAGCGTGAGCCCACGGCTGTACGTGGCGATGTACGTGCGCCAGGTCGGGTCGCGGACGAACTCGACGATGTGATCGACGACGGCCGCGGGCTTCACCGACCAGGTCGCCACGTACTCGCGGACCTCCTCCACCGGCCGGCCGTCCTGGTGAAGCATCCGCGCGGCGTTCAGGCCCACCTCCTCGAGCAGCGCCTCCGCCCGCTGGACGCGGGCCGAACCCTCGACGTCGTACCGGAAGCCGAGCGGCCGCAGCCGCTCCGCGGCCGCCTCGTGTGGCTCGTCTCCGAGCGCCGTCTCGAGCGCGAGCATCGCGATCCCCTCCATGACAAGCGCCTGCGGCGCGAGCGCGAGCACGATCGTCTCCTCGAGGAAGCCGCGCTCTCGGACGAGGAGCCGCTCCTTCACGACCCGCTCGGTGTGGTGGCCCGGATAGAGCTCGTGGGCGACGACGTCGACGAGCCACGGCGCCCAGATCGGCCGGCCTCGGTTGAGCGCGACCCGGCTGCGGAAGCCGCCGAGGTAGAAGTTGAAGGCGAGCCAGGGAACGTCCTCGGCCAGCTCGAGGTCGAAGCCCTCCTCCACCGGCAGGTCGACGAGCTCGCGCGTCGCGTCGCGGAGCAGCCCGGCGACGCGCTCCGCGGCCTCCGTCAGCCGCTCGGGCGGGACGAGCTGGGCGTCGATCCACGCGGCGTACCGGTCGCGGAGCGAGCCGCCCGGCGGGAGCGCCTCGTCGAGGAGCGCGTGCGCCTCGCGGAACCGCTCCTCGGATACCCGCGCCGGGCGGACCCCGAAGCAGCGCTCGACCTCCTCCTCCCAGGTCGGCGCCTCGCCCGCGAGGCGGCCCGCGACCGTCCGGCACGCCGAGAGCTGCGCCGTGAGCCACCGCGCACGCTGCGGGTCGAGCCCGTCGGCGGCGACGCGCTCGAGGAGCCGGTCGGCGTTTTCGGCAAGGCGGGCCGGCTCGCTGGGCGGGCCCTGCCGCGCCTCCTCGCGGAGCTCCTCCGGCCCGAAGTACGCGTCCACGAAGCCGTCGACGTGCCGGTCGAGCGCGAGCCCGAGCCGGATGTAGTCGTGCGCGATGTCCTGCGGCGCGTTCACGGCCGCGAGTCTAGGGCGCGCACGAGGGCGCCGCACCGCGCGGGCGCGGCGCCCTCGTTGCAGGATCAGCCGTTGACGTAGTTACCCGTCGCGGCGCACGGGTCCTGGGCGGAGCCCATGACCGCGATGTCACC